>NZ_JARWGJ010000141.1:0-28598 GCF_040409695.1 Longimonas sp.
CACAAGATTGCACTCCAAGAGCACTTCCTCGCTGCGCTCACAGCGCCACGTCGCTGGCGCTCCTCGCAATGACATACTCAAGATTCTTTTATGGCCCTACTTAGCGAGTGAATCCGGGAGGAGCCCTGTGAAGCAGCGAGTGCACACGAGGCTGTCTCCACAGGTCAGTTGTATACCCGTGTACCCGTGTATACCGTCAAGACGCAGGGGCAGGAATGGGGGCTTCGTAGTACGACCCCAGCAGCTTCTGTTCCGTAGTCAGCTCCGCCAGGTGACCCAGCGCCCGTTGCAGCGGCGTATCGGCATAGCTGCCCGCCACATCCACGTAGAAGAGGTACTGCCCGGGCGTGCCAAAGCGCGGGCGGCTCTCCATCTTACAGAGGTCCAGGTCGCGCAGCGCAAACACGGCCAGGCTCTTAAACAGCGCCCCGGCCACGTTCTCGCGCAGCGCAAACACGACGGACGTCCGGTTTGCACGATCGGAAACATGTGCCTCTGCCGGTCCTCGACGAATCCCCAAAAATCGCGTGAAGTTGCGGTCGTGGTCCTCAATACCCGTATCCAGCACCGCGAGGCCGTACTCGGCAGCGGCCTGCTCGCTGGCAATGGCCGCCTGCGTAGCGTCGTCGGCCTCGGCCACAGCCCGTGCTGCCCCTGCCGTGTCGTACGACGCAACGGTGCGGGCCGCAGGCAGGGTAGCCGACAGGTAGCTCTGGCACTGCCCCAACGCCTGCGGATGCGAATGCACGGAGTCGATGGTCGCAAGCGACGCCCCTGCTGGCGCCATCAGGCAGTGGCGGATGCGCATGAACCGCCCCGTTTCAATGTGCACATCGTGCGCGCGCAGGTGATCGTAATTCACATGCACGCTCCCAAAAAGCGAGTTCTCGATCGGCACGACCCCTGCATCCGCCGTCCCCGAATCGACAGCTGCAAACAGATCGGCAAACGTATCACACGGCAGCGGCGCAGCATCCGGATAGAGCGCGGCAACAGCAGCCTCGCTGTATGCCCCGGCAACGCCTTGAAATGCAATCTTCATAGACAGTAAGAGCCAGGCTATGCAGGTTGAGAGGTCCAGCAATGCAGAAATCAGGGGGATGCGCACGAGCGGCAATCCCTCGGACGGTCTTCGCGGCCACACGGGCAATACGCGGCCATGCGGCGCCGGTCGTGCGAGCGGATCGTAACGACCCTATTCGGCAGAATATCGCGCGCTACCAGCTCACCGTCAACGAGAGCCCGTGTCCTCCGTTCGCGTCGACATGCGGAGTCAGGTGAGCGCGGGCTCCGCTTGAGCCGTCACAGAAGCGATCGGGCGTTGCGCGGAAGGCCCATCCGGCGCCCGCACTGGTAATGAGGATGCCCGGCAGCGTATACACAAGCAGAGTAAGCGGTGCAGCTACTATGAATGCAAAGCCGTCCTCCGTACGATCGAGCGTCTCGGAGGCACGCCACAAGCCGATGCCAAACGCTCCGAGGCCCGCTGTACGCACCCCGAAGCTACCCCAGGCAGGCTGAGACCTACCTGTACACCACAGCCCCATCGAGGGACCTATGGCGATGCCGAGTGCGGAGAGGCAGGTGCCTACGATAGAGAGCGGCGATCCAAACAAGGAGCCTTGCCCTGTAGATTCATCGATCGTATACGCCAACGAGCCCAGTCCGATCGGAATAAACGTAGCCAGGTAAGCGCGTCCCAGCGCATGGGAGGGCTGAAGCCGGCTGCGCCAGGGGGGCGAGATGGGTTCATAAGTCCGGCCAGATGGGGGCAGCACAGACTCGGACATGAGCTCCTCAGACGGAGCTCCCACAAGAAGCGCATCAACTGGCGGCTCACCAACTGGCGTGTGGTGCACGGGCTGAACAGCGACAGCTCGATCGGCGACAGACTGAACAGCGACAGATTGGCCGACGGCCGGAATGCCGATGGCACCGCTCATCAGCAGCAGTCCCACAAGTCCGAAAACGCACCTGAACGCGTAGCGAAAGGACATGACGATCCGGGAAGGTCGGGCAGAACGATTGGAGGAGAATGTAGCGGTACGCCTTCATTAAACATAGCCCATCCACAGATTGGATGCAATTTGAATGCAGGAAAGCAGCTACTGCTCTGTCACAGGTCTATCTTCGGGTAACACATGTATTCTCTAACGTACCGAGAATAACGCACAACCTTGTCATTGCGAGCGCAGCGAAGCAATCTCATGCTATCAGACCGGATGCAGGCGCCCAATCAACGGCATGAGATCGCACCCAAGAGTACTCGTTCGCTCCGCTCAAGATGACAATGCATGAACGGAGCAGTGCATGCCCAAAACAGACGTGTGAAGACACTTCTGCTGTGTCACACCTGAATCTCAGGGTAGAGCATGAATTGCTAACACGCATAGTCATCCCGGCCAAGGCGCCCCAGCGCCGGGATCTTCCCCGGCAATATAGCCGGAGCGTTGGCCTCGCACAGCCCAAACATTGATCTGTGACATCCTGCAGCTACCTGCAGCGTGTCTCTGTTTTGTTTTGTGCTTGCATGTCTGGTGGGCAATCTACACCTTAAAGAAGTCTTCACCCTCATCAGACAGGTGCTTTACTCAGTATGGACACCATTCACAACCCCGTTCAAGGCGACACGGTCACGTTTATAACTACCGCGGATGAGTCCGACGGTGCGCTCACCGTCCTCGAAATTGAACTGGTGCCGGGCGGGGGCAACGCAGAGCACTACCACGACGGGTTCACCGAGCACTTTGAAGTGATGGAAGGAGCGCTTGCGGTACATGTCGACGGCAGAACCCGCACGCTGCGTCGAGGCGATCGAACCAGCGTAGGACGTGGCGTTCCGCACCGTTTTGAGAACACCACCGATGCTTCTGTTCGGTTTCGGGTTGAGATGAGACCGGGCCACCGCGGATTTGAGCACATGCTACGCATCCTATATGGACTGGCGCGCGATGGCGAACTGAACGATGAGGGGCTCCCAGAGAAGCTCTTGCACAGCGCTGTGTTAGCGAGTATGAGCGGCACGACGCATACGGAGACCCCCACCCCGGTGCGGTGGGGCCTAAAGCTACTTGGTGTTCTGCCACCGGCACAGAACGCCAAATCGAAGTTGAGGGCACGTTACGTAGATCAAGCTGCAGTCTGAGTACGATCGAGGTAGGGAAACGGTCATCGCATCTACAAACATCTACAAAGCAGGTGCGAGAACTGCGTGGCTGTTGTATTGCGGTATGGGTGTATTGCGGTATGGGTCTCGGATTGTTGCGTGGATGTTGCGCTTCGGCAGCCGGGAAACGCAACTGCAAGGAAGTGCAGTCGTGACGTTTACCAGTGCGCTATCTCTCGCACAGCTATGTGACGTACCTTATGTCTAAATCAGCTGAACTTTCAGGCCAGCTTGGCTCCGAACTGTTCAAGAAAGCGGCGGCTCTGTCGTTCAACGCGATTACCGTAACCCGTGCTGAACACGAAGGAGAGCCCTCAGAAATCGTCTATGTCAACGATGCATTCACTGAGATGACCGGCTACGCAGCACGCGATGTTATGGGTAAAACGCCGGGGATGCTACAAGGGCCCAAGACAGATCCGGAGGTTCTTGAGCGACTCGACCGCAAGATTCACAAAGGCGAGACCTTTCACGGAGAGACGATCAACTATCGTAAAGATGGCTCTCCATTTGTGATTGAATGGAAAGTAGCCCCCATTATGCAGAAAGGCGGGAAGACCTACTACGTGGCTGTGCAGCGTGACGTAACGGACCAGCGCGACGTTCAGGTGGAGGCCGAGTGACACCAATTCTGCATGCGCCGTTAGCATATCCGTTAGCATATGGATGTGCAGACGGCTGGGCGCGTACAACGGCCGTTCTCTCATTCATCTATCATTCATCTATTCGCCCATTCTCTAATCCCGTCGAGGCCCGGTAAAGGAAGAGGCTTCTTGAACAGCATCTGGCCTTTGTTCGTACATGTAGCGTCTTCCAGATACTGTACTCATTCCTCTATCCGTATTGTCAGTTTTCACATCCCCTGAGACCGAGGCAGAAGTAGTTGCCGGGTCGGACTCGCAGGAGTCAAGATCAGTATCCGTGTCCATCACGCGCGAAGCCGTATTTGTGGCCATCACCTTTGTCGGCATGGTTGCAGGCGGACTGCTTGACTGGCTTGACGGTCCTGCAGGACCTATGTGGGTTGCGTTTGCGGCGGCTTATGTGTTCGGGGGGTGGGAAGGAGCCAAGGCAAGCATACAGTCGCTCCGGAAGGGAACGGTCGATATCGACATTCTGATGATGCTGGCTGCGCTGGGCGCGCTGGTCATCAACGCTCCGTTTGAGGGGGCTATGCTGCTCTTTCTGTTCTCGCTCTCGGAGGTGCTTCAAGACTACGCAATGGGACGCTCGCGCCGCGCTATCCACGAACTGATGGCGCTGCGTCCCGACGAGGCCGAGGTAGTGCGCAGCGACGGATCGACCGAAACACAGCCGCTTGCCGACATCGACGTAGGGACTACCGTACGCGTGCGTCCCGGCGACGCAATCCCGCTCGACGGCACCGTGGTTGACGGAGAGAGCACGGTCGACGAGTCCTCGGTCACGGGCGAGTCGGTTCCCGTTGATAAATCGGAGGGCGACGAGGTGTACGCGGGTACCACCAACGCTTCGGGGAGCCTCGACATTCAGGTGACGCGGGCGGTGCACGAGTCGACCATTGCTCGGCTCATCGATATGGTCGAGGAGGCGCAGAGCCGGCAGGCGCCTACGCAGCAGCTCTTAGAGCGCATCGAGCAGCCATATGCAATCGGAGTGCTGGTCCTTACCGGTCTATTTATTACCGTACCCGTCTGGGGCTGGAACGAGGCGTTTCACGACGCTTTCTACCGCGCTATGACGCTGATGGTCGCCGCATCACCCTGTGCGCTTATCATCTCGACACCGGCAGCGGTGCTCTCGGCGATCGCTGGGGCAGCACGGAACGGAATCTTGTACAAAGGCGGGGCTTACGTAGAGGCCACCGCCGACATCAACGCGGTCGCGTTCGACAAAACGGGGACGCTCACCACCGGGGATACGGTTCTCGAAAGCTATGCTGCTCGTGAAGGGGCTGCCATAAACGACACGTTGGTATCTGACAATGACGTGCTTCGCCTGGCGGCAGCGGTGCAGCAGCGCTCCGAACATCATCTGGCTGAGGCGACCGTCGAGGCTGCAAGAGCGCAGGCGCTCACCATTCCCGACGCCAGCATGTTCGACTCGGAGGTGGGGAAGGGCGTGCGGGCCACGGTAGATGGCGCTACGGTTCACATTGGTAATCTGCGCTACTATGCAATGGACCGGTTCAGTGCGGCTTCTATTGAGGGATTCGAGGCCGCACAGGAAGCCGTACAAGCTCTGCAAAGCGAGGGAAAGACCGCTGTGCTCGTCGTACGTGAATCTGATGAAGAGAAAATGCACGTGTTGGGATGGATGAGCTTTGCCGACCAGCTCCGTGAGGGGGCAGCCGATGTTGTCCGGACCCTGCGTGCACTTGGCGTAGAGCATATTGTGATGCTGACAGGTGACAACGAGGCAGTAGCGCGCACCATCGCAGAAAAAGCAGGCGTAGACGCCTACTATGCCGAGCTGCTTCCAGAAGAAAAAGTGGAACGCCTCAATGCGTTAGAAGCTGAATATGGCGGAGTCATTATGGTGGGCGATGGGGTGAACGATGCCCCGGCGCTGGCTACAGCCCGCATCGGGATTGCAATGGGAGGCGCGGGTACAGACGTCGCGCTTGAAACGGCGGACGTCGCCCTCATGGCCGATGATCTCAGCAAGATCCCCTACGCAATACGCATGAGCCAGAGGGCCAGACGTACGCTACGCATCAACTTCGGCATCGCGTTTGGAGCTATTGCCATTATGGTTGCCGCTATTTTCTGGACCGGGCTTCCGCTCCCACTGGCTGTCATCGGGCATGAAGGGTCTACCGTGCTCGTGAGCCTGAACGGACTGCGGCTGCTTGCTTTTCGCGGCTGAGCGGAGACCTCTGCGGTTTCGCCTTCGCTTCGTGCTATGCCCAGAACGCATGCTGAATATGTTCAATTTCTGGCTCGTCGCCCTGGCGCAGCACAATAGCAATGACGTCGAAGCGCGAGCTGGAGCGCTCCATGTTGTTCTGGTACAGGTACGCTTCCGATACCTTTACAAGTTGTTTCTTTTTTGAATCGGTGACGGCTTCTTCGGGCGCTCCGTACCCAAGCCCAGATCGCGTTTTCACCTCAACGAACACGAGGTCGCCGGTAGGCACGGCGGTCGGGTCGTAGCAGATCAGGTCGACCTCGGCGCGCTCAAAGCGGTAGTTGCGCTCGATAACGTGGTAGCCTTTGTCTTCAAGATACGAGGCTGCAAGGGCTTCGCCGCGGGCCCCCAGATCGGTGTGGCGTTTGGTCATAGCTGAGCAGGTAAATGGTGTAAGACACGAAAGACACGTAAGATACGAAAGACGTGCAGAACGCAAGAGGCGACGGGCATCGCGTTACGATGGCGCATCCGAAGACGAATGCTGCTGATCGTGATGACTGGGCGCCGGGGAGCCGGCCGGTGCATCCGCAAACAGGCGCGCCATCTGCACCAGGCGGGTCAACGTGTCCAGATCATTCTGTTGGACGAGCGGAAGCAGTACGTCAGACACCGACTCAAAGGCGTCCAGCAGTTCGATCAGCGCGGCCAGGCGCTCGTTAAGCATATCGGTCTGCGACGAGGCAGCAGCCGACGCTGGTTCGGGCAGGCCGTTGCGAAAGCGTTCAAGCTTCGACTGTATCGGCTGCAGCTCGCGGCGCTGCCGCTCTTCAATGATACGGGCCGTGATGCGCCACACATTAGTGTCGGCCTGATAGTAATCCTTGCGAGAGTCGGGCAGGCGCTTCTTGAAGACCAGTTGCCAGTCGGTAAGCGAGCGCAAGTTCATGTTGGCATTGCCTCGACTGATGTCGAGCGCCTCCATAATCTCATCGGTATTCATAGGTGCATCCGCACAGAACAGACGCGCATGGATCTGCGCCATGGTGCGGTTGATGCCCCACTGCGAGGCCATCTCGCCCCAGAGCGCTACAAACGACGCCACCGTGTCTTCATAAGCGCATGCTGGATCTACATCACGTGACGTATCTGGAGACGCATCCGGACGAGGAGAACTAAGCGACGGCATAAGCCCGATGTAAAACCACATGATGAAAGAAAGGCAGTGCGCTCTACATATTCCATCAGCACCGCGTATGGTTCCAGCAAGTCTGTGCCACAGCGCCGTCACAGCACTCTCACAGGGCTGCAAGGGCGTGCTAAGGCGTACTGTACTACACCCGCTGCAGAGCAGGCCTGGCGGAGACATGGAGGGACAATAGGGGGAACAGTGAACCGAACCTTCTGCGGCGCATGCAAGAAGCAGCACAGCAGTTTACTGATTCGTACCTTAGCTCTGCGTTTCGACGCGATAACGTTCTCATCGTATACGCCCCCTTATGATCACACTCACAACCGACTTTGGAACAAAAGACGCCTACGTATCCGCCATGAAAGGCGTGATGTTTGGCATTGCTCCAGAGGCGCGCCTGGTAGACATCACGCACGGCATCAGTCCACAAGACGTCATGGAGGCGGCTTTTGTGCTGCAGAGCGCCGTGCCGCACTTCCCCGATGGCACGGTGCACCTGGTGGTTGTAGATCCGGGTGTAGGTTCGGAGCGGCGTGCGATCGCCCTGCGGCATGCGAATCAGTGGTTTGTTGGACCCGACAACGGCGTGTTCTCGCTTCTCCTCAACCAGGAGCCCCCAGATGCAATCGTCGAGCTCGACAACCCGGCGTTCTGGCGCACCGACACGCCCAGTGCCACGTTTCATGGACGCGACATCTTCGCGCCGGCTGCGGCTCATCTGGAAGCAGGAGCGTCGCTGCACGAGATCGGCACGCCCGTAGACAGCCTTTCTTCACTACGGTGGGCTCTTCCTATGGTAGTGCAGCATACCATTGAGGGATGGGTCGTGCATATCGACCGGTTTGGCAACTGCATCACCAATATCGAACCAGGTACCGTAACGGAAGCTTTTCCTGATCTCGACAGTGAGCCGCTGCATGCTCCCACCCCGCCCGCGCCCGTGCCGCTCAAGTGCTACGTGGGCTCTACCATACTTGATGCCATTCACCCCACGTATGCTTCGGTAGCAGAGGGCGATCCGGTCGTACTTTTTGGCAGCAGTGGGTTTTTAGAGGTTGCCGTGAACGGGGGCCATGCCGCGCAGCTGTTAAACATCCGAAAGAGCGACGCCGTCAAGCTGCTTCCGCCGTCGTTAGATACAAACACGCCCAACGTGGCCCACCACGCTGCCTGACGTGTCTGATGTAGAACGTGTCTGATGTAAAAATGCCAAAGATGCCACGTGCCACGACCTGCCTGTGAGCGGGGGGCACGCGCCGTTTCTGGCCTTATTCCCTTGCCTTTACTTCTTGCCTCGTATGTCTACGCCGCCCCTTACTCAGCATGTTGATGTCGTGTACACGCTGATGGCTGCGCTGGTCGGCTCGCATCAGGCGCCTGCGCTCACGTACCAGGTGTTTGAGCGCGCAGCCGATGTACCGCCCCGTAAGCGCCCCGACGATCGGCTACTCTGGCTGTTGGAGCTTGCTCTTCAGGTGTACACCGAACACATGGCTGAAGACGGCACAGATGGCTACGATATGCGCCGCGAGGCAGCGGAGACAATCGTACAGAAAACCTTGCCTTCGGCATGGGCCGCCTGCTCACCACACACGCGTACGCTGCTAACGGCACGGTTCGTGCTCGACCTGTCGCCTGCTGCTGTAGGACAGCTCATTGAGCAACCGGCCGATGAGGTGGAGCAGGCAATCGCGGCCGCTCGGGCATCGCTTCGCGCAACGCTGCGCGACATGATGAGTGGAGGGCAACGCATGCTGGTAGACACGGCCTTCCCAGATGAGGAGTTAAACGCGAGCCTCCGCACCTTTCTGAATAAGACCCATGGCACCCCGCCTGCCGAACTGCGCAGCCAGGTGGCGCGCGCGTTGAAGGCAGAGCGGACGGCATCCGCCCAGACCCGGTCGCAACGCACAGAGCGCCGGCGTAGTCAATGGCTCAAAACATCGGCTGTTATCGCAGGCCTGCTGGCATTGGTGGTTTTGGCCTGGGGGGTACGGTCGGTATGGACGGCCAGCGCTGACGCCGACGATGACCAGCCGAGCCTCATCGAGTTTTCAGTGCAACATGCTGACGTGCTAACCTCAATCATTCAGTCAGACAATGCAGACAGCCTGCAGGCGGTTTGGGAGGCTGAAACGGGAAGCACGTTGCGCGTGCCACGCATCGAGCGAGCACAACTTACGGGGCTGGCAGCCCTGCCTCTAAATCCGGAGCCCGTACCGGTCTTGCAGTATCGCGACATCGATGCGCAGGCCTCGATTCGTGTTTTTGCTTACTCCTATGCGCAGCTCGACCAGCTCGAAGAGCAAGCGGTCTTGCCGCGCCCCATCCGCCAGACGCTCGACTCTGAAGATACCTTTGTTGAGCAGTCGGTGCAGGGACGGCCGATCTTGGTCTGGCGCGTGCGCGACCGCGTCTACCTTGCTGTGTTTGCCTCGGCAGCACGCGACGCCCGCCCTGAACGCGTTGAACCGGAGCGCGAGTAGCGGGGCTTTTAGCGAAGAGAGCCGCCGTATCGGTAGCGCGACGCGAAACCAGCGTCGTTGGATCAGTACGGTCTGCTACGCTTCGCCGGTAGCAGGGTCGGATGGGGCGGCAGCTGTCGGCAGCTGGATGCGGAACGTTGAGCCTTCGCCGACGGTCGAGGAGGCCAGCTGAAGCGTACCCCCGTGGTAGTTCTCGATAACGCGCTGCGCCAGGCTGAGCCCGAGCCCCCACCCGCGCTCTTTGGTGCTGAAGCCCGGTCGGAAGATGTTTGTGCGGGCCCGGCGTTCAATACCCGACCCGGTGTCTTCGACATCAATCTGCACCACGCTGTCCGTTACAGTTGCAACCACCTTGATGGCTCCGTCACCGTCGATCGCATCCAACGCATTCTTGAGCAGGTTTTCCAGTACCCACGCAAAGAGCTCTTCGTTAATGCGAGCGTACAGGGCATCGGGAGCCTCCACCGATAGCGTAATCGACTGGCTGTGTTTCGGGATGCGCCGCCGGATATAGCCAGCCGTCGTATGAATTACAGTCGACACGTTCATCGGCTTCAACTTCGGCATAGACCCGATGTCTGAAAACCGATTGGCAACGCGCTGCAGCCGCTCAATATCGTTCTCGATCTCCGAAATAGCCTCATCACGGTTCGCCTCCGACAGCGAGTCGCTCTTCAGCAGCTGGGTCCACCCCATGAGGCTGGATATAGGGGTGCCTAACTGGTGGGCCGCCTCGCGCGCCATGCCCACCCAGAGGTTGCTCTGCTCGCTGCGCCGCACATACGAGAAGCCGAGATACCCAACGAGAATAAAGAGCCCGACAAAACCGAGCTGCACGTACGGAAAGATACGCAGTTCACGCACAAGCCCCGACTCGTTGTAGAACACGTACTGCGTAAGCTCCTCCGTGCTGTTGGTATCAGGATTGGTGTAGCGAAACCGGATCGGGATAGGAGCAAACGCCTGCTTCATCTCGTCGAGATGATCGCCAAGCTGGTTTCGGGCTTGCGCCGAGTCGCTGGGACTGAGTGCCGACAGGTCGTCTGCAACAGAGACATTGCGCCAGAAGAGGGGTTCAGTCTGCGTGGAGTCGGTAATGATTGCCGGAATGGCAAACGGGTTCGGCTCCAGAATCTCATTCAGGATAAAGTCAAGCTCACCGGTCGGAGGCATAGAACGCGCCCACGACAGGGCTTGTCGCAGGCGCGCTGGGTTGGTTTCGGTAACGGTATCGACCTGCACGCCGCCCTCAAGAATGCGTTCAAAGGCATCCCATTCGGTGCGGTGCGGGTTGGTCGCGCGGTCTTGCGCGCGGGCGACCTGCGCCTGTGCATCCGCCCAGAGCTGAATCATCGACTGCTCGCGGTCGCGAAGCCGGTCAACCAATTCGTGCGTGTACCAGAGCGAGGCCAGCGCAATGACCATCGCAAAGACAATGAGTCCGAGCTTGAGCCGAACGGACCAGCGGTAGGCATGCACAGCGTCGCGGTAGTCAGTGCAAGGGGTCAGTGCAAGAGGGATGCGAAGCGCATGAGCCCGGCAGAGGCCTGCGAAGACAAAAGCGACCATTTAGGGCCGCTTAAGCAACGGGCGCCTCGTGCATATCTGTGATAATCTGATCGCGACGCGGACCAATCGAGATTGAGCCGATGGGCGCGCGCGAGTGCTTCTCTACAAAGTGCAGGTAGTCTTGTGCCGCACCAGGCAGGTCGTCCCAGCTACGCGCGGTGCTAATATCCGCATCCCACCCGGGTAGGGTTTCGTAGACGGGTGTGACGCGCTCCAGCGTATGTGCCTCACTCGGAAAGCGCTGGGTTTCCTTGCCGTCATACTGGTAGGCCACGCAGACCTTGATCTCGTCGAGCCCCGACAGCACATCGAGCTTCGTAATGACGAGCTCGGTGAACCCGTTGATCATGGTCGTGTAGCGCAGGGCAACCAGGTCGAGCCACCCACATCGGCGGGGGCGGCCGGTGGTTGCGCCAAACTCAGCGCCTACTTTGCGCAGGTGTTCGCCCATGGCGTTGCTCAGTTCGGTAACAAACGGCCCGTTGCCGACGCGCGTGCAGTACGCCTTCGCAATGCCAATAATGCGGTCGACCTCCACAGGCGAAACACCGAGGCCCGTAGAGCAGCCGCCTGCTGTTGGATGACTGGAGGTGACAAACGGGTAGCTGCCAAAGTCAATGTCGAGCAGCGAGCCCTGAGCCCCTTCAGCAAGCACCCGCTTGCCATCGTCAAGCGCACGGCCGAGCAGCTGTGCGGTATCGGTGACGTATGGGTCGAGCTGCTGGTCGAGCTCCACGTATTCATCTACGATGGCATCAACGTCGAGCTCATTTGCACCATACACCCGGCTAAGCATCTCGTTTTTGGCCTCAATGGCGCGTGTCAGCTTGGTGCGCAGCACGTCGCGATCGAGCAGGTCAACGACACGGATGCCGGTACGTGCAAACTTGTCTGCATATGCGGGCCCGATACCGCGACCGGTTGTGCCAATGGCGTCATCGTCCGTATCCGACTTGCGCCCGGCCTCTTGCGCCGCCTCGATAGCCTTGTGATGAGGCATGATGACGTGGGCGTTGTGCGAGATGTGCAGACGCCCTTCAACCGGGTAGCCCAGCGCCTCAATCTGCTGAATCTCTTCAAGCACAGCCTTCGGGTCGAGCACTACGCCGTTGCCAATGACGCAGTCCACGCCGTCATGAAAGATTCCACTTGGAATGAGGTGAAGCACGAACTCCTGGTCATCCCAGCAGATGGTGTGTCCGGCATTGGCGCCGCCCTGATAGCGGGCCACAATGTCAGCCGTATCCTGGCTAAGCAGGTCAACGATTTTCCCTTTGCCCTCGTCGCCCCACTGGCTTCCGATTACAATAGAAACTGGCATGCGTGTCGTGAACAGCTATGAAGAAAAGTGATGATGGTCAGAAGGCGAAATGCGCACGGTGCGGCGTATCCTTCTGGTTGCTGGGTTGCGTGAGCGCCGGCGAGCATCTGCCCGCGCGAGCCGGAGGCATCTCGTCGGCCTCTTATCGAGATCTTAGCCAGATGCGCTCCGGCTTCGTAACGAGTAGAAACAGGTGCGGTTCACCCTACGCGGCGCAGATCGTGAACCGACCTAAGCCGCGTAAGGGCTGGTTTCGCCGGGCTGTTAGAGCACCCACTGCATACATGCTACATACGTGATTATATGCGTGTACGCTCCTTGCGCTTGTACTTGTTGGATTCTTCCTTCTCCGAGCCTTCGAGCCAGAGGCGAATATCTACTACGATGGGCGAAGCCACGTAGACCGACGAGTACGTTCCGATGATCACGCCCAGTACGAGGGCAAACGAGAAGCCGCGCAGCACATCGCCTCCAAAGAAAAGCAGGATGCTGGTCACGATCAGCGTCGTTACCGAGGTAACAACCGTACGGCTCAGCGTGCTGTTCATCGAGCGGTTAACGACCTCCTCGTAAGGGTCGGTCTTAAACAGATTGAGGTATTCGCGGGTGCGGTCGAAGACCACCACGGTATCGTTCAGCGAGTACCCCACAATGGTCAGGAAAGCAGCGATAATCGCCTGGTCGATCTGCAGAGAGAAGGGGAGCACGTCCTGGAACAGCGAGAAGATGCCCAGCACAATGATCACATCGTGCGTAATGGCAGCCAGTGCGCCGAGCCCGTATCGCCACTCAAAGCGCAGCATGATGTACACGAAGATGACAAACAGCGCCCCGAGCACCGAGTAGATGGCGCCGCGCTGCAGGTCGGCTGCAAACCGGGGGCCTACCACGTTGGTCTGTACGACCTCGGGCGACACGTCGGGAAAGCTGGCCTGGAACTGCGCAAGAACGTCGCGCTGAATGTCGCTCACCTCACGCTCTGACGCGGTTCGGATGAGCAGGCCCGTGGTGCCGAAGGTTTTTACTTCGGGCTCGCCGTCAAGCACTTCGGCCATTGAGGCGCGCACTTCGAGCGCGTCGAGGGTGCCCACGTTTTCGACGACAATCTCGGTGCCGCCCAAAAAGTCAATGCCCTGCTCCAGGCCCCGCGTGGCAAACGAGAGGATGCTCAGCAGAATGAGCGTCCCGGAAATCATGTACCCGATCTTGCGGGTCGGGATGAACGAAAAACTGGGGTTTTCAAGTAAACGCATAGTCAGAAAAAGTTAAGTCGTAAGCGGATCGAACGGTCGGGGGCATGGTCGGGGCAGGCGCCTCAGCACCGGGGCACACAGGCCCCGGCGTGCGGCCTTGCCGCACAGCGCATCACCCGTAAGAGACGCGCATTTTGCGCTCGTTGACCATGTAGTCGAAGATGATCCGCGTTACGATAATCGCGGTGAAGAGAGACGACAGAATACCCGCCATGAGCGTCACGGCAAAGCCCTGAATGGGCCCTACGCCGAACGAGTAGAGAATGGCGCCTACAAAGAACGTCGTGATGTTGGCATCAAGGATTGCGCTCAAGGCCCGGTCGTACCCCGCATCGATCGATGCTTTCAGGGTCTTCCCGGTGTTCGCCTCCTCCCGTATGCGGTCGAAGATAAGCACGTTCGCATCCACCGCCATACCGATAGTAAGCACAATACCGGCAATGCCCGGCAGGGTGAGGGTTGCCCCGAATCCGGCCAAGATGCCCAGAATCAGAACGATGTTCAGCAGAAGCGCCACATTGGCGACAATGCCCGCCGTACGGTAGTACATCACCATGAAGAGGACCACCAGCACGAGCCCCGAGATAACCGAGATAAACCCGGCGCGAATTGAGGCCTCACCGAGGCTGGGGCCCACGGTGCGATCGCCCACAATATCGAGCGGGGCAGGCAAGGCCCCCGACTGCAGAATCGTGACGATGTCTTGCGCCTCCTGACGCGAGTCGAGCCCCGATATTTCGGAGCGCCCGCCCAGAATGCGTTGCTGCACGGTGGGATACGAATAGATGACGCCATCGAGGGCCACCGCCACCGGTTCGCCAACATTGGCTCCGGTAAGTCGTGCCCAGGTGCGCGAGCCGTCGGAGTCCATGACCATGAGCACTTTCGGCTCGTTGGTGAACTGGTCGAACTCCACCGAAGCGTCGGTGATGGCATCGCCGGCCAGCTCCACCTGCGAGCGTACGGCAATTAGCTCGTACACGTCCACGCCCTCTTGCGTCTGGCCGATGGGGTTGGCCCCAAACATCAGCTCCACGTCGCTTGGCAAGAGGCGCTGCACCTCCTCCTGGCGCATCAGGTTCATAGCACGCGAGGTGTCGGGCAGAAGCACATGCGCAAAGACGGGGCGCTGCTGCTGATACGGCAGCGGCTGCATCAGGGCCAAGAAGGGGTTTTCGGACTCATCTACCATGTCTTCCTGGGCCAGCGGATCGTCTTGCGCCAGCGGATCGGCGGTCGGGTCGGTGGCTTCTTCGCGGGCCTCTTCGTCGGTTACCGGATCGCGCTCGGCGATCGGATCGTCTTGAAGCTCGCCTTCTTCTACATCGGGCGTCTCCCCTTCGTCAAGCTCGTCGACCTCAACGTCTTGAGCCTGCGCTTCAAAGTAGTCGATAATGTCTTGCACCGACTCGGTGAGGCGCTGCGGATTGGCCATCAGCCGAAACTCCAGACGGGCCGTACCGCGCAGCAGATCGCGCACGCGCTCCGGGTCGTCTACGCCGGGCAGCTCCACAATAATGCGGCGGTCGCCCTGCCGCTGAATAGACGGCTCGGTTACGCCGTACCGGTCAACCCGGTTACGAACAATTTCAATAGCCCGCTCAACCGCTTCCTCCGACTGATCTCGCAGGTACGCAATCACCTCGCTGTTCTCGGAGCGACGCGTCACGCCGGCCTCCTCATTGCGGAAGTAGCGCGACAGCCGCACATTCGGATCGCGCTCCTGAAACTCTTCGATGAACACGTCGATTACAGAGAGGTCTTGCTCAAGCGCACGGCGCGACGCCGCCTGCAGCACCTCTTCAAACGTCTCGTCTTTGTTGATGGCAAGCTGGCCAATGAGGTCGGCCACGCGGATTTCGAGCGTTACGTGCATGCCACCCAGCAGGTCAAGCCCCAGTCCGAGCGAGCCTTGCCGGATTTCCTGAATGCGCGTAAAGTTTTCCTGCTCGTACTCAATCCGCTCCTGCTCCGTCATCTCGCTCAACCGCTGGTTGAGCATGATATTCTGAGCCGTCGGAAATAAGTAGTACGCACAGAGCCCCACGAAGAAAATCGTGAGTGCAATTTTAAGTCCGTTGTCTTTCATAGTAGGTCAGTAGGAACGTACAGCAAGTGGTGGTAAGGGGGTACAACAACCGTGCGTCGCCCGTGCGTCAACCGAGGGGCAACCCGCGGCCAAGCCACGTTCGTAGAGCAACCGCTGCTGCTACGTGGCAGAAAGCCCAAAGACAGGGCGAGCGCGGGCTCAAGGCACAGCCGGTACGGTGCAATGACACGGTACAAGCGCACAGCACATAGGGCACATAGGGCCAGGGGGATGCGCACCGTTCGCTGCTTCGACATAGAACATGCCGCGTACAGGATGGAAAGCGCTCCATGGGCAACCCGCGCCGGTACAGACACGGCAGCGCGCGTTACGGAGCCCGTGGCGTTGCGTAGACCAGGCGGCGGACCAGCCACCGCGCTTCTTCGAGATGCGTATGCGTGCGGTCGATAGCCGAGAAAAGCGGCGACAGCGCTGCATGAGGCGTCGTCGCAGCACTGCCAACCTGTCCACGCGAAGATGTCGTTACCGACGAGAGGCCCGCCGAAAAGAGACGCGGGGTCGGCGCCGTAGCGTCCCACTGCGACGCCTGCTGATGCAGCCAGCGCGCCAGGGTGTTCACATCGGCGCCTTCGCTCCATCCGAACAGATGCGCGGCGCTGTGTCCGCTCGGCGCATGGGCCTCGTAGGCCTGAAGCACCGACGCGGTAAACTGCTCCGCCGAAAGCAACGGCCCCGATGCCGCCTCCGAAAGCGCCTTGTTAAAGGCCTCGCGGTCGGCGTCTGAAGGCCACTCTGCAACCTGCCCCTGCAACCACGACGCCCGCGCATCCGGCGCAGGGCCGAGGAGCGAATCCGTCCAGCTGCTCCCCACCCACGGCAGCAAGCTCACAGCCAGCACACTGACCATGACATACCGAATGGTGGGATGGCGAAGGACGTTCATGCGGAGCAAGGCCCCAGATTGTTACGATGGATGTACGACAGTGCACAAAATCGCAGGCAGCCGACTATTGTTCCGTTCGCTTCTGTCGAAGCGGAACCTCTTCATAGCCCGGCGCATGGCCCTCATGTCCGATCCGATTCGTTCGCATCCCCCTGCACCTTCATGCTTTTCTCCGCCACCCCACCCAGCCACACTGCTCGCACCGCCCTTCCGAGCGGCATTGCCCTCTTTACACAGTACTGGCTGCCCGCTACGTCGCCGGTCGGCACGGTGCTGATCGTGCATGGATATGCCGAGCATAGCGGACGATATGGCCACGTGGCAACAGCGCTGCAGCAGGCCGGGTTTGCCGTCGTCGCCTACGACCAGCGCGGGTTCGGACGCTCGCCCGGCAGGCGCGCCCTCGTCTGGAATCTCAACACCCTGTGCGCCGACCTCGCTGCCCTCGTGGCCCACCTGCGTACCCACACCCCCACTCCGTTTTTTGTGCTGGCCCACAGCATGGGTGGACTCGTCGCGCTTGCTGCGGCGCTCCGCCCGGGACTTCACGTCGACGGACTGGTGCTTTCGGCCCCGGCGCTCTCGGTTGAGGCCAACGTGCCGCGTGTGCTCTCGACACTTGCTGATGCCGTAAGTCGCTACCTGCCGGTGCTGCCTACCGTGGGCGCCGTCGAAAACGGCATATCTCGGGATGCAGGCGTAATCGCCGATGCCGAAGCCGATCCGCTCAACTACCGGGGCCGGGTGCCGGCCCGTACCGGCATCGAGATTCTGCGGGGCGGACAGCGCGTGCGTGCGAACGCCGCTGATATTACCCTTCCCTACCTGCTCGTTCAGGGCACCGCCGATCCCATCGTAGATCCTGCTGGAAGCGTATCCTTTCATGAGCAAAGCGGCGCTCCCGATAAAACCATGAAGCGGTACGAAGGGCTGCGCCATGAAGTCCTCAACGAGCCCGAGCATGACGTGGTCATTGGCGATATACAGACCTGGCTAAAAGCGCATACCTGATTTCGCTGCCACGCAGGCAGCATAGCAGCGCGACGGCGAAGGTATTCATTCCGACAGGACTCCGCCCGGAGCGCATCCTTAAACGAACGATAATGCCATCCGGTGTCAGTTTAGGGAGAGAAAACGTATTCTGTTGGGTAACCCATACCACCCAGCCATCGCCTCCTTCTTTTTATGCCTCTGTGGTACTCCTATGCCTCATCGTGCCGTTTCACATCGCGTGTAATATGGAAACGCGCCGCCCACTTTGCAGGGCTCGTACTCATCGGACTGCTCCTTGCCGCGCAGCCAGCTGCAGCACAACAAGACCTGCTCGGCTACTGGAACTTCAACGACCCTGTTGAGAACGGCAACCCGTGGCCCGCGCCGGTCGAAGCCACATTTGGGGATGCGCAGATCACGTACTCGTTTGATGGGGGCAATCTGAACGACTTCCAAGGAAATACTGGCAACGCCCAAGGCGGCGACCCAGCTGGGGAGAGCTTTTCAGTAGCTGGTGAAAGCGAGAATGGCGAACACTTCGACATTGCCGTCTCTACTGAAGGTACTGAAAATATCGAGCTTGCATTCTGGACCCGACGTACAGGCACCGGATTCGACAACAACACGGTTAGCTACTCGACCGACGGCGGAAGCAACTTCACGCAGGAGTTTACCTTCGATCCCAACAGCACGACAAGCGGGGCCGTCGAGACGTTCGACTTCTCGGGCATTGCAGCGCTAAACGACAACCCGGAAGTCGTCTTTCGCATTACGCTCGACGGGGCCACATCAGGTAGCGGCAACAACCGTTACGACAACATCACCGTACGCGGCGATCTGCTGCCTGCCGAGGGCCCCGTGGCGCTTTCCGCAATCGACGCCCCTGCTGTGCTGAACTTTCAGGGCTTTCGCGGCAGCGGATTTGTCCCGTCGCCCAACCTGGGCCAGCTCAACTCGAATGCGTTTGCCGTGTTTGGCACCGGCGGTGACAACCTGAACTTTGGGGGAACGAAGACAGGTGGCGCTTTCGCGCAGGGGACACGAACCAATGATGCCTTTTCAGGAGGTATTTATGCCTTTGACGTGAGCAAACCTGATAACCTGGACAATGGGTATGGTGCCTACACGCTGGGGCTAAAGCCAACGAGCGGTGACTTTACGCCCGGCACGGTGTACGTGTGCTACGAAAACACAACCGGTACGCGCATCAACGGCGGGCTCGATGTAGCCTACGACCTGTGGGTGCTCAACGATGAAGACCGCAGCCAGTCGGTCGAACTCAAGTACGCGGTCGGCAGCGCCTGCCAGACCGATGACGACAAAGCGAGCAGTTTTGAGGAGAGCGGGCTTGTCTTTGAAATCGACGAACCCGCCGACTCCAACCCCGAGTGGACGCGCAACCAGCTCGACACCACGCTTCCGGCTGCCGTTCCAACAGGCGAGTTCATCACCCTGGCGTTTGTGACTGATGACGTTAGCGGGAGCGATGCCCGTCCGCAGTTTGGGTTCAACGATATTTCGGTGACTCCTCGCACGGCAGATGGTGGGCCCATCGTCATCGAAAATACCAACGACACGCTCTTCGAAGACTTTAACACCTTTCGGGGAACCGGATTCGCCTCCCCCGCCGATCCCGATCAGCTTGACTCACAGGCATTCATCGTGCGGGGCCTCAGCGACGGCGACCTCGCTTTTGGCGATACACAAACAACCGGCGACTTCGCGCGCGGCACCAGTACCGGCGGCGTTACCACCGGCGGCATCTATGCCTTCGAGGTAGATGCAGACGACTTCGCCTGGGGCGCACAACCTACCGGATCCGACTTTACCCCGGGTGCCTTCGTGGCGCGCTACCTTAACGATACGGGCACACGTATTGACGATGTGGCCGTCGCGTACGACATTGAAGTGTTCAACGATCAGGACCGAGCCACCAGTTTCAATCTCACCTACAAGGTCACCGACGAAGACACCTTTACCGAGGGCGGCTTCATCGACGTGCCAGCACTCGACTACACCACGCCGCAAGACGCCGATTCAAGTCCAGACTGGCAGACGGTGCCGCGCGCCGGTGCGCTCACCGACCTCAATCTGCAAAACGGCGAATACCTGCTCCTCCGATGGACGACAGACGATGCCGAGGGCAGCGGCTCGCGCGATGAAATTGCGCTCAACAACCTGTCGCTTACACCTAACCCGCCTGTCGTCGAACTGGTAGACACCGGGGCCGCCGTGTGGTCGACCGACGGCACCGCCGCGTTCGATGTGCAGCTTCGCAATCCCGACGGCACCGAGCGCACCGTAGAGGTGGCCTTTCAGGAAGCCAGCAGCACCGCGAATCCCGCCGACGTAAACAACGTTGGCACACAAACGGTCACGTTTCCGGCTTCAGCCAGCGATGGCGACACGCAGACGGTCACGGTCGATCTGAATGCGTTTTCGGGGGATGCGACCCGCACGGCGCTGTTTACGCTGCAAAACGCCACCGCGGGCACGTCCATCGGGCAGCAGCGCACATACACGCTCAATATTGGGGATGCGCCGCGGGTGCTCATCAGCCGATACGTGTACGCGTCAGAGGGCGGCGGAGGCATCCCACGAGGCATTCAAGTGTGGAACGTGTCGGGCGAAACGATCAACTTCGCAGAGGAGCCGCTTGCGATAAACACATATTTTAACGGCAGTTCATCGCCCACCACACAGCCCACGATACATACCGGCGAGCTGCAGGCCAATGGCGTCTTGCTCATCGGCGACAACGACGACACCGGCGGACTCAGGGCGTTCCGCGATAATACATGTGCTGGGGTCAGCTATTTTGTGCGCGAGCCCTGGTTTAATGGCGATGATGTCGTTGAGCTGGTCCTGGGCGGGCGCACCGAAGACGTGTTGGGCACCATCGGCGAACAGCCCGATCCCGGTTGGGAGGGCAACGGCGTAAGCACGTTCAACCAGTATCTTGGTGTGCAGCCTGGCACCACCGCAGGCACGCGAAACGGCTTTGAGGACCCGAGCACCCGCTTCCTCACACTGGTTGATGCGTCCACCAGCCCCGACGATCTGAACGGATTCTGCGATGCTCCCTGGCCCGAGGTGCAGTTCTTTGCCTCCGAAGCCACCGTAGTTCAAGGGGATACGGAGAGCACTACGCTTGGAGCCACGCTGCAGCTCACCCCGTTTGAGGGGCGCCTCACCGAAACGACGGTCACCTTCGACGAAGCCAGTAGCTCAGCCACCGGTGCCAGCATCGACGGCTTCGACAGCGAAACCGTCACGTTTCCCGCAGGCAGTCCTGCCGATACCACAGAAGCGGTGCTCAACTTCACCTTTCCTGCAAATACCAGCCAGGACGGTCCCCTCGACGCCGTATTTACGCTGGATGTGGAGAACTGCTTTACAGCCGAATGCTTCGCCCAGGCCAGCGGCGGGGCGCTCACGGTCACGATCCTCGACCGGGGGAGCGCCCCGGATGTGCTTATCTCAGAGTTTCTGGCTACTCCAGCCGCCGTGTCCGATGCGAATGGCGAGTGGATCGAGCTGTACAACACTACCGATAGCGATATCGACCTGAGCAACTGGGCGCTGCAGACCGCTGCGGCCACCGATGCCGATCTTTCGGGTACGCTCCCAGCACGCAGCTTCCTAACCGTGTGTCGCAACGACGCCATCAGCGAAAACGGCGGGGTGCGTTGCGATCAGCAGGCGGACATTGAGCTTGACAACGACGGCGCCACGCTTGTCGTGAAAGACGACAACGGCGACCCTGTCACAACCGTCGAATACGGCACCGCCCGCAGCAGTGGTACACTCGATCCGGTAACTGGTGCATCAAATGTGTTCACCGGCACCGCACAGAACAACAACGCCGATCGCTGGGCGGTGGCGGAGCGGCGCGAGAAAGGGTTTCTGTTCACGCGCGGACGCAGTATCCGCACCGACCTGGGCGCGCCCGGACAAAACGGCCCGAAGCAGCAGCTTCAGCCTGCCGCCACGATCGATGGCAACTCGGGCTGGCGGATGCTCGCCCCGCCGGTCACCGACTTCACCGTCGCCGATCTCGATGTGCAAAACATGGTACAGGGCGTCCCTGATCTGCCGCTGGGTGGGCAGGCCAACGTCTATCGCTGGGAGGAAACCGGCTGGGCGTCGGCGTCGTCTGGAAGTGATCCGCTTCCGGCAGGGGAGGGCTTCATCTGGTACATGTGGGATACCTCTGCGCCGGTCAACCAGTACAGTCCATTTCCCTTCACGCTAAGCGGGCAGGGCCCGTCGCCTGCAGACGATGTCACGGTTAACGTCGAAGATGGCGGCACCACCGATAGCGACGGCGACCCGGCAGGAAACGACGTGGAGTGGCATCTGCTGGGCAATCCGTATCCTTATGCCTTTGACCTGAATGCCATCAATCTGGTTGATCAGAGCTTTTCAACTACGGCCCAGATTTGGGATCCAAGCCGAAATGGAGGCTCCGGCTCGTATATTCAGCGCAGCCAGGAAAACGCGGGAGAAGCGCGTCTGATTGGGCCCTGGCAAGGATTCTTTGTATCGCGTGTGAGCGGGAGCGCAGCTACGCTGACCTTCAACGCAGACGGTCGTCGCCTCGCGCCCACCGCGCCCAAATCAGCTGCGCCCGATACCCGGCAGGCACGCATTGCCTTCACGCTTTCGGGATATGATGGTGCGGGGGCCATCCAGACGCATGACGAGGCCTTTGAGGTGTTCTTGCATCCCGACGCTACAATGGCGTTCGACGTACGCAGCGCTGTGAAGCTCTCGCCCATGACTGGCACGTACGTTACCCTGTCCGGATACGGCACGCGCAATAGCAAGCCCATCCGGCTTTCGCGGTATTCCCTTCCGTTTGCGCTGGATGCGCCGGTATCGGTACCGGTGGTTGTAGATGCGCAGAACATCGATGACATAGACCAGCTGACGCTGCGGTGGCCCACTCTGCAGGGCGTGCCTACCGGTTGGCAGGTCTATCTTCGCGATCTGGAGACGGGTGCCGAGATCAATCTGCGTGAAGCCCGGGCGTACACGTTCGATGCCGACCCCGCTACCATGAGCACCGCACGGGCTACCACAAGCACGATGGCGCACGGTCCACATACCGCTACAACGATCGACCAGCATGTCGAACCGCTCCATGAGGGGGAGGAGGCTAATGTACGCTTCGAGATTCACATCACTCCCACCGACGAGTTTGGCGATCCGCTTCCGGTTGAACTGACTGACTTTACAGTACAGACAAGGGCTTCCACTGCCACACTGCAGTGGACGACCCTCTCCGAAACGGACAATGCCGGCTTTGAGGTGCAACACCAGGGGCCCGACGCGGCGGACTTCGCTCCGCTTGGCTTCGTCGCCGGGCAGGGCACGACCGACGCTGAAACGACCTATCGCTTCGAAACCGACCCGCTGCTTCCCGGCACGCACCAGTTTCGGCTGCGCCAGGTGGATACCGACGGCACTGCCACGCTTACCGAAACCCAGCGCGTAGCCGTGCAGCTCGACCGGCCCGCCGAACTGGCCGTGTATCCGTCGCCGGTACGCACGAGTGCCACGGTTCGCTTCGCCGTTGACACCGCACAGGAGGTCGTCATTGATCTGTACAATACGCTCGGTCAGCGCGTGCAAACGCTGCACCAGGGCGTTGTTGCGCCGCATCAAACCACCAGCGTGCAACTGCATGCCGCCGCGTTAGCCAGCGGACTGTACATCGTTCGGCTTCGGGGCGAGTCTGCCCAGCAAACACAGTCGATCATGGTTGTGCGGTAGCCGGCATAGAGGCGATCAGCGGCTGGGGAGAGGGGCCGAGTTTTCCGCACAAGGCATAACGACGCAAGGCATAACGAAACGATAGCACGCCGTTAACACAGCCATGATATGTTTGCGCGGTTGAAGCGCTATCCTGCAGTGTGTTTAACCCGTTCACGCATTGCATCTGACCCTCATGGTTCGACCTGGCCACGCATTCCCTATTCCTATTAACGATACCCCGCATGTTCGCAGCGCAGTTCTGGTCGTGCTTTTCAGCCTCTGCATGGGGCTGCTGCTGGATGCCGCGCCGGCTCGTGCGCAGTCTGGCACCGGAGTGCTTGAGGGGGTTATTCAAGATACGGAGGGCGAGCGGTTGCCCGGAGCCACCGTGCAGCTAACGGGCACCGACCTGGGAGCTGCTGCCGACGCGCAAGGCGCATTCCGGCTTGCGGGCATTCCGGCAGGCATGTATCAGGTGCGCGTTCGGTTTGTGGGATACGTGCCGTTGGAAGACGAGGTGACGATCGAGGCGGGCGCCACCACGTCGCGCACGTTTGCTCTTGAGATGCGCACGGTCGCGCTGGAAGATGTGATCGTTTCGGCCCAGAAACGCCTGCAGGCCGTGGAAGACGTGCCGGCGGCCATCTCGGTTGTGGATGGCCAGACCCTGGCTGATCTCGAAATCGAGGAGTTCGACAGCTTCTCGGCGTATGTGCCTGGACTCGAAATTCAGCTGCAGAGCCCAAACAACCCAGGCTTCGTAGTCCGTGGTATTACCAGCGACAGTGGCGATTCGCGCATTGAGCCCCGTGTTTCGGTGTTTTAAGACGGCGTGTCGATCAGCAAGTCGCGGGGGTCGGTCGTTGAGCTGTTTGATATGGAGCGCGTAGAGGTGCTCAAGGGGCCGCAGGGTACGCTTTTCGGACGTGGCGCGCAGATCGGGGCGGTGCATCTCATTCAGAATAAGGCCCGCCAAGAGCGCAGCGGACGCCTTACGCTGGGCACGGGCTCGTTCAACGAGCGCTATGTGACGGGCCACGTGAATACGCCTCTGAACGATCAGTTTGCGCTGCGCGTGGCTGGCATTTATTCTACCCACGACGGCACTATCAGCAATCGCATTGGCAACGATCTGAACGGCAAAGAAACGATTGCAGGCCGCTTGGCTCTGCGCTGGACGCCCACGGATCGGACGCTCGCCGACCTGATCGTAAACGTGCAACAAGATACGCCTCCGGGCACGTCCTTCAAAAGTGGTACATTCCCTGCCATCGATGGCTCTACCGACCCATTCACGGCTGCATCGATGGGGGGCACAGATCCTGTTCTGGGCGATGCTGATCTCTTTGTAGACCGCACGGTGTGGGGAGCCACGCTGCTGGTCGATCATAGGCTCGCCTCTAACTGGACGCTCAACAGCATTACGGCCTATCGCGAGTTCGACTCGCTGGAGCGGTTCGATGCCGACGGCACCGCGGCGCCTGCCCTGCAATTTGACGAAGAGGCATACGGCCAGCAGTTCAGTCAGGAGCTGCGTGTATCGTTCGACCCGGGCGAGCGCATTGGCGGATTTGCCGGGGCCAGCGTGTTCTGGGAAGATGGCTTTCAGCGCGTTCCCTTTCGCACCGACGAACGCAGCTTCTATGCGCTTCTGTCACCAATTCTGAATGATGCGCTCCCGTTCGACATCCCGGTCGTACCGCTCGTGAATCCGGATGGAACGCCAAACCAGAGCATATCCACGAATCCGGTAACCGGCCAGCCGCTCAAGACCAGCCACGAGGAAGTCAGCACCAACTTCGGATCGCTCACGGCCGTTGAGCTTTTTGTGGATGGCACCGTAGCGCTTACGCCAGCCTGGTCGGTAACGGCCGGACTGCGTGGGACGTATGAAGATGTAACCGGCGGCCTCGACGTCCCCCCGTCTACCGAAGACCCCGGCACCCTCGGGTTTGCACTGGGCGCTGGCCCCAACAATCTGTTCGCGCCTACCGACGGACGGCTGTCTCGCAACGAGACGTTTACATCGGCGGTCGGGCGCCTGGCTACGCGTTACGAGCTGGCCGAGGCCGCAAATGTTTTTGCCAGCGTGGCCCGGGGTCGCCGTCCGAATGTGGTGCAGGTTAGCGCCTCCGACACTAATGTCTTAAACAACGAAATCGTATGGAGTTACGATGCCGGGGTGAAAGGGCGCGGGGTGCAAGATCGCCTACAGTACAGCCTCTCGGGCTTCTACTACGACTACTTTAACTTTCAGACAACGGTCACCGAACTCACCGAAGACGGACTCGAAAGCGAAATCCGCGACTCGGGCAATGCAACCGCCTTCGGAGTGGAGACCGATGTGCGTGCGGCGCTCGCTTCGGGCCTCTCGGTCTTTGGCAGCTACGGCTACGTAAATGCGACCTTCGACGATACCGACAACGAGGGCATCGAGCAGGAGCTGGCCGGCAATCGGTTTCGGCTCACCCCCGAACACACTTTCTCGCTTGGCGGCGAGCTAAGCGGTACCGTGCCTTCTATCGGACGCTTGTTTGTGCGGCCGACCGTTACCTACAAGTCGCAGGTGTTCTTCGAAGAGGATAACGAACCGGGCATTGAACAAGACGGGTATGCGCTGCTCAACATCCGGGCCGGAGTCGATCTGGCGGGCGGGCAGTTTTCTATTTCCGGATACGTGGAGAACGCCACCGATACCGAGTATCTGATCGATGCCGGTAACACCGGCGGCGCGTTTGGCGTGCCTACGTTTATTCCGGGAGCGCCCCGCACGTTCGGCATTCGTATCACCGGACGCCTCTAAGTGCGATTCGTACGCTGCCGCAGCAGCCTGCGCATCCCCCTAACTTACCCATTGGGGGGTGCCCGGCTGCGCCAAGGCGTGCCTGAAGGCCTGGGGGATAAGGAAGGCCTGAGTCATAAGGGATGCGAAAGGGTGCCGCTTGTATGGGACGTTGTGCCCGTACGGAGAAGTGGGGTGGAAGAGGTTACCAGGCAACCCAAACGGCGCTTGCTTGCCCACCTCCTCTGCTTGCCTACCTCCTCTGCATGACAAGCATGCGAGAGCAGTCGTCGTGGGGAGGGGAGCTCGTAGCGCCCTGATCGCAGGGAAGACGTACTCCTGAGGGCCAGATTAGGAAATTGAAACAGGTTCATAATCAGCAATCACGCATGCGTATACTCAAGCGCGTTTTGTATGGAAGCGCAGCCCTCGTGCTGTGTGTCGTTGTAGCCACTGTTGCCTTTGCCCTCTGGGCGCAATCAAGCACGTTGCCCGACGAGGCGCGCGCTACCGTCACGACATACGAACACGCACCGCTGCAGGAAGCAATCCCCCTGCGCGACACCCTCTCGGTCATGGCCTACAACATTGGCTATCTGTCGGGCATGACGAACAACCGGCCGGTTGAGCGCCCCCCAGCGCTTTTTGAGCGGAACATGGATGCCGTGCTGACGATGCTTCGCGAAACGGCGCCCGATATTGTTGGACTGCAAGAGATCGACTTTGTAGCGGAGCGCTCGTACAATGTGCATCAGTTAGACACGCTGGGCACGCGCGCCGGATACCACGCAGGGGCGCAGGCCTTGAACTGGGACGTGCGGTATCTGCCGTTCCCCTCGAACGATCCGGCATTCCACTTCGGGCGTCTGCGCTCGGGACAGGCGGTGCTCAGCCGCTATCCGATGGGGACGCATGAGCGCATTGAACTGGCGCGCACCTCGCGTCCGTTTTGGAACGACGCGTTCTACCTGGATCGCCTTGCGCAGGTTACCGAGATAGCCCTCGGCACCGATACACTGGTTGTCGTCAACGTGCATCTGGAAGCGTTTGAGCAGGCGACCCGAGAGGCCCAGGCGCGCCAGGTGCACGATCTGGTGCGTTCGCGTCTATGGGAGGACGCCCCGACCGCAACCGACACGGCCCCCGATCGTGCGCTGTTGCTGATTGGAGACTTCAACAGCGTGCCGCCGGTAGCGCGTGAGCTGCTGCCTCCCGAAGAACGCGACGCGTTTTTGGGAGATGAGACGTTCGCGCACCTCCTGCAAGACCTGCCCCTCCAGTCTGCCTTCCCCGATTCGATGTACACGCATGCGGCAGAGGCTACCACCACGTTTCCCGCAGATGCGCCTACGCGCGCCATCGACCACATCTACTACACGCCGCATCATATAGAAGCGATTGCAGCCGAGGTGCTGAACCCTCCAGGCCCGCCCTCTGACCACCGCCCCGTGCACATGCGCTTCGTGCTAAAGGAGAAGGCCGTCCGGGATATCCGCTTCGCTCCTGATCCCGGGCTATAGGACGAAGCGAGGTGGGTGAAGCCCCATAGCCCAGCGGAGCCGCTCGCAGCCCAAATTAAGAAATCAAAACAGGCTCTTACTCCCACAGCTCATGCCGCCAGTAGCGGGGCGGACGCTCTTCGTGTACCTCGACCGTAATGGTATCGGTGTAGGTATGCCCGTTGCGGTCGGTGCTGGTCACCGTTATCCGGTGGGCTCCCTGCGGCAACGCCGGTAGCTGGGCGCGCCACAGGTGCATGCTACGATGTGCGATAGAGCCCTGGGGCCGAGGCGGAGCCGGACCGAAGCGGTTCCCGCGGAACAGCTCGACCCCTTGCGCACGCTCGTTGCCCGACTGGCTTTCGTATGCAATGCGGGCCACAGCGAGCTGGCGAATCGCAGCAAACGGATCGGCCCACTCGGCGCCACTGCGAAGGGCTTCGCCCTCGCCCTGCTGGGTGCGCTCAAAAGTTATGCGCTCGCCGCCCGGTAGCGTAGCCTCCACCGTGGTTTCGGCCGACCCCGCCCAAACGTTGGCCGTGAGCCACACGCCTGCCTCAATGTCTTGCGGCGTAAGCACGTTTGGGTCAGGAAGATCGTTGATAGAGCGCGGAGGCACCGCATCCCGCTCCTCTTCGGGCTGTGCAGCCCAGTTCATTAGGCTCTGTTTTAAAAGTCTTGGATGGGGTATCTTACCGACTGCCGTATTAACGACTGCCGTACCAGTTTCTGATCACCAACTTCTGTTTCCCGAT
>NZ_JARWGJ010000142.1:0-6523 GCF_040409695.1 Longimonas sp.
CGTTCAGCATGACCTGGGTGGGAAGGCAGTGCGCTCAAGTCAGCACATCCCTACACTCCACGTCATCCTGACGCCGTTAGGCGGAAGGATCTCAACGCCAACACGACAGGTGCGGCACGTCCCGTACAGACGGAGCGTCTCCCTTGCATGCTGGTCAGCAGAGCAATCCCGACCGTACGGTGCTGAGATGCTTCACTGCGTTCAGCATGACCTGTGGGGGAAGGCAGTGCGCTCAATTCAGCACGTTCCTACACTCCACGTCATCCTGACGCCGCAGGCGGAAGGATCTCAACGCCAGCACGACAGGCCCGGCACGCCCCGTACAGACGGAGCGTCCTCTTGCACGCCTGCCAGCAGAGCATATCCATTTACGTATTGTAGATATTACCCCATCGAAAGCGAAAGGACGAAACGTTTTGTTTGCGATTGGCGAAGTTTGTTTGTAAATATTATAATGTTACAAAGTACAACAGCCTTTCGTACCATCAGTGTCCTCCTCAACTTCCGCCGGGCGCGCGGACGCTCCTCCGTTTAGTTCCACTTCTTTATGGCTCGCCGTCGATCCGAATCTGTCAATGTCTGGCCGGTATTCACCGACGCCATGCTGGCGTTTGCGCTTGTTATGGTTCTCATGGTCACGTATCAGGTGGCCCGGTTTATTGAGTTGGATGATGAGGAAGAGGAGCCGTGGATTGAGTTGCGCGAGGAAGAACAAGTACAAATCAATGAGCGCGTAGAAGAACTCAGGCGTCAAGGATACGACATCGAGATCACCCGCGATGGAATCATCCAGAACCTGCAGTTTGGGTCGGATGTGACGTTCGAAAGCGGGAATGACGCGTTGAGTGATCTTGGGGCGGACCTCATGCAGCAAATTGCTCAAGAGATTACCGGCCAGACAGGAGGCGAGCGCCTTGAAACGCTCACCGAAGTCCAGGTGCAGGGACACACTGACAATGTGCCGATTAGCGGAGCCTTCCGGTCGAATTGGGAGCTGAGCACCGCACGAGCCACGCGTGTGATCGAATCGCTCATTGATGGTGGACTCAATCCAACCGAGTTAGACATGTCTGCGTCTGGGTACGGCGAGTTTCGTCCGCGCAACTGCCCGTCTGGAGATATTGAAGCATGTAACGAAACAGCCGCTGAGCGCGCCGAGAACCGCCGTCTCGAAATGCGTCTCGTCTTTACCGATACGCCACCGCCTGGGTGGGTGCCTGAATACTGACCGCCTGTAACAGCGCCTTGCCTGTTCCCGTTACGCATTGCTATTTCTAATCGTCTATGGTTTCTTCTAAGCACACCGACACTTTTCTGTGGATGTCCTGGGCTGGACTGCTTGCGCTTCTGGTCGTGATGGTCGGATGCGTAGACCCGCCGCTTTCTGATGACGAAGCGCCGCCGCTCGTCGAAGAAATCAACCGGCACATTGAGTCAGTGGGCGACATAACGCCCCACCCTGAACAGGAAGTCGGCGATCTACAGGTGTACGTAGACCGTTCGGCGAGTATGCGTCCGTACACGCTTGGAGGGGAGTCGGTCTACTTCGACTTGCTGAGTACACTCGACGGGCAACTCGCTGGCCAGGTCGACTTTTACGGATTCGGATATCCATCGCAAGAACAAGGGCAAGTCGTTGAACCGGCTGACCCATTCTTTCTGGAAGATCCCGATGCGTATCTGTGGGTCAACAACGACTACGGGCCGCTCTTTGCCGACCTCGATCCGGATCAGCCTCATCTGATTATCAGCGATGGCGTGCAATCGGCCCCTGAAGAAGGCGCTCGATTTGGAGGTATTGTGAGCTCTATTGGAGCCTGGCTTGAAACCGGAGGAATCTTCACGCTGCTCGCCTACCGGGGGCCGTATGACGGTACGTACTATCACGAGGTGCCCGAGATAGGATCCATTGCATACAGCTGCGACGATCGCCCTTTTTACGGATTTGGGTTTTTTCCGTCGGTCGCGGCCAAGCAAGAATATCTTAACATCCTGGAAGCCGCCGATGGCGTGGAAACGGCTCACGAGATAACGATTGGCACGTCGAGTACTTCGGTTGAGCCGCGCGAGCGGGCGCATCCGGTCGATGACCAGCGGCGAGGCGAGCGGCTCTTTCGCTCGCTCACCGACCACCGCGATACGCATCCCGATGTAGGGAACGTCTTCTCGGGCCGTGTGGCTAACCCGAATGCGAGTCCGGGGGCCCCCTTACAGTTCGATGTGTCGGTCGACAGCACGGTGCTGCCCTGGCGCACCCTGTCAGAGGCCAACCGCGAGCGGGTCATGGACGCTCTGCAACCTACCTTCCAGCATTGGCGCATCGACACCCTCTCGGTGGCCAATAGTAATGTCGTCCTTACGAAAACCGACGAACCCCGCATCTTCAACACCGACGCCACGGTCCACGACACCTGGCAGGCCCATGTCGATGCGTCAATGTCTTACGTTCCGCAGCAACGACGCGAGCGCATCGCCTCGGTGGTACAACTGGGACTTGGCGCATCGGGAGCCAACCGACTCATTCCCGATGACCTGTCTGTCCGTCGCGACGACGACCCGTCCGCATGTAGCCAGACCCTCAACATCCAACAAACCATGGGCGCCGTGATCCGCGAACACTACGTGCTGGGTGAGGCGCTGCTGGTTACAGAGTGGCGATGACACGGCACAGACTTACGCATACGCATTGCTTTCCTGCATTCAAGTCCAAACAAAAACACATGGTACTCACCGTTATCTTTCTGGGCACAGCCCTCATTTTCTTAAGCATCACCACCTTCCTGGCTCGGGGCGACATCAAGTCGATGGGGCGGCAAGGGCCCGCACGCATTGCTGAGCACCTGAGGGGCCGTAACCGTACGGTGCTCGGGGTTGTGGCCGCTATCCTGGTAGGCGTTGCGCTTTTAGAGGTGCTCATTCCGGTTGTGCACGAGGGCCTGGAAGATCTGCAGTTCGTCGTTGGAGACCTGCTGAATGCCTCACCCGCAGCAGTGACTACGCTCGGCTCGGGTGGGGGGATTTCGTGGGGGCTGTACCTTGTGCTTCTGGTAGCCACCGTGTTGGGCGTGCTGGCAGGTAGCATCTGGGCGTGCAAGTCGTACGGATCTACGCAGGGCATTGAAGCCGGCCAGCTCGTGTGACGCGTTGCCATGATCTGAAAGTTACACATCGTCTATCCTTTTCTGAAATCTTCTGTATTGTATGTCTGACCACATGTTTATCATCACCGGAGGTGGCACCGGGGCCAAAGTCGCCGAATCGTTCATTCACCTGTGTGCAACCGGGCGCGGCCCCCGAAATGTGCACATTCTTATGGTGGATACCGACACCTCCAACGGCAATGTGACGCGTGCCCGTAAAACGGCGGATGCCTATAATGCAATGCAGCGCTACGATTGGAGCGTGCAGACAACGGCATCGAGCAGCCGATGGAATCCATTAGCAAGCAGCGAGGATGTGGAAGCGGGGCTGTTTGGGACCAACATCACACTATACAGCCTTACTGAGCAGCTTGATACGGTAATTAGTGGGGGACTCAATACCGCCTCAACCACCGAGGAAGATACGCGGCAAGTACTCGAACTGCTATACGACGAAAGCGAACGAGAGGCCACGTGCGACGATGGATTTCGTGCGCGCCCCAATCTAGGATGCTTGCATCTCTCGGAGCATTTGAACAATGTGCTTGTGAGCAACAAGAACGCCCAGAATTTCCTGGGGGCACTGGCGAATGCCGCCACTGGAACGGCATCGAACATACCGGTAATGGTAACCGCCTCTGTGTTTGGGGGAACCGGGGCCTCCCTGATTCCAGTGGTCCGTGAATGTGTAGAACGGGCGCTCGACCGTACCCAGGGCACGATGGTCAATAAAGGGCGTCTGCAGTGGAACGCGATAAAGATTCTGCCTCACTATCAGCCGCGTGAGCGCAAAGAGAGCGTCGACCCAGATCGTTTCCTGCTCGACACGGCCAGCGCGCTGCAGTTCTACAGTAAGGTGTACCGCACCAGCGACGCGATGTACGACGGCGTGTATGTCATTGGCTCCGATAACCCAGGACGAAACCAGGTGGAGGCGCACCTGGGCAGTGATAAGCAATCGAATCCGCCCTACTTTGAGGAGCTTATAGCGGGGCTTGCAATGCTTGACGCGATTGGTCAACCGGGCGGCGACCGTCGTACACAGGTGCGCGTGTTCGTTCCCGACATCAACCTGGCTAAGCTGCAATGGCAGCACTTGCCTTACAGCAACACAGGAGCTTTACGTGAGCAGTTCGCCTACTTGCTTCACCTGGCGGCCTTTCATCTGCGGCAGGGGGGCCAAGAAGACTTCTCGAAAGGGCTCGACCGGATGATTGCCAGCATGTCGCCAGGTCATCTGAAACAGCTGGGGTGGTACAGTAGCATCATTGATCGATGGGCCAACAGCCACTTTGCGCAGTACCAGCAGGCTGGAAAGCAGGATCGCCCGGCTCTTATTCAAGATGGAGCCGCAGCCGGAGAGTGGACGTTTGGGGCCCGACAAACCGAGGTCGCAGAGTATTTTGCACGTCTGTTGCTCTGGGCGGAATCCACATTGAAAGGGGGCGAGGTGAGTTTGCTTTCTCACACCAGATCTGACTACTCCGCGATTCATCAGGCCATGGCAAATGTAAGTGCTGATGACGTAGAGGTAGACCAGGAAGAAACCGACACGGCTATGGTACGCACGCTTCGCGCTGCACTCGCTGCCATGGCCCGCCTCCATCACAAGGATGTGCGCCTGAAGGTCGACGTAGACGCCTTCCGTCTGATTGACTCCGACAGCTGCATCCCGCTGGGCATTACAACTCCAGAGGTGCACCAAGCACTGCATTTGAATAAGCGCAACAACATCCCCGACGAGTACACCCGCACCCGGGTTGCGTAGCCGCTGCCGGCCTTGGTGAGCCTGTTAGCTCAGGCTGTACCCCTTCCCTTCCGCATCCGCTAAAAATCTTCAGCCTTACCCAGTTATGTCGCAGTCTCCTTTTCTACCTGACGCCGCATCAGACTACCCCATCGCAAACCCCAATCCGAAAGGGTTCACCGAAGGATCCTCCGACTTGTTGCAGTATATCGGCGACAATATGGAGGTGCGCCGTGCGGCTACGGAAGGGCGCATTCCATCGCCGGTATCACGGGCGTACATGTTCTACGCGAATCTCTTTCAGCACTCCATTGGCGAGTCAACCAATGGAGCAACTGCAGACGACGAAGCATCAATAGCGGCATCCGAGGGGCGTAAGGCGCTTCAACAGGAAGCCCGCCGTACGCTGCGCGGACTACTTGCCGCGTTTGCGTTGCGTAAGGTACTGAATCTGGATATTCGTTCCAAGAGCGTAGAGCTGCGCGAAGACGGTCCGAGTGATGTCAGTTCGGTACTGGTACCCACCTTGGCAGCCACACCAGGCGGCAAAGAGCTATGGAATCCGGTGCAGTTCTACACGGTGGTGAATGAAGAAGGTGAAGAAGAGGTGCTGGCAGGTCGGTCGCCGCTTACAGGGCTTTATCCTTCAGCTACGGCTCCGCAGACGCTTACCGGGTTGTATTGGTACGATTCTAAAAAAGGCACCTGGTACGACCCGACGAGCCGCACCTTCGACGAGAAAAACCAGATGCGCGTTTCCGATCAGACGCGCGACAAAGTACGTGGGCTCATAAAAACGTGGGTCGGTCATGTGCTGCGCAATGTGGATACAAAAGACCTGCAGCAAGAACGCATTGAGATGGAAGACCGCGATGCCAGCGACTTCATCAATGAGCTTAAGCAGTGGAATAAAGAACTGAGCAATGTTGAATCTCCCGATGGAGTGGGGGTTGTAACCGATACAATTACCGACCAGGTAGGACGGGTACCGTTGCCTTTCTTGAGTTTTGCCGTAGAAGCCGAGCCCGATCACATCTGGGGGGATCTGCCGCTGCATGAGGGACGCCTGGTTGTTACCGAAGAGCAACTGCTATCCAACCATACCCGGCTGTATGGACGGGCTTTTGGGGGCAGCGATCTTGCCGAAATGATTGAGCACTTAGGACGACAAGGAGAAAACCTGGGACGGGCACTAAACCTGGGCGAAGGTGAAATCCCTATGCCGTATCTCTTCGTAGATCGGCTGTTTATGCCTTATCTCACGCTTGTTACCAGTTATGACTCGGAGAAAGAGGATTACGGCGGATTCTCTGAAGAATGGCGGGGTTTGGAGGTGGAATTTGGAGAAACCACCGAATACTACTTTATTCCTATGGATCCAGATATTCTGGAGATCATGGATGCGAAGCGTCTTCAAAGTAATCTCCATGCTCGTCTTTCCAATGATGGCCAAAACTACGTGGTCACGCTCAACTTTGGCGAAGTGAAGATCACGAAGCTCTACAGCACAGTGGGCAAAGGTGCCCACCGGTTGGACGAGCAGGTAGGGCGTGACGAGTTCGACCATGGACGGCTTCCTGTAGGAAGTTCAGGTGGACTGCGAGCGCGTCCGCATCGATCATCTCGACCGCTCGCT
>NZ_JARWGJ010000143.1:0-6452 GCF_040409695.1 Longimonas sp.
CGCCACATCGGCCCGTCTGCGGCCGACCGTGCTGCCCTGCTCGATGAGATCGGTGCCGAATCGCTCAACGCTCTGATCGACGAAGCCATTCCTGCCGAAATCCGCAGCGACCGTCCACTCGACCTGCCCGACGCGGTTACCGAACGCGCGCTGCTTGCCGATGCCGACGCGTACGCGGCTGAGAATGACGTGTACCGCTCGTTCATCGGGCTCGGCTACCACGAAACGGTTACGCCTCCGGTGATTCAGCGCAACATCCTGGAGAATCCGTCCTGGTACACGCAGTACACGCCGTATCAGGCCGAGATCTCGCAGGGTCGCCTGCAGGCGCTGCTGAACTTTCAGACGATGACGATCGACCTGACGGGCATGGAGATCGCCAACGCGTCGCTGCTGGATGAGGCCACCGCCGCTGCCGAGGCGATGATGATGCTGAACCGCGTTACGCGCCGCCAGGACGCCCGCCACTTCTTCGTGGCGGCCGACTGCCATCCGCAGACCATCGAGGTGGTGCAGGCTCGTGCCGAGCCGCTGGGCATTGAGGTGGTTGTGGGGGATGCGGAGGCGTTCGACTTCACCGACGACTTCTTTGGTGGACTCGTGCAGTATCCGAACACCGACGGCGCCATCCGCGATTACGAGGCGTTCTGTGCGGATGCGCACGAGCACGACGCGTATGTGGCGGTGGCTGCCGACCTGATGAGCCTGACGCTCCTTGAAGCGCCCGGCTCCTGGGGGGCAGATGTCGTTCTGGGAAGCACGCAGCGCTTTGGCGTGCCCATGGGCTACGGCGGTCCGCACGCGGCGTATTTTGCGACAAAAGACAAGCACAAGCGCCAGATGCCCGGACGCATGATTGGCGTGTCGAAGGATGCGGAGGGCAACCTTGCGCTGCGCATGGCGCTGCAGACCCGCGAGCAGCATATCCGTCGCGGACGTGCCACGTCGAACATCTGTACCGCGCAGGTCTTGCTCGCGGTGATGGCCAGCATGTACGCGGTCTACCACGGTCCGGAGGGGCTCGCACGAATCGCTACGCGCATCCACGACGCTACGCAGACGCTTGCTGAGGGGCTGCGCCGGCTCGGGCATAGCCTTCGCCACTTCGCGTTCTTCGATACGCTGCGCGTAGATCCTGACGGCCTCACCGCGCAGGACATTCGCACCACAGCGGAGGCGCATGAGGTCAACCTTCGCTACTATGACGATGGCTCGGTGGGCATTGCGCTCGACGAGGCGACCACGGCGAGCGATCTTGACACCCTGCTCCGCATCTTCGGCGCGCAGAACGGACGCTCGCTCGACGCCACCGAAATCGCTGCTGAGCTCGACAGCGGGTACGACGGTCCACTCCAGCGCACCACCGACTTCCTGACGCACCCGGTCTTCAACACGTATCATTCCGAGGCGGAGCTTACGCGTTACATCCATAGCCTCTCGGCGAAAGACCTATCGCTTACCACGAGCATGATCCCGCTCGGGTCGTGCACGATGAAACTGAACCCGACGGCGTCGCTCATGCCGATTTCGGATGCGCGCTTTGGAACGATGCACCCGTTCGCCCCGGCTGAGCAGGCAGACGGCTACGCTCAGGTGATCGACGAGCTCTCAACCTGGCTTGCCGAGATCACCGGGTTCGACGACGTATCGCTGCAGCCCAATTCGGGCGCTTCGGGCGAATACACCGGCCTGCTCCTGATTCGCGCCTACCATGAGCACCGGGGCGAGGGCCATCGCAACGTCTGCCTGATCCCCGAATCGGCCCATGGCACCAATCCAGCCAGCGCCTCTATGGTCGGCATGAAGGTCGTTACGGTCGACTGTGCCGAGAACGGCGACATTGATCTGGACGACCTGACCGCGAAAGCCGAGAAGCATAGCGACGACCTGGCTGCGCTGATGGTCACGTATCCCTCTACCCACGGCGTGTTTGAGACGCATATCCGTGAGGTCTGCGACGTCGTGCACGAGCATGGCGGACAGGTGTACATGGACGGCGCCAACATGAACGCGATGGTGGGCGTGTGCCGTCCGGGCGAGATCGGAATGGATGTCTGCCACCTGAACCTGCACAAAACGTTTAGCATTCCACATGGCGGTGGCGGACCTGGCGTGGGTCCGGTCTGCGTGGCCGAGCACCTGGCACCGTTCCTGCCAGGGCACCCGCTGGCAGACGTGGGCGGCGAGCATGCTATCGCGCCCGTCTCGGCTGCGCCGTACGGCAGTGCTCTCATCCTGCTGATCTCCTGGGCGTACATCAAGATGCTGGGAGCGGAGGGACTCACCGCATCCACCAAAAACGCGATTCTCAACGCCAACTACGTGGCGCGGCGCCTGAGCGCGCACTACGATATCGTGTACACCGGCGCCAATAACCGCGTGGCGCACGAGTTTATTCTCGACCTCCGCCGCTTCCGCAAGGAGCTCAACATTAGCGAGCAGGACGTGGCCAAGCGCCTGATGGACTACGGCTTCCACGCGCCCACAATGAGCTGGCCCGTGGTAGGTACGCTGATGGTGGAGCCAACCGAGAGCGAGTCGAAAGACGAGCTCGACCGCTTCTGCGAGGCGATGATCGCGATTCGGTCAGAGATTCAGGCCGTTGAGCTCGGCATGGCGGATGCGGAGCACAACGTCCTGACCCAGGCTCCTCACACTGCTGAGAGCGTATCAGCCAACGAGTGGACGCAGCCGTACACGCGCGAGCAGGCAGCCTTCCCGCTGGACCGCCTCCGCAACGATAAGTTCTGGCCTACGGTGCGCCGCGTCGACGATGCTTACGGAGATCGTAATCTCGTGTGCGCCTGCCCGCCCATGGAGGCGTACAAAGAAGGCGTGGCATAGCGCACACCCTCTGCTCTTTTATCGTGGCACGCGTTCATGACACGCGTTCACATGAAGCGGCGCGCTCCTGACCGTAGAGGAGCGCGCCGCTTTTTTGTGTGCGCACTGTTGGGGTTATAACCTGCTTGGGGCTATCTGACAGGGCGTTGGGCATTCGGAGCTACTCGCCCAAGACGCATAGCGCGGTAGACGAAGCGATTGCGGGGCGCACCTGTATGAACAACAGCACAGGAGCCCGCAAAACAGCACTCCGTAGGCCACGTCTACACAGCCCCACAAACCATATCGGGACAGTTGGAGATAGACTACTACCAACCAGTAAAGCCCCTCTGGCACGATGGCCAGAGGGGCCTTACATTGTCGGCACGTCCGGCGCACAGAGCGCACATCATGAGGACGTGGGGATCAAGCTGTCGGCTGCGTTATGCGGCCGTTGCGTCTTCTCCCATGGTTTCCCAGTCGTATCCTTCAGCTTTGCTCATCTCTTGAGCAGCGAGCGTCAGGAAGATACCGTAAATGACCTTCGAACCAATGTCAGCAACCGTGTACGTCATGTGACGTCCAACAACGGCGGCTTCGCTCAGGGCCGGCTCAGCGGAGAAGCTGAAGAGGTACGGCATGAGGTAGGCACCGGGATACAGCATCCACGTGAAGAGGAAGAGCGTCCAGATGGAACCGAGGTACTGCTGGGCCTTCGCCGGAGCGCCTTCTTTACCCTGGTCGATGACCTGCTTCATCACATACAGAATGTGGAAGAAGAACAGGGTCGAGATCGTACCCCAGATGAAGTAGAGGGTCGGGTCGGTTACTTCGTAGTACTGACCTGCGTATCCGGTAAGGATCATACCGGTACCCGAGAACCAGAACTGGTTACGTACCGAGCTGAAGCTGCTTGTCGTAAGCGTTACCACAAACAGGATCTGGAACAGAAGCATCGGAACGTCGATGAGCCAGTTCAGATAGCGATATCCGTTGTTAAACAGATCGCCCGGGTCGGTGGAGCTCAGCATGTACGTAGCTGTGCTCGTGTCGTACTGAAAGGCACTAAGCCAATTCTGCTGCTGCACGAGCAGAAGCAGGAACGCCGAGACCATAACGACGACCGAAAGCACGTTCGAAATCCGGAACTTGCGCTTCACCGTGTTCATGGTGAGCACGAAGAAGAGCAGGCCGGCGAGCATGACCGCGTACCCGAGCGTCAGCACGTGTGCCGACAGCTGGTAGGCCATCTCCGTGTAGCCCGATTCGAGCCCTACGTAGTTTTCAAAGGTTGCATTACCAAGTTGTGCAATGAGTTCTTCCATATGTTGAAGCCTCTCAGTTATTCGATGGGTGATGACAGGGTGCGGCGCCGGATTGCCACGCGTTTATAATACCTCTTCGCCCCCTGACCGATCAACTCCAAAAAGTAACTTTATCGTTTTACTGTTTGCAATTTGTAACTACAGTGTTGGGTAGCAGCATGTGTGAAAATATACCGGCTCTTGCGGTCGTTAAGCAACAATCGACAAAACGACTATATTACATTTGGGTCATCCTGTTTACCATCCACCGTGTATGCTCTGTTGACATGCTTTTATTTAACTGACATACTCATTTGACCAACGGCTCACCATGCTTATAGATCGTGAAGCAAGTGCCCTGATCTGCATTGACGTACAGGCCCGCCTGGCGCCTGCCATTCACGAGCACGAGCACGTCGTTGCTTCAGGCGTATGGCTCACCGAGATTGCCTCGCATCTCGACGTTCCCGTTCACGCAACCGAGCAATATCCTGAGGGACTGGGCTCGACCGTAGACGCGCTTCGGACACGGCTCAACCCGTCTCGCATCCACCAGAAGATGCATTTCTCCTGGATGCAGACCGATCGTGCGCGCTCGTTACGCGATCAGGTTACGCAGTGGGTCATCTTCGGAACGGAAGCGCACGTGTGCGTTCAGCAGACGGTCCTGGAGGCTGCCAGCGCGGGCCTCGACGTGTTCGTGGTTGATGAGGCCACCGGCTCGCGTCGTCCGCTCGATAAGCAGCGCGCCCTTGAGCGCATGCGCGCTGCCGGCGCCACCATCGCAACCCGTGAAATGGTCGCTTTTGAGTGGCTTCGCCGAGCCGATACGGATCTGTTTAAGACGGTGCAGCCGCTCCTCCGCGACGGCCTCTCACATCCTGCTATCGCATCACAGGCTCACTCGTTGACTCACCAAGAGCTGTAACCTTCCGGGCCTCTTGCCGTCATACAGACGGCTTCTTTGCTTAAATGGCCTCTTGCTTAAATACCATGCACTCCATGGGTATGAACATGCGCTTTCCGTCGGCTCTTTTCTTTCTCTTTGGTGCACTGGGCATAGGGATGCTGAGCGTTTGCTCTGCTCCCGCTGCCCACGCCCAGCAGGCACGGAGTCCTGCCACCCTCGTTGGTCTGATTACCGATGCGGAGACCGGCGATCCGCTGCCCGGTGCCAATGTGATCATTGCAGGCTCCACACGCGGCGTAGCCGCCGATGAAAACGGACGCTACGAGCTTCGCAACATACCGGCCGGGGCTCAGCGGCTGTACGTTACCGTACTCGGATACGCACCCGAAGCGCGCAATCTGAACCTGCGCCCAGGCGCCATCGAGGTCATCGATATTGCGCTGGAGCCCGCCCCGATTGAAATCGGCGAGGTCGTGGTCGAAGCGGAGCGCGACGACGCCTGGCTGCGGCGGTTCGAGCGCTTCAAGGAAGCGTTCATCGGCGCCTCCCCGAATGCTGCGGATGTCGAAATCTTGAACCCGGAGGTGCTCAGCTTCTCCGGACGCGTGTCGAACCTCACGGCCTTTGCCGCTGCGCCTCTCGAAATCGAGAACAATGCGCTGGGCTACCGACTCACGTTCTTCCTGAAAGAGTTTCACACCACCGACTCACGCACACGATGGGACGGCGAGCCGCTCTTTGAGGCGCTCGACGGCTCGATGCAAGAGGAGGCGGCGTGGGACGAGCGTCGCCGCACAGCCTTCATGGGGTCGTTTCATCATCTTATGCTCGCCCTGCTGGCAGAGCAGCCCGAGGCCCAGCAGTTCAGGCTGTACATGCGGCCCATGTCGTCGATGCCCGCCGCCACCGACAGTCCGTTTAGCCCGCCGCCCCGCATGAGCGGCAATCGATTTCCACTGGATGATCTGAGCGATATTCTGAAGCCGGGCGAAACAGCCGACGAGCGCATCCTCGACTTCGAGGGCGCTGTGGAGGTAGTCTACACAGGCGCCACCGAGACCGATGCCTACCGCGCATGGCAGCAGCGCTTCACGCAGCGAGGGGGTACGCGGCGCGGCGAGCGATTCCAGACATCACAGATCTGGCTCGAACGCGGCCCCGCTACAATCGACTACAAAGGCGACGTCGTGGACCCTTACGGCGTCACACGCTCCGGGTACTTCGCCTTCAAACGCGTAGCCGACCAGCTTCCCAAGGAGTACCGTCCGTGGCAGTAGTCGCTCTGGGGCGCTCGGGTCGTGCTATGCGGGATGCGAGGCGCGCCCGACCAGGTTGAACGCGTGCATCATGCTAAGGACCGCTGTGCGCAAGCGCCAGTGCACGTAGGCCTCTGCATCGCGATACGCGGCCACCTG
>NZ_JARWGJ010000144.1:0-6448 GCF_040409695.1 Longimonas sp.
GCGCGCCTCTGTCGTCGCTACGGGGCTGCAGTTATTGTGATGGCCTTCGATGAAGACGGTCAGGCCGACACGTACGAACGCAAAATCGAGATCTGCGAGCGGGCTTACAACCTGCTCGTCGACGAAGTCGGCTTTCCGCCACAGGACATCATCTTCGACCCCAACATTTTCGCAATCGCCACCGGCATCGAAGAGCACGCCACCTACGGCATCGACTTTCTTGAAGCCACCGAGTGGATCAAGGAGAATCTGCCGCATGCTAAAGTGTCGGGCGGACTCTCGAACATCAGCTTCTCCTTCCGCGGCAACAACCGCGTGCGCGAGGCCATGCACACCATCTTCCTCTACCACGCCATCAAGCGCGGCATGGACATGGCGATCGTCAACGCCGGGCAGATCGAGGTCTACGACGAGATCGATGATACCCTGCGCGAGCACATCGAAGACGTGCTCTTCAACCGCCGCGACGATGCCACCGAGCGGCTGGTCGACCTGGCCGAGGAAATCGCCGCGCAGGAAGACGACAGCGAACAAGAAGAGCAGACTGCCGAGTGGCGCGAGGAGCCGGTCGAGCAGCGCATCGAGCACGCGCTTGTGAAGGGCATCCTCGATCATATCGTAGAGGATGCGGAAGAGGCGCGCCAGAAGTACGACGAGTCGCTCGACGTGATCGAAGGTCCGCTCATGGATGGCATGGACGTGGTCGGCGATCTGTTTGGCGATGGCAAGATGTTCTTGCCTCAGGTCGTAAAGAGCGCACGCGTCATGAAAAAAGCCGTAGCGCACCTGCGTCCTTATATCGAGGAAGAACAGGCCGCTGAAGACGCGCGCCGCGAGGCTGCCGGCGAAGCCCCCCGTGAAGACACCGACAACCCGAAGGTGCTCCTGGCTACCGTGAAGGGCGATGTGCACGACATCGGCAAGAACATTGTCGGGGTGGTGCTACAGTGCAACGGCTACGACGTAGTCGACCTGGGCGTAATGGTGCCGGCCCAGGAGATCCTGGCGAAGGCGCGCGAGCACGACGTCGACATCATTGGGCTGAGCGGACTCATCACGCCGTCACTCGATGAGATGGTGCATGTAGCCGAAGAGATGGAGCGAGAGGGATTCGACATTCCGCTCCTTATTGGCGGCGCCACCACCTCCGAAATCCACACCGCCGTAAAGATTGCCGAGCACTACAGCGGTCCGGTTGTGCACGTACTGGATGCCTCACGCAGCGTGAACGTAACGGGGAATCTGGTGGCCGAGGACCTGCGCGACACCTTTCTGCGCGAGGTGGAAGAGCGATACGAAACGCTTCGTGCCCGCCACAAGCGAGGTGGACGGCGCAAGACGTATCTGTCTATTGAGGAGGCTCGTGCCAACCGCTTCACCAGCAACTGGGACGAGGTGCCCATTACCACGCCGAACAAGCTGGGCACCACCGTCTTCCCGAAGGTGCCCATCGATACGCTCCGCAAATATATCGACTGGACGCCCTTCTTCATCGCGTGGGATGTCAGTGGGAAGTACCCTGCGGTCTTTGATGATGAAGAGAAGGGGGAGGAGGCCCGTCAGCTGTACGACGATGCCAATGCAATGCTCGACCGGCTTGCGCAGCGCCGTTCGCTCACCTGCAATGGGATCATCGGGCTGTATCCGGCCAACCGCATAGGCGACGACATTGAGGTGTACACCGATGACACCCGCACGCAGGTAGCTACCGTGCTGCACTCGCTGCGCCAACAGACCGAGAAGCGTGGCGATATGCCCAACCGCGCCCTCTCCGACTACGTAGCCCCTAAAGACAGTGGCGTCAACGACTATATCGGTGCCTTTGCTGTTACTGCAGGCATTGGACTGGAGCACATCATCGAGGACTTTAAGACTGCGCAGGACGATTACAACGTCATCATGGCGCAGGCGCTGGCCGATCGGCTGGCGGAGGCGTTTGCCGAGTACTTGCACCAGCAGGTACGCACCGACTACTGGGGGTATGCCCCCAACGAAGAGCTCTCTAACCAGGAGTTGATTCGCGAAAAATACCGCGGGATTCGTCCGGCACCGGGCTACCCGGCGTGTCCCGATCACACCGAGAAGCCGCTTATCTGGGACCTGATGGGTGTCGAGAAGCACACCGATATCTCACTCACCGAGAACCTTGCGATGTACCCCAGTGCGTCGGTATGCGGCGTTTACTTCGCGCATCCGGAAGCGAGTTACTACAACGTGGGCACGTTTCAGCGCGACCAGATCGAAGACTACGCATCCCGCAAGAACATGGAGGTCGCCGAAATTGAGCAGTGGCTCGCCGATCGGCTGGCGTACGACCCGGCGGAGTATCAGGACGAGCCAGAAGCGGTGGCGGTGTAAGTTCAGAGCGCGTGGACAGCAAGAAGCTGCGTAACGCTACCCCTGATTATGAGGAGTGGCCACCACTATGTCACCCCTGAATGACAGGGCTTCGATGGATGCTTTCCCTTCCATCCTACCCTTCCTCCCCGAGGAGGAAGGAACCGTAGGACGCTCTCATGCAGTCCCCCTCAGAGGAGGGCGGATTTGGGAGGAGGGATTCTGTGCTTTCAAACGACCTAAAGTTTGTCAAAGCAATACGTTATAACGACGCTACCATGATAAATCATACGGTAGTAGATAGACGTTAAGTGATCGCTCTCCTGATAAAAAACCGTTCCTCAGGCGAACGGGGGCGCTCCCCGTCTCCGGCTACAGGCTCATTCCTTCCATCACTTAGCATTGAACCGCCCCCCTCCATCTATTTGTGAGGCAGTATCCATTGATGCAATGAACGATGCGATTAAGGGGAATGATGCCCGGGCAACCACCAAAATGAGGGTTGACACAACACTACGGTTGTATGGATAGACAAATGATGCTGCCACCTGCTGCGTGCCTGAGGTTCAGCGGGGGGGTTGTTCTCCTTGCGCTGGTCATGGCCGGCCTCTACGGACGCATTGCCTCAGCCCAGCTTGCTAACGATACGGTGATGACTGCAGCGGGTGAACGTCAGGTTGAGCGCGGCACGGTCGTCACCCCCTGGTTTCACGAACGCCCCACCAGCAGCACCTTCGAGCTTCCGGTGCTGCGCCTGCGCACCTCGGCAGAAGAGCCCGCCCCACCCATTTTTTTGCTTGCGGGCGGTCCCGGCAACACCTACCTCGATGATCTGCAGGGAGATGCCGACTTCAATGGCTGGCTGCATGCGATGCGTGCGCAGAGCGATGTCGTACTCGTTGAGCAGCGCGGATCGGATACCTCGGGTCGCCCACTCGCGTGCACGGTTCAAGCTGACCTGGCACTCGATGAGCCACTCAATGCAGCGCGCTACACCGCACTGATTGCAGACTCAATGTCGGAGTGCCAGGAGCGTTTTGCCACCGAAGAGATTCCGCTTTCCGCCTTCGATATTTTGCAGATGGCCGCAGACATCGACCATGTGGCCGAGGCCCTCGGCTACGAAACCATCAACCTGATGGGCGGAAGCTTTGGCTCGCAGTTGGGCCTCACCATCATGCGCGAACATCCTGAACGGATCCACCGGGCCGTTTTTTATGGCGTAGAAGGCCCCAACCACACGCTCGACAATCCCGCTCTGGTTGTAGACCACCTGAAGCGGGGGCCAATGCCGTGGAGCCGTCCTGGCAGATGCACCTGGTGCTCGGCAACTTCAACCAGGCACTCGAAAGACAGCTCAATCGGCTCGAACAGGAACCGGTTGTTTCGGATGTGAACGGCTTCGGACCTGTGGCCTTTGGCGCGTATGATCTCAAAGTTATGCTGTGGTCAGCCGACGGACTCAAGGGCTACCGCGACGGCATCCGTACCGCCGCCCGGCTGCTGGCCGCACTCGAAATCGGCCGCCACTCCGAAATCTTGGAGGCACGGGCTGAGCTGATCGACCGAGTGCGAACAGAAGGGCGTTCCTTGAACCTCATGTCCTTCCTGGTCGACTGTAGATCTGCCGACACGGATGCACCAACCCGCAATAGCGAATTCATTTTCGGGCCCGACATCGTCGATGCAGACCTCCGAGCGACGTGTTCGGCACTCGACATACCCGCACTGCCGCCTCGTGAGCGCGCAATACCGCAAACCGAGCATCCCGTGGTGCTGCTTGCAGGAACGCTGGACGGATTCACCCCACCAGCGTATGCCCGCGAGGTGGCTGCCAAACTGCCCCAATCGCATCTTGTCGAAGTCGTCCGGGGCGATCACGATGGCTGGCGGGCGCTGGAGGCACGTGCTTTTGGGCGGGAGCGAACAATCGACTTTCTTGCTGGGGAGATCGATGCACACGCTTTCCCTGAGCGCATCGTACGGGCAGAACTCGATATCGAACTTGTGCCCTCTGCATGGATCATCGGCGGTAGTGTAGTTGCTGTAGCAGGCCTCATGACCATCCTTCTATATCGGCGACAAAAGCGCTCGGGGCGTTCATAGACGAATATCGCTTGCATCTCCGGCGGGATTTGAACCGCCTCGTGCAAGCGCCTCCCGCACCGTCTACTCGGCACCGTCGCCTTCATCAAAGTGGTCGAAGCCGCCGGGCTGCATTGGGACGGCGGACCGAAGTCTTGCGTGTTCTCCACAGACATTCGCACCTTCCGTGCTCCCAAACCGACAGGTTCATACCTCCCGGCTACATCTGGGAGAGCTACAGCCCTCTCGCACTCTCCGAGTACTATGAGATAATGCCCTGCCTGGAAAGCATACGACCTGAACTCTCTCAAGGTTACCGCTGGTGCGTTAGGATGGGGCTATTAGCGATGGCTATTGCCTGCGTGCCTGTCACCTTTCGCGAAGGCCTTTCTTGAGGATAGAGGTAGTAGATAGACGCTAAGTGATCGCTTTCCCAATGATAATTTTTCCTGGGTAGCGGTTCATGGTTAAACGATGAGGACTTGGCGATTCGACACGTTCTTACCCCTATGAACATTTTCTATCAGATGCCGGGGGGTGCATCGCCCACTGATGACGTTTCGTTGTACGCCTTTCTCTTACCTGAGTACGAACACGGGCCAGCCCCTTAAGCGACTTCCTCAGTTGCGGAGATGTCGTCTTCACAAAGGCGACGCAATGTATAATACCATATCCCAGATTTCTCATGCAAGTAAATGAAAAAGCGGGTATCTTCAAGGGTCAGTTCCAGGTTGACCGGCAATAGCCTCCTGCTTGATTTTCTACTCACACCTGCCCACCAACGGATTTGAGTGACTTCATGCAGAGGGATACGACGCGAGATACGTCCTGACTAGGTCCATCCTTTAATTTCGATATGGGTAGGATAAAGATAAGCATTCGTCAGAAGTGACGATCCCTCTGCGATTAAGCATCTGCTATGAAGTAAATGGTCGCTCGATTTTGTCATTCTTCTAAAATCAACCTAAACAAAATTGAGGGCGTCATCTCAAGTATTAGTTAACGCGTTGTGCAAGTATTTTCAGTCGGTAATCAGTTTGGCAAACCGCAACGGCGGCAGTCCTTGTTGTCGGCACAGCAGAAGAGCCATGGTATGACTGGTGATTTTGCGAATCCAGCGGGAGTACACGTGCCACCGGTCGCGGGCCCAGACTTTCTTGGCATGAAACCGCTCGGTCAGTTGCCCAATGACGGTCTCGATTCGGCGCCGCTTCTGCGTAAGCGTGATTGGCCAGGGGGACGTCTCATGCGTCTTCGTCTTGAACGGAGCTAATAACTCCATCCCTTTTTTGCGCAGACGCTCAGAAAGCCGGGGGCTCCAGTAGTTCCGATCGGCGAGGCTCACGCCCGTTGCGCTGCCGAGCACATGCGGGGCCATGTGAACGTCACTCGTGTTTGCGGGGGCGAGCTCCGCCCGCATGATCACCCCCGGCCAGGCGATGCGTACATGACCGCGCAAACCGTAAAACGTCTGACGGGCCAGTTCGTCATACCCAAACGCGGCGATTCCAGCCAGTCGTTTGCACCGCTTAGCTCGTGCAAACCGGCAGACCGGGACGGGAAAGCTATCAATAATCGAAACCTGTCGGTCGCAACAGATCAGACGTTGAAGCAGCGCTTGAAGCCGTTCTTTGACCGTCCAGAGGTTCGCCGCTTGCCGGGCAAAGGTCGTCCGGTGGATCTGGCCCATCGCCGGAAACAAGTCCAGTAAAGAACCCACTCAGGTGATGGCGCCGGATGTAGCGATAGATGCCACTATCGGTGTCATAGCCCAAAAACTCGCCCACGAGTTCGCAGGTCACGACGACACTGTCCGGAACAGTTGGGCGAGGGCCGCGCTTGCGGAGACGCCCTCCCCCGAGAGCAGCCTGCATAAAATCATCGGTCACACAGAACACCGTAGTGATAAAGTCGTCCAGGGTCATAGGGCAGAGTATTGGGCAAGGCTCTTGTGGTGGCGGTCACTACCACAGAGGTGCTTGATGCTCTGCCTGTTCCTTGTCAAAAAAACCCGCACATGCCGTTA
>NZ_JARWGJ010000145.1:0-27966 GCF_040409695.1 Longimonas sp.
AGAACGAGGGCGCCTGAAGCGTGGGTCGGCGCTCTGGCGGTGCCATAGCCAGCAGCAGCGGCTGGTCGAGCTCATGCAGAAACGCGGCGCGGTGCGCAATAGCTCTCCGCAGAAAGGGCATCGGGGCGACTACCAGACCGTCGACGGCGCGCTGCAGGACCGTGCCCGGATGCGACGCTTCCAGGGGCGTGCATCGCATGGGGTGCCAGAGCGTGTCGGCAGGAGGGCGCGTGGCCCGTAGCGCAGCGCGGCGAGCCCGGTAGGTATCGTCGTCGGGCGCTGGAATGAGCACCTGGATGCGCTCGACATGAAGCGCGTAGGAGGCGTAGACCGCCCAGTGAAGGGCGGCCTCGGTCTCGGGGGTATCGGTGTAGTAGAGCGTGAGGTGATTGAGCCCGTACTGCTGCGGAGGCGCAATCAGGAGCGAGCGCTCCGCTTCGTCGATGAGCGCGTTGGTCGTGCTTCCCAGCCGTGTGCCTCCGTGGGTCGACAGACCCTGTGAGCCTACCGCGATCAGGTCAGACCGCTGAGCCTGGGTGCGAAGCGACGCCGCTACATGCCCGGTCGCCGTCTGCATCTCGGCGTCTACGTTGTAGGCATGCGCCAGCTCATTGAGACGCCAGCGCACGTAATCCGACATCTCCTGAAAGGCGCGCTTTACGTAGCGCGTCGACAGGGGCATGGCCGTGGCGCGGCCCGCCTGAATGGTACGGGTCGTGTCCAGCGCCGCCGCCCGTCGAAGCGCCTCATCTTCGACGTAACACCCCGTAGCGCGCCCCAGACCCGGCTGTACCAGATGAAGTGCGGTAGTAAGGGCCGCCTCACTGGCGGGCGATCCGTCCAGTCCGACCAGCGCGTGGCGTAGCAGCGACATGCGTGCGAATCCAATAGAAAAGCGAGACAGAACAAGAACAGGCAAGATACCCGGAGCGCCCCGCACGAATATGCAGTCCGGCGCCGCATCTGTGCGAAGGCGCACCGTGGCAGTTCAACATACAAATTAACTGGCAGACGTGCTTGCCGGCTCGTCGCGCTCGGCTTTACCGTTGAGTCCGAACCGCTGCCGCTGCCGGGCAAACGTAAGCAGCCGCTCCTCAACGCGTCCGTTAATGCTTTCGGCGGGATACGAACCGTTGTCGCCGCGCGTGCCAGCCGGTTCGCCGGTGAGCAGCGCGATGCCTTCGTCGATCGTCTCGATCGGATAGACATGGAAGGTGCCGGCCTCAACGGCCTCCACCACGTCGGCCCGCAGCATCAGGTGCGGCACGTTGCTCTGGGGGATGAGCACGCCCTGCTCGCCCGTGAGTCCGTCGCGCGTGCAGATGTCGAAGAAGCCCTCGATCTTCTCGTTGACCCCGCCGATGGGCTGCACCACGCCATGCTGGTTCACCGAACCGGTAACGGCGAGCGACTGCTTGATCGGCACCTCTGCCAGCGCGGAAAGCAGCGCGTAGAGCTCGGCCGAGGAGGCGCTGTCGCCGTCGATGCCGCCGTACGACTGCTCGAACACCAGACTCGCATGCATCGACAGCGGATGTTCAGGGGCGTAGCGTCCGCTCAAGAAGCCCGACAGCACGAGCACGCCCTTCGCATGCAGGGGGCCGCCGAGCGCGGTTTCGCGCTCAATGTCGACGATGTCGCCCTGGCCGAGCCGCACGCGGGCCGTGATGCGATTGGGCCGCCCAAACGCAAACCCGCTCTGCTCCAGCACCGAGAGTCCGTTGATCTGCCCAACCACCGCGCCGTCGGTGTCCACGTAGAGGGTGTCGCGCTCGATAGACTCGTAGATGCGTTCACGCAGGCGATCGGCGCGGCGCGTCTGGGCGTCGCGTGCCGCCTGCACGTGCGACGCTGCAATCTGGTCGGCTCCGTCTTTGCGGGCCCGGTAGCCCGCTTCCACCAAGAGGTCGCGGATCGCATCCACCTGGGCCGACAGCTTCTGCTGGTCCTGTGCGATGCGCAGGCTGCGCTCCATGATGCGCGCCACGCCCGACCGGTCGAGCGGCGGCAGGTCGGCCTCGCGGGCCATCGTGGCCAGCAGCTCCGTGTAATCCTGCACATGGGCGTCGTCGAAATCCATGCGGTCGTCGAAGTCCGCCATGACCTTGAACAGCTCCTCCATATCGGGGTCGTAGGCGCACAGCAGGTGGTAGAGCCAGCGCTCGCCCACAAGCACCAGCTTCACGTTGAGCGGAATAGGCTCCGGATCGAGCGACACGGTGCGGATCAGTCCGAGTGCCTGCTGGGGCGACTCAATATCGATCTCCTGGCTGTTCAGGACGCGTTTGAGGCCCTCCCAGGCGTAGGGTTGTTGCAGCAGCTTGCGGGCTTCGATGATGAGGTAGCCGCCGTTGGCCTCGTGCAGCGCACCGGGCTGGATGAGGCTGAAGTCGGTGACGAGCGCGCCCATCTGGGCCTGCTGCTCGACGCGTCCGACCAGGTTGGCGTACGTAGGATTGTCGCAGACGACTACCGGCGCCCCTTCGTCGCGGTCGTGGTGAACGAGCAGATTCACGCGGTAGCGATCCCACGACGGACCGCCCTGCATGGCCATCCAGGGCATGGTGCTGCCCGAGCTGTCGTCGGAGAGCGCCGCGCGTCCGCTGACCTGGTCGTGCTGCTGCACGAGCGGACCCACGTTCTCTACGATGTCGTCTTGCAGAGCGTCGATATGGGCCTGGATGGCGTCGTGATGGCTGTACGCCTCCATCAGCTCGTCGATGAGCGGGTCGATGGCGTGGTGGGCCATCTCTTCGTTGAGGTCGTTGAGCCGCTGCTGCGCCTCTCGCTGCCGCTCGGGCAGCTTGCGCATAATCTGCTGCAGCTCGTCTTCGAACGCATCGATCTTTTCTTGCACCGTGTCGCGGTCGATATCTTCGAGCGCCTCAAACTCGTCGGGCGAGACCACCTCGCCGTCGCGGATGGGCGCAAACGCAAACCCGTTGGGCGTGCGGATGAGTGCGATGTCTTCGTTGCGGGCGCGCTCCTGCAGGTCTTCGAGGGCCTCTTCTTGCTCCGAACGCACCTCGTCTTCCACCATCTGGCGGCGCGCCTGGTACTCTTCGCTGTCGAAGGCCGCCGAGAGCGCTGCCTGGGCTGCTTCGATGAAGTCGTCCATCGCATCTCGAAACGCAGCCCCGGCGCCGGCGTCGAGCTGCAGCGCACGCGGAGTGCGCTCTTCGTCCATGTTTTTGACGTAGCACCAGTCTGAAGGCGCCGGTGCGCGCTCGGCCTCTGCGTCGAGCATGCGGCGCACCATGCGGCGGCGGCCCGTGCCGGTCGGACCCAGCGCAAACACGTTGAAGCCGGGCTGGTCGATGGCCATGCCAAACTCCAATGCCTCCTGCGCTCGGTCCTGGCCGACGATCGCTGTGTCGGCGTCAAGATCGGCGGTGGTGTCGAACGTGAAGTCAGCCGGATCGATTGTGCGGCGCAGCTGATCGGGCGTGAGGGCGTCGGGAGTAGCCATGTAGCGGTAAACCGTGCGTACAAGAGAACGTGTGCGAGCAGTCGTGCATGCGGAGTACGTTGTAGGTAGCAATGCGCAGAGGAGTTCGGCACGCCCCTGCCCTCTCACAGAAACGTGACGCATCCCCTGTGCTACCGTGCTGTGTTATCGTGCTGTGCTATCGTGCTGCAGCGGCTGGCGCATATTCCGGATTGAGCAGCCGCTGAGCCGCTTCCAGCGATCCGTCGTGCGGGGCCGGGTTCAGGTCGAGCAGGTGGGTCATGAGCGGGTAGACATCCACAAACTGCAGCGTGTCGATGCGCTTGCCAGACTCAAAAGCCGGTCCGTGCGCAATGAGTAGCGACTGCATGCTGTCGTTCTGTTGCGGGTAGCCATGCGCGCCGCCTTCCAGCCGGTCGCGGTTGCGCTCGAAGTAACCCGTCGTGGAGAGCGACCAGGTGTCCTCGGCGATCGCGATGATTTCCGGAATGCGGCGGTGGCCTTCGAAGTGCAGTTCGGCGGGTATGTCATCGCGGTGATAGGCGTCGACCTGATCGAGGGCGTCAAGCGCCTCAATGATCGGCGCCGGGTCTACGCCGTCGCGGGTGTTCATCATGGCTACGGGCGTGTAGTCGACGATGAAAACGTCGTCGGTGTCGATGTGCTCATCCATCAGGATGGTGCGGTCGGGCGAGATCGGCGCCATGCCGTGGTCGGAGCCAATCAGCACATTCGCGCGAATGCCGCGCTCGTCCAGTCCGTCAAACAGGCGCTGGATGTAGCCATCCACCTCACGGAGCGCCTGGCCAACTTCCTCTGAATCAGGCCCATACCGGTGTCCGCGTGAGTCTACCTTGCTGAAGTAGAGGGTCAGGAACGAGGGGCGCTCTGCCTCGGGCAGCTCCAGCCATTCAAGCACCTGATCGACCCGGTCGGTGCCGGGTACGCGCCCGTCGTACGGCACCCAGTGGCTCGGACGGATGCCGTCGATTTCGGCTTCGGAGCCGGGCCAGAAGTAGGTGGCGGCGGTACGCCCTTGCTGCTCGGCCGTCACCCAGATGGGCTCGCCATCGTCCCACCACTTGCCGTCGGTAACGGCATCGTCGTTGCCCATGCTGAAGCGCTCTCCGAACTCAGGGTCGTACATCGTATTCGACACAACGCCGTGGTTGCCGGGGTGCAGCCCGGTAACCAGCGTGTAGTGGTTTGGAAAGGTTTTGGTCGGGAACGAGGCGATGAAGCGCTCGACGTAGGCCCCTTCGTCACGCAGCCGCTCCAGGGTCGGTGCGCCGTGCAGCTCCAGGTAATCGTGGCGCACTCCGTCGATCGAGACAAGGATAACCGGCTCGTCTGCAGTAGCCTGTTCAGGGGAAGACGACGAGGCATCGTCCAGGTCGGCAGGACGTTCGCATCCCAGCCCGATGATCGCAACGACCAGGAGGCTTAGAATGAGTTGAAGTCGGGGGGCAGTCATGGTCGTAGGGTAGATGGTTGATAGAATGCAAAGGGGGTATGCCGCGGACTGAATGCCTCATGCTACGGGCGTCTGGAGCAGTAGCTCTGCGTGGAAGTGGCATCCACAACGCGAACCGGGGCACCTTCGGGAATAACGAACTCGCTCATGCCGACCGGCTCATCGGGGCGCCCCCAGTCGTAGGTGTAGCCCAGTCCGGTGAACGGGTAGCCGCCGGGCTGGTGCGAGAAGGCGTACTGCGCGTCGAGCCATTCGAGGTGCTCGGGAGCGACCTGCACCCGGGTCTGGGGCTTCGGCGCGTGGGGTTCGCACTGCCGGTCGGTGGTTTCGGGGTCGGGGCACGGGCGAAAGAGCGTTTCGGTAGAGGCCCACAGCGTCACGAACCGGGTGTAGCCCGCGTAGGGCGGCAGGCCGAGGTGCTGCTCCAGGCGACGATCGCGCTGCGCATCCGAAAGCGGCTGGCAGAACTGCTGGATTGCCGGCACCAGCGTCGTCCACACATCGCCAGTCAGGGTGAGCGTGTCGCCTGCCGAGGCGGGCGCGCTGGCGCCAGGCAGCGGAGCGTCGTCGGTCCAGGTCACGACCTGCACCCAGCGCGTGCCGTCGTCGTCGACGTGCCAGCGCAGGGTATCGTTGTGAGGCGCCACGGGCGTGAGCGTCGTCACGATGGCGTCGGGACCCAGCTCGGCGGCGCGCGCAATGGCCGTTTCGTAGGCCGCAGCCAGCGCCGTTGAGTCGGCGCTGGCGTCAACGGATGCGCCTGGCGATGGCGAGGCGCGGTCGCTTGAAGCGCCACTCGCTCCGCATCCCATAAGCAGCCCCGGCCCTATGGCAAGGCTCACCGCCACAAGTAGCCACGCCCCGAACGGCAATGAACGGGGCGTAGGCGGCGTGTTTGGAGACCTGGGAAGCGCGTCAGACATGTGGAATCGTGCGCGTCGTATTAGCGTCCGAGAAAGAAGTAGAGGATCGCGCCCAGGAGCGGCATAAAGATGATGATGAGCGCCCAGATGATCTTACTTCCGGGGCCGCGCCCCCGATCGCCCAGCAGGTCGATGAGCGCTACAACCGCAACAACGATTACCAGAATGCTGATGAACCCGCCGGTGGGCGAGGACAGGTGGTCCATGAGGTTGCGTCCGCATCCGCTCATTACGAGCATCATCGGAAGCAGAAGCAGCAGCACGCTGCGAGGAAAGAGTCGGTTCATGGCGAAAGCAGCAGGCAAGTCTGAAGAACAGCGGATTCGGTCAATGTAGAAGCCAAGCGTACCACTCAGGTACGCGGTGTTCAGGTGTGCAATGTACGCATCGGGCCGAACAAATGATACACGCCGCGCTGTGCTTCTGCGCGCCGGGGAGCGCCAGGTCAGATCCGGCAGGTTCGAATGTCGGTAATGATGATGCCTTTGGCACCGATAGCGGTAAGTTCGTCCATGATCTCGTTGACGCGCGACTGCTTCGCCATCGACTTCACGGCCACCCATCCGTCTTTGCTCAACGGCGACACGGTGGGCGACTCGATGCCGGGCGTAATCTTGTGGGCGGCGTCGAGCTTCGATTTTGGTAGGTCGTATTCAACGACGATATACGAGCGGGCCACCAGAATGCCTTTGATGCGCTCCTGAAAGTGGCGCGCCGCCTCCTTGTCCGAGATCACCCCGTTCTGCGCAACCAGCATCGCCTGCGTTTCGATGATCGGATCGCCGATCACCGTCAGCCCGGCCTCGTCGATCGTGCGGCCCGTCTGCACCACATCGGCGATGGCATCGGCCACGCCCAGCTGAATCGAGATCTCAACCGCGCCGTCGAGCGGCACCACCGTCGCGTCGATGCCCCGCGCCTTCAGGTCTTCCTCTACCACGTGCACATACGACGTGGCAATACGCGTATCGCTGGTAAAGCCGTCGGGCGTAATGTCTTGCTCTTTGGGTGCCGCGTAGCAGAAGCGGGCCTTGCCAAACTCAAGCGGCATCACCTGCGTCACGTCAGCACCGCTGTCGTGCAGCAGGTCGAGTCCGGTTACCCCCAGGTCAATGATGCCTTTGCTCACATACGTAGCGATGTCGCGCGGACGCAAGAATACAAACTCGACGCCGTGGTCGGTGTCGCGCACCGAGAGTTCGCGTCCGCGGCGGCGGCAGTGGTAGCCGGCCTCGCTGGCAAGCGTGGCAGCTCCTTCGGCCAGAGCACCTTTGTTAGGCAGGGCAATCTGAAGCATAGACAAAGCGAAAAAAGGAGTAGGTAGAAAATAGCAGAACGAAAAGCGCATCCGGCAGGCCGTGCGCGCTCTACAGGTGGCGGTAGACGTCGTCGAGGTCAAGATCGCAGGCAAGCATCATCACCTGCACATGGTAGAGCAGCTGCGCGATCTCTTCGGCCGTGCGCTCGCGGCCCTCGTGCTCGGCCGCCATCCACACCTCCCCCGCCTCTTCGAGCACCTTCTTGCCAATCGTATGAGGCCCTTCGGCCACACGCGCTACCGTACCCGAATCGGGATCGTTCGTCTCCACTTTGGCCGACAGCTCGGCAAACAGCTCTTCAAATCGCTTCATGTGGGGTGGGGGGATGCAGCCAAAAAATACGTGTGCCGTTGTACCGTGCCAGCACGCGAGCGTTGCATCATCAAATGATCATGAGCCACTAAGTCGCTTCGAATTTTCTGTGGGATACGGACACTGGCCTGCTCGCAGGATGCGTATGGCTATGCGTCTGTATATATTGATGCGCGCATTGCATGTAGAACCTGTCTGTATAGTTTGTGCGGTACACGTCGCCCGTCACGGCGTCAGGATAGGGGTTCTTGACAGGGACTCCTGCAAGACGATCTTGACAGACGTCTTCGACAGGATTCTGGATGCGATGCTCCGTATGCTGATGGGCATGACACGGATGCATGACACGAATGGGCATGACACAGCCCCCAGCGAATACCCATACACGACCCCACGCAGAACCGTGTGGAGAAACCCGCTGCACAGCCCATACGTGCGGCACTCTCCCTGCAGTACTCTGTACGTTCCCTACACGCGCCCGTCCTCGCCGGATGCTGCAGCTGGTTTTTCTGTAACCGCTTCCGCCCGAATCGCTCGTCTCTATTAACCTGACTGGTTCTCCTATGCCCGACGCTGACAACCGCTTTTCTGAACTCGACAAGCGCCGCGACGCTGCCCAGCAGGGCGGCGGCCCCGAGCGCATTCAGCGCCAGCACGACAAAGACAAACTCACGGCCCGTGAGCGCATCGACATCCTCCTCGACGACGGCTCGTTCGAGGAGCTCGGCAGCTTCGTGCGCCACCAGTCCACCGCCTTCGGACTCGACGAGCGGCGCCCCTACGGCGACGGCGTCGTCACCGGCTACGGCACGATCGAAGGGCGCACCGTCTACGTGTTCAGCCAGGACTTTACCGTATTTGGCGGATCGCTCGGGCGCGCCCATGCCGACAAGATCGTGCGCCTTATGGAGCTGGCTCTTGAAAACGGCGCGCCGCTCATCGGACTCAATGACTCGGGCGGGGCGCGCATCCAGGAAGGGGTGGTGTCGCTCGGCGGCTATGCCGACATCTTCAAGCTCAACACCGACCTCTCGGGCGTCGTGCCCCAGATCTCGGCGGTCATGGGTCCCTGCGCCGGCGGCGCGGTCTACAGCCCGGCGATCACCGACTTCACCTTCATGGTCGAGGGCAGCAGCTACATGTTCGTGACCGGGCCGAACGTGGTGAAGACCGTAACGCAGGAAGACGTGACCAGCGAGGAGCTGGGCGGCGCGCGCACCCATGCCTCAAAGAGCGGCGTGTCGCACTTCACGTGCAGCAACGACGTAGACTGCCTGCTGCGCATCCGCGAGCTGATGAGCTATCTGCCGCAGAACTGCGAGGAGGATGCGCCCCGCCGCACCAACGTGCAGCACAGCGCCGAACCCGATACGCTCGACACGCTCGTGCCCGATGCGCCCAACAAGCCGTACGACATGCGCGACGTGATCACCCACATCGCCGACGATGGGGACTTCTTTGAGGTGCAGCCCGACTATGCCGAGAACCTGATCGTGGGCTTTACCCGCATCGACGGGCGCTCGGTGGGAGTGGTCGCCAACCAGCCGGCTGTGCTTGCGGGCGTGCTCGACATCGATGCCTCGCTCAAGGGGGCCCGGTTTGTTCGCTTCTGCGACGCGTTCAACATTCCGCTGCTCGTTTTTGAGGACGTGCCCGGCTTCTTGCCCGGCACCGACCAGGAGTGGAACGGCATCATCAAGCATGGGGCCAAGCTGCTCTATGCGCTCTGCGAAGCCTCGGTGCCAAAGGTCACCGTCATTACGCGCAAGGCCTATGGTGGCGCGTACGACGTGATGAACTCGAAGCACATCGGGGGCGACCTGAACTTTGCGTGGCCCACCGCCGAGATCGCGGTGATGGGGCCGAAGGGCGCGGTCGAGATTATCTACCGCCGCCAGATCGCTGCGGCCGACGACCCGGAGGCCGCCAAGGACGAGTTTATCGAGCGCTACCGCGAGCGGTTTGCGCATCCGTATGTGGCCGCCGAGCACGGCTACATCGACGACGTGATCAAGCCCCACGAGACGCGCCAGCGCCTCATTCGTGGCTTCGAGATGCTCGAAAACAAGGTTGCCAACCCGCCCAAGAAGAAGCACGGCAACATTCCACTGTAGCCACACGCTTTAGCCATACGCTTTAGCCATACGCTTCAGCCACACGCTGTACGCGCCCGTCCATGCGGGGGAGCGCTGGCGGTTCGCCTGCGGTGAAGCACGTGAGTCAGTGCCCGGAGACGGCACGGTACGCGAGGCATAAGCACGGCAGGCGCTTCCGCTTCGCATCCCCCTGAAGCCTGCTGTACATGTACACGGTGCGTCCCGATTCGGGCGTAACCTGAGTTTCGGGCGCGCGTACATCGCACGGATCTTTCTTTTACCCACTTGCCATTCGCTTATGGATTCGACCGCTCCGCTTGCCTACGCGCAGGCCCATCAAGACGACTTTGTGCACGAACTGGAAACGCTGCTGCGCATCCCGTCGGTGAGTACCGACCCCGACCATGCCGATGACGTGCAGGCTGCCGCCGACTGGCTGGCCGAGCACTTTCGCGCGCTGGGCGTTGCCGATGTGGAGGTGCTGCCCACCGACGGGCATCCGGTGGTGTATGCGGCGCATCATCCGCACGACGACGCGCCCACGGTGCTTGTGTACGGCCACTACGACGTGCAGCCCCCCGACCCGCTCGACGAGTGGGACCACCCGCCCTTTGAGCCGACCCGCGTGAACGGCGATCTGGTGGCGCGCGGCGCCTGCGACGACAAGGGCCAGATGCTGATGCACGTGAAGGCGCTCGAAGCGTACCTGAAGTCCGACACCACGCCGCCCGTGAACCTCACGTTTCTGATCGAGGGCGAAGAGGAGGTCGGCTCGCAGCACCTGTCCGAGGTGCTGGACACGTACGCCGACCGCCTGGATGCAGACCTGGTGCTCGTATCTGACACGAGCATGCTGGCCGAGGGGCAGCCCACGGTGGTGTACGGACTGCGCGGACTTGCGTATGTGGAGCTGACGATGCAGGGTCCGAACCGCGATCTGCACTCGGGGCTCTACGGCGGCGCAGTCGAGAACCCGATCAACGCGCTCAGCCAGCTGCTGGCTGATCTGCACGATGAGAACCATCACGTAACCATCCCCGGCTTCTACGACGACGTGCGTCCGCTCACCGACGAGGAGCGCGCCGCGATCGCCGACCTGCCGTTTGACGAAGCCCACTGGCTCGACGAGATCGGGCTGGATACGGCGCGCACGGAGAACGGATACAGCATTCTGGAGGCGATTTCGGTGCGCCCGACGCTCGACGTAAACGGCATCTGGGGCGGATACACCGGCGAGGGTGCCAAAACAGTGCTGCCCGCCGCCGCCCACGCGAAGGTGTCGATGCGCCTGGTGCCCGACCAGGAGCCCGAGGCGATCTACGATGCGCTGGAAGAGGCCCTGCAGTCCCGCGTGCCCGACACCATGACGCTCACCGTAGAGCGCCTGCACGGCGGACAGCCGGTGCTGGTGGAGCCCGACCAGCCGATCATGCAAGCCGCCGCCGCAGCGCTGAACGCGACGTTCGACCGTGAGCCCGTATTCGTGCGGCACGGCGGGTCGATCCCGATCATCGCCGAGTTTCAGCAGCGCCTGGGCCTCGACAGCGTGCTCATGGGCTTTGGCCTGGAGTCGGATGCCATTCATTCGCCCAACGAGAAGTTTGGCCTCGACCGCTATGCGAAGGGGATTGAGACGATCATCCACTACTACCCGGAGCTGGCGAAGCGGCTGGCGTAGCCGGCGGCGCGCACGGCCTTGACGCGGACGCGGGGGCATGAGCGCTCCTCTGTGCGTGTTCTGCGCAAAGGCTCCTGCGTGAACGCTTGATGGACGCACAGCGCGCACGGAACCGTGCAGGGTGATTTTGTTTACGAAAGCCCTGCACCAGCCCGGGTGGCGGAATTGGTAGACGCGACGGATTCAAAATCCGTTTCCTGCAAGGGAGTGGGGGTTCGAGTCCCCCCCTGGGTACATCGACACAATCAGCACAAGCGCCCCGCATCGCCTTTAAACGGCGGTTCGGGGCATTTTGATTTTTCCTGCATTTGGCTTTTGATTTGAATCAGATTGCAGCAATTTGCAGGACCTCGCGAGGCTGTGGGCAAAGTGTGGGCAAGAAAATAGAGCTGTGATTAGCCGAATGTCTCATCCATGGCCGCATCCAATGTCTCAGGAGCCAAGTGTGAGTAAATCTCCGTAGTTTGAATCGATGCATGCCCCAATATGGCTTGAATTACGCGCATGGGCACACCGTCCATTGTAAGCCAACTGGCTGTCGTATGGCGCAAGCTATGGAAGTGGAGGCGATCATCGAGTCCTGCTTTACGCACAAACGTTTTGAATCGAGACGAGACACGGTCGGGTCGGATCGCTTTTCCATTTTGATCTTTGAATACCGGCTCATCACGTTTAGGAGAACGGGTATCGGACATCTCTTGTAGCGTGAGCAATGCATTACCACGAAGAGGAATAGACCGCTCGGCATTTCCTTTTGTGCTGAAGTCCTCACGATGCCTCACATGAATGCGTCTTTCTTGAAGGTCCACGTCTCTCCATCTGAGGTTGATTAATTCACCTCGGCGCAACCCGGTGCCAACGGCGACGCGTGTAATCTCTTCAAGCCACTTCACATCCGGACTTCGTCCCGCAGCATCGCAGACTTCGTCAGCATGTGAGCGCATGACCTGGATCAGCTTTTCAATGTCTGCTGGTCGAAAGTAAGCTGGCTTTTTCTTCTCCTTGGATGGACGTGGTACCTCTTGCATCGGGTTCTCATCTGAAAGTCCTTCCTTTACAGTCCACTTAAAGAACGTTTTGAGATGCCGGTGGCGCTTACGCTTGGTTGCGTTGCTTACACTCGAATCAAGTACGTATGGCCTGATTTGAGAAGGCCGCAGATCACGTGTCAGAGTCTCTGCCGGTACTTGCTCTATCATCCGGCGAATTATCCCCCTGTAGGTCTCCAGTGTTCTGGTTTTCAGATGACTTCTGCCTTCCAGAAAGCGCTCCAGAGCCTCCTGCAGGGTGGCGTTAGTGCGCTTCCATCCTCCACTCTAGGGATCGAAGTCTCCCGACCGATATCCACGCTCTAACTCCGACAGTCTTCGGCGTGCAACGTCCTGTCGGCTTGTCTTCAGCGGGTAGGTTTTTCGTTTAGGCGATTTGCTTCGGTCATAGAAACGTGCATAGTAGTGACCGTTCACCTTTCTCATGCTTGCCATGGTACCGAGAGGGTTGAGAGACAGGTGCTGTTTCACTTTGCGGCCATGAGAGAACGAGAATAAAACCGCAGCTTGATGCAGGAGTTGCAAATCAAAAATATAACTACACGCCTCAAGTCTTATCGAGGTCAAACTTTACCATGGACTCTGAAAAGAAAGATTATGTTACGAAACGTGCTCACCAAAATAAAAGGCACATCCACAACCTTATAAAATCTGACGACGGGGTACGCAACTCCATAGCCACCATTTGGGAGATTGCAGGAGAGTATTTAGGCACACCTCCTTCTGTACACTTGGTTCATAGCGCACTTGCTAATGCCCAAATCCGAGATGTTGGCGAGTCATTGCATCTAATTGCTCAGTACGCATATGGGTACGAGAAACGGATTGGTAATCCGGTCATCGATCTTGAAGAACTTCATCAGGATAGTAATATTGACCGTGTTGCGAATTTGTACCATGCCAGTCATAAAAAGCCACCCAATGTTGGAGATGTAGAAGGCCTATTGCTACGGTGGCTGGCAATTCACTTATCGGTTCGGAAGTCGCACGAGATGGCCCTCGCCTGTGCACTTTTGGGACGAGATATGCCTCCTTTCGAGAGGCACTCATCACCAGCCGAGAAGGCAAAACATGCTAAACGACGCAAGCAGATCGAAAAAGATTTCGATGCCCTCCAACACCCGTTCAAGCAAAAGCTCGACCGTATCACTTATTTAACAAATGAGGGCAAAGCTATCCCCGATGCCATTCTGAAAGAAGTGTTTAATACAGAGTGGGAGAACTATATGGAGCGCTTGACTCAGGATAGGCAAGAAGAGTTTAATCAATACCTGGAGGGATACGCTAAACAAGCCAGTCATTATCCAGACCGGTTTCATGATACAGGGATTAATCTTTGGGGGACAACTATGGTGCAGGGGGCAGTTCGTTATGCAGCTGCTTCAGTTGAGCGCAGTCCAGACCCTGATGAAATTGCATCCTGCAAGGATCAAATACGAGCTTCTGAGATCGGAGCCCAATGGTGGCTAAAGCAAGGTTTTAAGGACTTAAGGGCATTTCGGGAAACTCTGAGACGCAAAACCCGCGAAAGTGAGTTGCGCCTCTACGCATGGCAGCGCGTTGACCAAGCAATTGAGGATACTGGAGATCCATATGCCGCGCTCGAACGCGTCTCCGCGCTTACCTCTTCGTATGGCACCTCTACAGAAATTGGCCACCTTGAAGACGCCTACAATATACTCCAGGAAAACACGTCTCTCCGATCTTCACCACGCGACGAATGGATAGCAGAGATCACAGACGCGGCAAGAAAAGGAGTCATATCGCTTGCACACAAATGCTTCGGGACTGACTCGAAGATAACATGGCCTGAATGCTACGCAGGATTTAAGGCTGGTGGCTTCGCGCAGTTGATAGAAGACCTGTACAGCGGAAGCTGGAAGCAGAATCTGGAATAGGGATGAATCGGGAAAAGATTGGGAAGCATTTCTCCCTGCTTTCGAACTCCCACGCTGATAGCTTGGCGGTGTATCGAGTCGGAGCGAGCGACAATGAACTCGAACCCGCCATACTCCGGTAGCTCATCAGTACAGGAAGATCCCGTTTCGGCTCTCATCGTCTTCCTCAGTGAGCTACTTGACGCACTCTGTGCTCAAGGCCGGAGCTGGCCCATCCACTTTATGCTATGCAAGAATCAGTAGAAGTAGGAGAAGCCTTTGAGCGTCTCTTTCAAAAGCTGGAGGCCCTTGAAGAGCAGATCAGCGAATCACCTCGGTCAGACTCTGCGGAGGTTTTGCTGACGCGTGACGAAGCCGCCTCTCACCTACGCATATCGACGCGTACGCTTGACACAATGGAGGCAGCAGGCGAAATCTCCTCAGTTCGCATTCGCGGACGTGTCCTTTACCACAGGGATGCGCTCAACGAATTTATCCGTGCGCGTATTCAGTGTAAGGACAGTTGGTGATGTGCCTTTCTGCAAGAGAGTCGTCGCCAGCTTGCAACTCAGCTTCTCCATTCGTAATGTTTGAATGTCTAAACCAGTTGCCATACTACGTACTTCCCTTTGTGTCTCTTGCTGGGCGTGTTGTCCAGCAAGCGGCGCATACGCTAAGGGTGGACCGTCCGAGTAGCCGCGAGGCCTTGGAGCGCCACAACTGGGCGCTGACAGCGGTCCACCCTTTGTGCGTACGTAGACCCCTTATCTTATGGATACTTCCTTTCCCTCGTCCCGCGGCGACTCCGCCGGAGGTGACGGGATGAGCAACGATCGTTCTTCACCCAGCATTGGGCCAACCCGACACGAACTTGCCGATCAAGTGGCTGCTTTATCTGCAGAGCTGTCTTCGGTAAAGCGAGAACGCAATAAACATGAGGAGCACGCGGCAGAGCTTGCAGATCGGGTGCAGGCGCTTCGGTTCCGTCTGAAGCGCGTAGGTGGAAACCCTGACGCTCTGAACGGAGCACTCCCAGAAAGCCTCATCGATGACTCTGTCGATTCAGAGAAGAAGTTAGGACCATTACGGGATGAACACCCTCTGGATGGATGTGCTGCCTTTCCAGAAGACGCCTTTGCGGACCTCCCTGCAGTTCTTGACGAGTCATGCGCCTTCTGGGATCGTCCCCATAAACGGGATGTGTACCTAACTTCCGCACTTGGCGTGCTTTCAGGGTGCATGCCGAAGGTAGAAGGCTACTGGGGTGCAGACGTCCCCACACGTGTCCGCACCAATCTGTACATGGCATACGTTGCCGGTGCAGCCGGTGGTAAGAGTGCAGGTGGCTTTGCAAAGCAGCTAACGAGAAAGGTCGCTGAAGACATCAGAAAGAGTGCCGACCGTGCCATCGCTCAGTGGGAAGATGACAAGAAACAAGCGGCTAAGGAAGGAGAACCTTTCGACGACCCCGAGCCTCCTCACCGTAGTCTTTACGTACCAGCCAACGTGAGTGCCTCTTATTTGCTGGAGACGCTTGCTAACCAAGGAGGAAGAGGCGTCATGTTCTCCAGTGAGATTGATACCATGAATGATGCAATGGGCCAGGAATGGGGCCATATTGATTCTTTTCTACGCAAGGCCTATCACCATGAAAGTGATGCGCAGGGACGGCGCAGCGATGGGACCATCCATGTGCCGGATCCCTCCGTATCTCTCGTTTTAGGTGGTACACTGCAGCAGTTTGCCGACTTGATAAAGAGCCCTGAGAATGGCTTGTACTCGCGATTCTGCCTCTACTACTTCAATGCATCGGATCCATGGGAAGACCAGAAGCCTTCTCGTGAAGGCATAAAACGACTCGACCGCCTCTCTGCTCTTTCGGAACGTGTCCTGGATTTGTATCAGCAGCTTAAAGGACGTCCCAAGGCATTGCGCTTTGAGATCGAAGATGCACATTGGTCTGCGATCCGAAGCAAACTTGAGCCTCTGCACCGATCGGTTCAAGAGCAGGGATTTAGCCACCTGCTAAGCATTGTGCGACGAGCAGGATTATGGGCGTACCGGATTGCTATGGTTCTTTCCGTGCTACGAGCTCATGACGAACGTGCGGGGATCCGTACTATCGACACGCTAACTCCCTGTACCAGAGATGTAGAGACTGCACTCCAGCTTGCTCACACGTACGCTAACCACTCTTTACGCTTCGCTCGTGCCCGACTTAATGCCGATAGTGCACAGTCTCCACGAGACAAACGCATTACCGCTATGCTTACCACGATGGATGAGCAATTTGCAAGTGGAGAAGCATATGCCGCCGCACAGGATGCAGGCTTCGACGTCACCAAGCGAACGCTCCGCAAGGACCTAAAGGAAGCAGAAAAGCGCGGCCTTATCGAATCCATAGCTCGTGGACAGTGGCGGAAAGCCTCTCACTCCTGAGTGGCTCGGTTCCGACGCTTCTGGTGCTTCCGAAACTGTAACGTCCATAACAACACAGGCAGGTAATGGCACGCGACCGGAAGTATCGGAAGTACCGGAACCCGCTTTCCATGATTGCCATGGAGATTCACGCCAACTGATTGCACACCTCCCATGGAGATTACCATACAGGACCAGACCGTTTACGCAGATGTCCCATCTTACCTGCGCCGTGAAGCAATGGAGCGTCTCCACCGTCGTCTCGAACGCGGGAACGAGATCAAGGCGAAAGGACGGATTCAGATTGAAGGTCGCCGATACAGCTACGAGACACACAGTGGGTTCAGCATCCATCCTGAAGGGATAACAGTGGGACACTTCGTAATCTATGCCCAAAGCACTATGGATGCCGTTCGCGCTGCCTCAGTGCTCTACGAACGCAATCGATCTGAGCGTCGGATTGAGTCCCAAGGAATGGTTCAGTTGGATGGACGGACCATAGGATATCGTACACGCCATGGCCATTACGTTAGCGCGTATGAAAGTCTCCAGGACGAAGAGCCTGCTGAAATGGTCTGACTGGGATTTATGCATTGGGAGCCACAACATACCACAAGTGAGCCATGTCTTGGCCATGAAGCCCCATGGGTCTGTTTTCTTGCAGCATGGATTGTTATGGCCTGCACCACCACCCATAGAATGGTATGGCCTTTTGGAACGCAGAAGACCTGTGCGCCGAAATTATGGCTTGTGGACCATACCTGCTATGGCCTATCCAAATTGCTGAAGGAGCTGGTTGAACAGACGACGCTTGAACTCCTTCTTGACCTCGTGGTCGTTGAGCCGCTGAAATAGCTCAATGGAGTGGTTGACCTGAGCCATCACTTTTTGCTCGATGACCTTGTTGACATGGTGCCGCTTGTTGGACCGGGAGTTGGGCCCGGTCATCACCGCTTCCACAGAGTCGTCCGTTTCCACATCTTCTACGATCTCCTTAACGCGGATCTTGTCTCGTTCGCTAAGGTCGAGCCCATACGCTTCGTTTAGCGCGCTGACAATGTTCGAGAGGTACTCTCGCTCTGCATCGGACGCCTGTCCACTGGTGGTTGTGGAAATGCCCTGGACTTCCCCGTCTTGTGGATTCAGTGACAGGGATCCATCGTACGTTTCCTGGATGCGAAAGCTATCGAGGTCCACCTCGTCCAAGATTTCCTGTGGTAGGCCTCCCCCCTCTCGTGGAGGCAGCTTGCGGTTCAGATTGCGTGCAAAGACGTACAGCTTTTCAAGATCGGGATCCTCAAAGTCAATGAGCTGGCCCACATATCCATAAAGACGGGCAAAGGACTGGAGTAGCGAGCGGAAATCTTCTCGCGTCTCTTCGTCCCGTTGTCTCCACTGCTGCACCACACGGTCCAGAATGGGCTGCAGTTGTTCTCCTGGTTGACTCTCATCGAAGAACACCTCCGCAAAATCATCTACATCTTGTGGCGTGTAGACTTCCAGGTTGCGCAGCTCAGCCGCCAGATCGTATAGCTTGTTTGGATCAGTCTCTTCGCCCAGAAACGTGGTTTGGTAGAAGTCTTGGAAGGCGGTCTGTATGGCTTCGGCCTCATTCACGAAGTCCAGGACCACAACCTCAGTCTTCCCTTCTGACCACATGGTGCGATTGAGACGAGAAAGCGTCTGTACAGCCGACACGCCGCCGAGCTTCTTATCTACCCACATCGTGTGGAGTGGGGGACAGTCAAAGCCTGTCTGAAACTTGTTTGCCACAATGAGAATGCGGTACTTCGGCAGCTTGAAAGCGTCCCGGATGTCTGTTTTGGATCCAAGCTCATTCAGGCTGCTTTCGGTGTACTTCGCACCAGTGTCTGGGTCTTCGACCGTACCCGAGAATGCAACAAGCGGCTCAACGGAGAGCCCACGCTCTTTCATGAGCCGCTTCAGGGTCAGGTAGTACCGCACGCAGTGAAGCCGTGAGCGCGTAACGAGCATAGCCCGCCCTTTTCCATTGATGGCATCAGCCGTCACATCCAGAAAGTGGTCAAGGCAGATGTTCGCCTTAGTGTTAATGGCGTGCGGCTGCAGGTCTACGTACGATGTGAGCGCTCGCGCCGCCTTTCGCGTCTCGTATTCTTTGTCCTCGTCAATGGACTTGACCAGCTTGAAGTAGCGCTTGAATGTGATGTAATTGTCTAACACATCCAGGATGAACCGCTCCTTGATGGCCTGCCGCATGCTGTATACATGGAACGGGACGTACGTGCCCTCTTCGTTCTTACGCCCGAACAGTTCGAGCGTCTTGTTCTTTGGGGTCGCGGTAAAAGCAAAATAGGAGATATGCGCCTGCTGGCCACGGGCTCGAATCTCTTGCACGATCTCGTCTTCAAGATCGACATCGGTTTCGTCCTTTTCCTCCGCCTCATCCAAGGAAGCGGAGAGCGTTTTCTTAAGATGCTTGGCGTTTTCTCCTGTCTGCCCCGAATGGGCTTCATCCACAACCACGGCGAACCGGTTGCCCTCCAGTTCAGACATGGCTTCGGAGATCACGGGAAACTTCTGGATGGTCGTGATGAGAATGTCTTTCCCTTTCTCCAGCGCCTCCTTGAGCTGCTGCGAGGTCTTGGTGATGGGCACCACCGTTCCCGCCGTCTGCTCAAACTGCTTGATGGTGTTCTGAAGCTGCTCATCCAGAACGCGGCGGTCTGTTACCACAATGATCGTGTCAAAGAGGCGCTCTTTCTCCCCCGAGCGGTAGAGCTGCCTGAGCCCGTGTGAGAGCCACGCAATGGAGTTCGACTTCCCCGACCCGGCACTGTGCTGAACAAGATAGTTATGGCCTGCTCGGTCCTCACGAGCGGCCCTCAGGAGCTTGCGCACGACATCGAGCTGGTGGTAGCGTGGGAAGATGAGCGTTTCGCTCTCTTTGGTGACGATAGCTCCTTTCTCGGGGTCGTAGACCTTCTCTTTGTCAATCTGCATGCAGAGGTAGTTCTGCAACAGGTCGAGCAGAGAGTCTTTGTGCCAGACCGTTTCCCACAGATAGGCGGTTTTGTGGCCGTCTGGATTGGTCGGGTTTTCAATGCCTTTGTTGAATGGAAGAAAGTAGGTGTCATCCCCGGCCAGACGAGTGGTATAAAACACCTTTTCGTTCCCAACAGCGAAGTGCGCCAGACAGCGCTTGAATTGGAAGAGCGGCTCGGGCGGCCTGCGCTTCTTTCGGTATTGCTTCTTGGCCTGCTCGACAAACTGCCCCGTTAGGCTGTTTTTGAGCTCGGCGGTGAAGATGGGAATGCCATTTACAAAGATGCCCAGGTCGAGCGAGCGACTGGGGTGCTTCGTGCTGTAGTGGAGCTGCCGTACTACGCTGAGCCGGTTCTTCCGGTACAGCTGCTCGTGTGCTGGATTGAGTGTGCTGGAGGGGCGAAAGTACACGAGCTGGATGGTAGCTCCTCTATCTTTTACTCCTTCTCGCAGCACGCGAAGTGCTCCCCACCGTCGAATAGTATTGCGGATACGGATGCACAGATTGCGCCCCGCATCGGCCCCATACTGCTCTTGGAGCTTCTCGTACTCCTCCGGCTGCGTGGCTTTCACGAACGCAATAATCTCCTCGGGGATGAGACAGAGCTCCTTGTCGTAGTCCGACGAGGCGCGCTGCACGTATGCGCCATCGCCGTGTGTTGGATCTGTGAGGTGCTCAACGATGTGTGTCTCGAAGTCTTGCTCTTTGTATGATGCCACAGTGATTTAACAGCTCTAATAGAAGCGAAGTATGACTGTCGTCTGTGTTAAAACGTATTGTCTTCCCAGTCTTCTCTGCTATTGAAGCCTTCCGCTGACCATGCAGACTCTTCCCACCCGATATAAACCTCACCATCCCCCTCACACTCAGGGCAGTCAAACAGGTCGTTGTCATCAGGATCGAAAGTCTCTCCCTCTTCAGTCGCATAGTCTGCGATTTCATTTTGTTCTTCTCCAGTGAGGGCGCCCCATTCCACTACACCTTCACCCTCACATAGATAACATGACTCGTAAACGTCTGCCATTCTCTTGTCAGTATCTCTTTTAAGTTAGTTTGACCTTAGGTGTATCTCCCATCGATGTAAAACGCTCATGCCGCGACCTCCGCCCGCTCGGGCAGTTCGTCACGAACGTCAATCTTGCCGGTCACGATCTCGGAGATGAGTGAAGTGCGGAGTTCTTGGAGCTTCTGGATCAATTCTCTTTCTCGCTCGACTACCATGTCAATCTTTGATAGGTCACCAGCCAGGTGCTCGATAATCTGTCGCTGCTCGTCGACCGGAGGTCGGACAACGATAAAGTCGTTCAGGGCATCCCGATTAACTTTCGGCATCGCAACTCTTTCGGAAGCGAGTACAGCGAACTGCGAGAAGCTTTCGCTCAATAAGACGTGCATTAAGAACTCTGGGAGCATCCCGTCACGGGGCGTGATTGGATACATGTCAGCACTGCACAGCCCGTCGCAGGGTGCCATGCATACCTTCCTGAGCTCGGGTCGAATTTTACTGTAAAGAACGTCTGCTCTATCGAAGAGATACTTGCCGCTAGTTGCTCCCTGCTCCTCTACGGTTTCGAGACTTCGTAATTTACCAGTGCCTGACTCGATATGGTTTGGCGCAATTAGTGTCATTTCTTCGTATTTCTGAGGGTCCACTTGGCCAGTGGCAATATCAGCACAGTACTTAAAAGCTAAGATCTCCCAATGCGCGGGCACCTTGCCCAGCCACTCGATGCCGGAATCCTGCATCGGCACATTGGGGTCAAGGCCCTGCGTCACAGCGCGGTTGATGATGGCCGTGCGCTGTTCCTGGAGCAGATCGATGAGGCGCTGCTTCTTCGCGATGAGCGTGTCAATCTGCTCAGTCTTGCGGTCGAGGTAGGCCGCGATGGTGCGTTGTTCGGGAAGGGGTGGAATTGGTATTGAGAGATCACCGATAAAGTCCCAACTGGCACGCGGCATCTTCGCACCATATGTGGATCCGTCTACCACATCGATAAATTCAGCGGATAGAAGTCTGTAAAACAGAAACCGACTAAGCACGTCGGTCTCGGGACGGAGCACTAACAGTTCACCAACGGGCGTGCCTGCTCGCTTAGCATGGTATACCTTCGCAAGATAAGGACGCAATTTATTGAAGAGAATATCTCCCTTCTCGAAAGCATCCCCGCTCCCCCTGTAATCACTATCGGTTTCGATGAATTGGCCTGTCCAGCTCTCAATGTTTTCGAGGGCGATCTGGAAGTCCTCATGCCTCTCTTCAGCGTCTTCTTTCGTAAGGGTAACGGCGTACTTCAGCTTTCTGAGGCTCCAGTGCTCAGGCACCTCCCCCAACCACTCGATGTCGCTCTCCTTGTACGCGGGGTATTGATTCATGCGTTGGATGGGTCATTTTGAGACGTATCGTCAGCGGCTCGGTACTCCTGGAGCGGGTCGTTGGCATGCCTGCGCGCACGTACCAGCACGCCGTCTTCTACCATGGGCGTAAGGTGCCTGCGGACAAGATTCTTCTGGCTGCGATCCAAGAGGCGCGCCAGTTCCTCGGCGCTCCAGGCCTGCACCCGGCATAGCCGAAGAAGCAGCGCCCGAAGATCTTCTCGACTGAGCCACCCCGGCAGCGAATCCAATTCGCCTTTCAACTCAGCTGGCAGCTCCTGCGTTTTTTCTTCGAACTCCTGTGATTGCTCGTCATTTGGTGGTGTCATTTCCCCGGAAGGTCGCGTCATTTCTCCGGGAACTGGTGTCATTTCTCCGGAAGGTGGTGTCATTTCTCCGGAAGGTGGTGTCATTGAGGAGGCTTCGTTCGGCGTCACCGTTGGATTGAGGAGCTGCTCCGTGGGCGTGTAGTACGTGGCGGATCCCTTATCGTGCTGTTCCAAAAGCCCCGCTTTTCGAAGTCGCCGGAGGGCGGCGCTGGCTGTGAGCGTATCACTCACGTCGTTCAGGTTGCGGTAATCCGCGTTTGTCACGCGCCCCGTCTCGCGTGCAAAGACGAGCGCCTGCTTATCCTCTCGGTTCAGGTCCAGATGCTCAAAGTTGGAGAGCCACTCCAGATTCTCCGCGCTCAGGAAATGATGCAAGAGCAGCGTAGCCGTGAACGTGTTGTTGGCCCGGTCAGAGACAAAAGTTGGTGGCGTAAGATCAGCCTCGTGCATGAGCCGCCGCATGGTGGCAATGCCACTCCCCTTCGTTTCGGCCAGCTTGGTTTGATGCAGTACACCGGCCAGCTTCGGATTCCGGAGCGCAGATCCCGGCGTGCCGAGCTCCTCTTCAGGTTTGAGCGAGAAGCCTGCGTTCCGAAACTCAATCCGGTTGCTGTAGCGAATGATCTGCATCGGGCTATTGGCCTGATAGTCCTGATGCATCAGAGCATTCACCAACGCCTCGCGAATCACATCACGGGGAATAACCGGCTTATCCACGCGATGCATGCTTCCTTCCGGCAGTGAGAACGCAACCGGCAGATCGTCCATGATCGCGGCTTCCGCTTTGTAAATCGTCTCGAAAATCGGCCCATGCATGTCAAGACTCGTGAACCGGTCACGGGCATCGGGCACCCACGTTCGTCCCTGCACGCGTATGTAATCTACACGCGCTACCGGGAAGAAGTCGCGCACGGCCGCCCGAGAGCCAAAGAGAAGCATCCCAGCCACTGTAAACCGAAGCGCTCCGTTCGTGTCTTCTCGCACGAGCCGGAGCGAACGAAGTAGCTCCTCATCATTCCACTCCAACTCCGGCGCATCGGGGTCGCGCTTCCGTCTCTCCTTTCTATACGCTGTTATGGCTTCCCCGGAAAGATCACGCAGGCTCGTGTCAGGGAGCACTGTACCATCGTATTTTCGCGTTGAACGTCCCTGAAAAAGCGTAGTCAAGTCATCATCTGTGCAGCGATGATCGGCTGAGCCAACGCGTCGATATGCGCCCTTCGGCAAGCCCTTGCTTTTAATGTAAACCGGTTTCTGATCAGGCTGTGCCTCATCGACGAAAACGCTCATCACAATCTTGCCGTTGATCTCTTCTCGCTCGATGACTGGGCGGATGGGTACATTGAGCATCGAACGACACTTTGAAGCGAGATCAGCGGATACCTTGTCTGGGTCTGCGATGCCCGTAACAGCATACTCGTCTTGGAATAGCGTACCTTCTTCTTTAGCCACCCCCAACAATAGATATCCGCCTCCCATACCGGGCTCATTAGCAAATGCAGTGACGGTTTCCATCAGTGCCTTCCCAATTTCGGAGGCCGTCTTTGCTTCAATGTGACGGCTCTCATCCAATTCGTTCAGCTCTTTGATCAACTCCTTAATGTTCATGCATTCAGTACTTCGTGAAGGAGTCCTTCGGTTTCTGCATCGAGATCAAGAATGTCTTGTTTGATCTCCTCAACGGAGCGCAGTTCTTCGTACTCGTAGAAGTGGCGCGTAAAGTTGATCTCGTACCCTATTCGGTGATACGAATCGTCGATCCACGCATCTGGCACATGCGGTTTTACTTCGCGCTCGAAGTAGTCTTGCACATCGTCCGTGAGCGGAATGCGCTCATAGTCGCGCAGACTTGTATCCGATCTCGGATCGCCATTGCGCTTGCGTTCGATCTCGCCCTCCTCATTGCGCTCCGGGCGCTCCACACGCACCTTGTGGAAGCCAAGCTCTTCGTTGTCGAAGATCTTGACGTGCTCCCCCGACTCAAAAGCGGTGTAGAGATTCGTGATTTGCTCGATCTGCGCATCCGAAATGTAATTGCGCTTATTTCCAAGTGACTTCTGCATCTTCGTGTAGAAGTCTGCTCCATTAACGAGCTGGATCTTGCCTTTCCGGTCGTCGGGCTTCCGGTTGGTTACGATCCAAATGTATGTAGCAATGCCCGTGTTGTAGAACAGCTCCTCAGGCAGTGCCACAATGGCTTCGAGCCAATCATTCTCAATGATCCACTTTCGGATGTCGCTTTCTCCAGACCCGGCATCGCCTGTAAAGAGCGGCGAACCGTTGAAGATAACCGCAATGCGACTGCCGCGGCTTTCCATCTTCGAGATCATGTGCTGCAGGAACAGGAGCGCCCCATCACTCAGCCGTGGCGTGCCGGCTTGAAAGCGTCCGTTCGGATCGCCCTCCTCATTCCGGATGAACTCCTTCTCTTTCTTCCAGGACACGCCAAACGGCGGATTGGAGAGCATGTAATCGAACCGCTCCCCCTTGAATTGGTCGTTCGAGAAGCTCGTGCCCAGCTTGATGTTGTTCGGATCCTCACCCGTAATCAGAAAGTCCGACTTCGCAATGGCATACGACTGGTCGTTAAGCTCCTGGCCAAACATCAGCACATCCGCTTCTGGATTAACCTCCTGGATGTGCTCCTTCGCAATAGTCAGCATGCCGCCCGTGCCACAGGCCGGGTCGTAGATGCTCCGGACGATACCTTTTCCTTCCAGGTCGTCTTCGTGCTCCGCCAGCAGCAAGTTTACCATCAGGCGGATGATTTCACGGGGCGTGTAGTGCTCCCCCGCCGTCTCATTCGCCATCTCCGAGAACCGGCGCAGTAGCTCCTCAAAGATGTAGCCCATCTCATGGTTACTCACCATATCTGGATGTAAGTCCACCTCAGTGAACTTGTCGCACATCAGAAACAGCAGGTCATTGGCATCCAGCTTTTCAACGATGGGCCCGAGCCGGTAATGCTTCAGAATGTCCCGGACGTTCTTCGAGAAGCCGTTCAGGTACGCATTGAAATTGAGCTTGATGTTGTTCGCGTCTTCCGTCAGCCGCTCCAGGTCGTAGTCAGACACGTTGTAGAAGTTAAGCCCGTCGGTCGAATTGAGGACGACCTCCTCCAGCTGGTCGGGCTCAAGAGCGTCCTTGAACGAGTTGTACGTGCTGATGAGCTCATCCTTCTGCCCGTTCAGCACGCAATCGAGACGACGCAGCACCACAAAAGGCAACGTCACATCCCCATACTCATGCGACTTGAACGTACCACGCAGGATGTCGTCAGCCACTTGCCAGATGAAGTTGGCCTTGTCTTGGAAGTGTGTCATGTTGAAGGGATGAGTGGAGGGGACAGCACACTCACAGTGTACGGCCTGGAGAAGCTGAAAGTCAAAGAGGTGGGAGGAAAAGATATACCGTGTTCAGTTACATCGAGCTGTTTTGCCGGAGCCTTCGGAAAGCACCCTTAGCTTATGTGCTTAACATCCAGTCCTATCTTTTTGAGAGTAGCCTCCAAATCCTCTGAAAGCCTCTCTACACCGATGAAAAGGCGCTTTTCTGCTCTACTGAGTCCAACGTACGTAACACGACGCTCTTCGCCTTCTGTACTATCTGGATTCAGGACATGACGAATTAACTGTGGTTCATCTTCTTTCCCATCATTGCTCTCACGTAGGATGAGAACTGTCGGGTATTCTTCCCCTTTGGCTTTGTGTATAGTTTTCACTTTCCCGTCACCACTGTGCAAGCGGGCGGTAGCGTACAATGTGTTGTAGTGAGTTTCTTTAAGCAGGTTGTGGTACTCACCTCGTGAGGGCTTCTTGAGGGGCGTGTTCGGAAGGATCTTGTTCATCTGCTCTCTGACGTTCAAGTAAAAGTCCAGTCCGGTCATCTTTTTGTGAGATGACTGCCTGGACAATAGAAATGGCAGCAGAGATGCGGCAGCCCGTCGTCTTTCAACACGTGATAACTTGCGATCTCCCCTTTTAGTAAAGACTGACTTCAGGAGCCGTCCATTTCTCGTTTTGAGGCCACGATAAATGATTTTAACAGCCTGCCCATAGCGTGGGTTGTCACCACTTGCCTCTCTTGTGGCTTCAATTACGGCTTGTAACCATTCAGTCCGATCCGGGTCACTGCTGGAGAGCTTCTCCCAAGCCTCATCATATTGCTTTTCGGGCAACGTGGACCCCGCGAGGCGACGAACGAGAGTGTTTTTACGGGCCAACGTCCTAACCTCCTGGTCCACCTCATTTCGAACGTACTCTTGAAGTGCATCTGACCTGCCTACAAGCACCATGGGAGACTCTTCTTCGAGGCCCTTCTCTGAATGAACCTTCTGAGCATTACTTTTTCGGATCCGGTTCAGAAGATCGAGTATCGGTTTAGTGCTGCGACGATTCGTTGTGATACGATAGGTTTTCTGACCGCACGGACTAAAACTCAATAGGTCCTGCGGTTTCGCACCTGCAAACTTAAAAATAGCCTGCTCCTCATCTCCTATCACGCCCGTTATAGACCCCGATCCTGCAAGCTTTCTGAGCACCTCTGTTTGGGCTGGATTGGTATCTTGGAACTCGTCAACGAATATGTATGGGTACCGAGATGCCAAAAATCTTTCGATTTCAGGATTCTCATTGAGGATGCGGAGCGCGAAGTATAAGACGTCTTCGTGGTCGATAATCCCAGCATCCCAGTATCGCTTTTTGTAGATACGCAGATTGGACTCACTGCACGGGAAATAATCTTCAGGTGAATAACCTGGACGTACAAGCTCCCAACTCTGGTCTTCTGGATTCCAGCCCCACCTTAACTTCTTTAGGTACTTTGATATTGCTTCTCTGTCGTCAAATTGCCATAGACTCATGTTCGAAACCTCCTCCACCCAATCTTTCAGAATAGGAGTGATGGGACTATGAGGAGTGTGTCCGTCAACGTTGTTGTAGTCAACCTCTGGCTGTTCTGAATCATCAGTGACCCACGGAAGGTAGGGACCGACAAGATTGCGATAGAGAAAACTGTGGATCGTCGATACGTCAACATGTGCTGCCGCTGGACCGAGCCGAGACTCAATTTCATCTGCGGCTACCGTAGTGTAGGAAATGCAGGCAATGCGCTGATTAGGCCCGAGTCTTTTGGAATGCCTGATTACCTTTTTAATGTGATTGACGAGCCAGTATGTCTTTCCGGCTCCAGGTCCCGCTAAAATGCGAAAGTGCGTTTCAATATCGTCGAGAGTTGAACCCGATGTGATCTCTTGAGCCTCTTCCAAGACACCTTGAGTCATTTTACTGCTCATTGGCATACCCATTCAATTGCATTGCTAATGTACTCAGGAACCTCGTAGGCCGCCTTGCCTGCCTCAAGCAGCTGCAAGTTTAGTGCTTGTGCATGCTCCCCCTTACCTTTCACGCACTCCAAATAGCAGGTTGCAAAGAGAGCAGATCGTTGCCTGTCATCATCTTCAATCTGCATCAGGATCTCCAGTCGGTCTTCCTCACGGATTTTATTTTCGAGCAGCTTATGGAGTGTATCGCCCTCTACAAATGCACGAAGATGTTTTTCGTGAGTGCAATGTGACGTTATGAGAGCGTCACAGGTAGAATTTGCTTTTGCCCCTTCGAGTGGCGCGCGGCGACCGATCTCGACCC
>NZ_JARWGJ010000146.1:0-6299 GCF_040409695.1 Longimonas sp.
GGGACAATTTGCAGCCCAGCGGAGCCGCTCGCAGCGCCCCGACCGCAGGGAGGAAGTACTCCTGGGGTGCCCAAATTAAGAAATCAAAACAGGTTCTAAACGCTGGCTGAAGAAGCAGTAGAACACAACCGAGAGGCCGCCACGCTCCACCTGGAGTGTGGCGGCCTTTTTCTGTTAGCTACTACACTTCGTGAGGGATTAGCTCGCTGGGATGCGCGAGGTCGCGCCCCAGGAGTACTCGTTCGCTCCGCTCACAGCGCCGCGTCGGTCGCAGGCTCCCTCCTCGCGATGACAACACCGAAAGAACCATCCTCCACCTTGTCATTGCGAGGACGAAGGACGACGCAATCTCATACGTTGCTGTTCGGGGCGGGCACACTAAATTACAGCGCCCCGCCGGAGATTCTCGTCCAACGGCACACACAATAGTCGCATTGAAAACGGTTGCGGCTACAAATGTGGGGAGACCCCGGCTCGTAGGCCGGGGTGACTTGATGCTGAAGAGAACACAAAGATAAAGCGTAAGGCCCTCCAGTTGAGAAAAGCCTGCAGATTAAGTCATCCCGGGCGGAGCAGCACGAAGACCCGGGATCTTTGTCCGAGTAAGCACCACCCCGCCCTTCGGGCACCCCTCCTTTACGGGCTGGCGTCCGGTAGGAGGGGACGCGGCAACGGAGCCCTTCTGCAGGACAGGGCGCGGAAGGAGCCCATCAAGTCCCCCTCAGGGGGGGGAGGAGGATGGATCGCAGCGCTCCGACGGCAGGGAGGACGTGCTCCCGGAGTGCAATCTTGTATGGTCCTGTTTGCAGCAAGCCGCCTAAAACCGGAGCGCCATCTGAAGTGTATTGACGTGGTTGTACGTCTCTCGAAACGACGTGCCCTCCTCGCGTCCGTAGAACGCATAGTCGACGTGGATGTGACCCATGCGCAGCCCCACACCCGCCGTCGGATAGCCCTGGTTGAGCCCGAGGCGTGCAATCAGGATGTCGTACTGCGCCTCGGCGCCCAGGTGAAAGCGCGTCGCAACGGGCTGCCGCACGCGTGGGTGGCGATACTCCTGGTAGTCCAGCGTAACTCCGATGTTGTCCAGAACGCTAAACGAATCCACCGTGTACGCCGCGCCGATGCGCACCGAAGCATGCGGCTGGAAGCGGTCGGCAGCGTCTGCAGGCAGCGTATCGGGCACGTCGACATTGCCGTTGGTGACGTACGCGGGCTGATCCGGGAGAAAGGCGCCCACGATCGGAATAGACAGTGCATCGTCGTGGAGCGTAAATCCGAAACGGGAAGCAAACAGATCAAACACAGTCGCCCCCACGTGCAGCTCGCCCGGCAGGTCGAGGGTCTGCACCGTGTACAGCACGCCGAGATCCATCCCAACGCTGCTTCCAGCCCAGACCGGATTCTGGTCGGCGCGGCCATCGAAGATAGCGAGCCGCCCGATCATGGGCGTGGCATCCAGAACAGGCATTTTATCATCGGGCGAGAGCGCGTCGATCCGCGTATCCAGAAAAGACACGTACCGCCGCGTCGCCTTCAGTGTGAGTCCGGCAGAGAGGCCCGATACGTAGGCCGACGCATCGTATCCCACAGCCACCAGAAACATGGCATCGGTACGGCTGGTGTGGTTGGCACGGGGGATGCGGGCGGGCGTCTCCTCAAACCGCTGGTTGATGCTGCCATGCACGTACGCCCCCGCACTGAACGCGTACGCCCCAGCACGGTAGATGCCGGAAGGAAGCGCCAGTGTGGTTTCGAAGATCGACGGGCGGGTGCCTACGCTGCGCACCGTGTCGCTGAGCGCCTCGAATCCAGCCTCGTATGCCTCCAGGTCGCCATTCAGCGCCGTGCCCGGCTGTCCGCGCGCCATCAGACGGAACTGGTCAGCGACGTGCCCGCTGCCGCTTCCATGCAGCCTGAAGGCCGTGAGAGAAGGAGGGCGCGTAGCCAGGTGGGCAGGGTTGTAGAAAAGAGGATTCGAGCTGCCCGGCAGCGCTGCAGCGCCGTCTCCGCGCCCGAGGGCTTCAACCGACGGTACGAACGCCCGCTGGGTCTGTCCGCTATGCTGGGCCTGCGCCGAGACGACCCCAATGACGCTTGCACACAGCATCAGAAGCGCCAGGCGTACGTGGGAACGCAGAGAAAGGGAGAGGGAAAGAGCTGAGAAGGACGATGGCATGAGGGCTTAGGTGAATGGGCTGAAGTGGCGGGGCCAGATAGGGGGGACGCTGAAAACGGTGCTTTGCTCATCGTACAGTCGCAATACAATAGCAAGGCCCGCGCATAACGGCAAGCGAAGACCAGGCAGATGCGTAGCGGACAGCGCCAGGTCCGGGCCGCGAAACCCCATCGGTGTGGACGTGTATCGGGATGCGGCAATGGACCTGCGGGCTCTGCTGCATGATGCTCATTTCTTGCGATGCAGCTACAGCAGAATACAGCATTAGGCAGCGTTCAGCCGGTGCAATGCCCGAGTGGCGGAATTGGTAGACGCAACAGACTTAAAATCTGTTGGTGCTTGTGCACCGTGTGGGTTCGAGCCCCACCTCGGGTACTACAATATATAATCAGGGACTCCACCCCCCGTCTCTGCGCTTGTATGAGCGGGTTGATATTAGCGGGTTGAGGTAAAGTCCGGCTCCCGTTGCCCTCTTCTTTGATTCTTGGCAACCGCACCTTGCCGGCGTATAATCTGGAACAAACCGTGAGCAACCGTACGTCTGCGGGGAAGATATGGGGAAGCAGCCTTCTTCACGTGATGGCGCACGTAAGCCGGTTCGTGGCTATGCAGGCACACCTATCCAGGCACACCTATCCAAGCAAGAGATGCAGGTAGATCAGCGCAACGGGAGCAGCGAGGGCCATTCCGTCGAACCGGTCGAAGAACCCGCCGTGCCCGGGCAGTAGTCCGCCTGCGTCTTTGGTGTTGGCCGTGCGCTTGAGCAGGCTCTGAATGAGATCGCCACACTGCGTGGCGCCGGCCAGAAGCACCGACAGGAGCACGATGTGTAGCAGGGGCACCATCGGCGCCGCCCAGAACGCGCCGCTCATCCAATAGAGCGCCCCCGCCGTGAGCGCGCCACCCACACCGCCCACCGCCCCGGCCCAGGTCTTGTTGGGCGAGATCGCCGGCGCCAGCTTGCGTTGGCCCAGGTACTTGCCCACGAAGTAGGCAAAGATGTCGGTGCCCCACACGGCAAACACCACCCATACGGTGGCCGCCACGGCCGCTGCAGACGGAAGCGCCACATGCTCACGCAGTGCAAGCAGCGCGATGAGTCCGCCTGCGGGGTAGACGCTCCCGAACACGGTGGCTGCAATGCGCTGCAGGTATGCGTCTGCGCTGCACAGAAAAGGACTCACCGCGAGTCCGGCCACCAGGAGTCCGGCTACGAGGGGCCACCAGGAGGGGTGCAGCACAGCCACAACGAGCGCGGCGCTCACGGAGAGTCCGATCGGCTGCAGGGCGGTGGCGCTGCAGCCCGCAGACAGGCGGTAGTACTCGTGCTGTGCCCCGAGCGCAATGAGCGCCATGACAGCACCAAACAGATAGCCCCCCAGGTACAACGTTCCCAGAAAAAGGGGGGCGGCGATTAACCCTGTTGCAACGCGACGCTTGAGTTCACCCACAGATCCGTTTGTTCAGTAAGGCAGGTCGGTAACGAAAGTCGGTAACGAAAACCGGTCGTGCAAGATGAGCACATGCAAAAGCGCTCCGGCGTACCGCAGCCAGAGCGCTCGGGAAAAAACAGGCAACCGGCAGCGTTATTGATCGTCGTCCTCGTCGGGTACGCTGAAGTCGGTGCGGTCGTAGCCCGAGTCCAGGCGCGCCTCGTCATCCGGGGTATGTGCGTCAGGGGCATCCGGGTCGGCTGCCATCGCCGCCTCTTCGAGCTCCTCGTCGGTGAGCTTGGTTTCGAGGATCTCGCGCGCGGTGTCGACATGGTCGGGCGGCACCAGCACCGTGACCTCTGCAAGGTCGCTCACGTTCAGGTTAAACGCATGATCGCGCTGCGTGAGCACCACAGCCGGCACGCCGCTGTCGTCGAGGCGGTCGCGCACAATGTCGGCCTCGTAGTCGGTGCCCGAGCTAAAGATAGGGACCCAGTTCTCGTACTTCGCCATAATGGTCGATTCCGTTATGAAATAAGAGGATGCGCAGGAGATTCGCTATACCAGCGGTCCAACACAGTTGGTGATGCAAGCGCGCATGACACACGCGTTGATGGTACACTCTTTCGTGAGCTGCTTGGGACGCCAATGGAGAGATCAAAGCAATTAAGCAGGCCCACAAAAGAATCTTCGAATATGTCATTGCGAGGAGCGCCAGCGACGTGGCAATCTTGTGCCTTCTAAGCAGAATAAACCGCTCTAACGGGCGCATGAGATCGCCGCGTCGGTCGCACGCTCCCTCCTCGCGATGACAAGGTGTACATGTATTTCTGCTGACTTACTTAAGATCAAAGCAATCAAGCCAGGCGCTCACGCAGCCCGCTACCCAGCGAACCAGGTACTGCATGCAATGAACAGGGCAGGGGGGAGATCCGCAACCGGTGCACAACCTGCTACACACCAAGCCTTCATCGCCAAGCCTTCATCAATATTCTCAGGAACAAAACCGGCACCGATTCGCATGACATGTACGCTACACAGGCGCTCGTAGCTCAGCTGGATAGAGCATTGGATTCCGGTTCCAAAGGTCGGAGGTTCGAATCCTCTCGAGCGCACCACAGCGGCAGGTTTTCAGCCTTCTGTCGGCGAAACAACCCATTACAGCACACCCCGATTCCGAGGCGCTGCGGTCACTCCGTGGGGCCTCGTGCTGTTTCGGGCGGTGCCTCGCCGATGCCCTACTGACACCCTGCTGCTCAGAGGCCCGTCTTCGCCGTTCTCCGTCCTACCGCCCCGCGCTCCCATGATCCAATGTGGTCCCTACGCCCTGCATCCCCTTGAAACCGGCACCTTCAAGCTCGACGGCGGCGCCATGTTCGGCATCGTGCCGAAACCGCTCTGGGAGAAGCGGATCGCTGCTGACGATCGCAACCGGATACCGCTTGCCGCGCGCTGCCTTCTCATTCAGGGCGCAGGCCGCTGCATCGTCGTAGACACCGGCATCGGCGACACGTTCTCCGACAAGGAGCAGTCGATCTTCGGCATCGACCACAGCACCCACACCCTCGTCGGCAGCCTGCGCGCAGCCGGCGTGGAGCCGGAAGATGTTACCGATGTTGTGTTTACACATCTGCACTTCGACCACAGCGGCGGCGCTGTCATGCAGCAGGGGGATGCGGTCGTGCCGCGCTTCCCCCAGGCCACCCACCACGTGCAGGCCGACCACTGGGAGGCCGCCCGCGCCCCGAATCCCAAAGAGCAGAACTCGTTTCGTGCCTCTATTTTGGATCCGTTGGCGGAGGGCGTTGCCTGGACGCTGCACGACGGGCCAGGACCGCTTATGCCGGGTATCGACCTGATTCGCGTAGACGGACACTCTCGTGCCCAGCAGCTGGTAAAGGTGCGGGGCGAGGACAAAACGTGCGTGTTCGTCGGCGACCTGCTGCCGACCCACCACCACCTGGGCGACGCCTGGACTATGGCGTACGACATCGATCCGCTACAGACGATCGACGAGAAGGCAAGATTCTTGCGGAATGCTGTAGCCAACCACTGGCTCCTGCTTTTTGAGCACGATCCCGACGTAGCCGCCGGGTACGTGGCATCTGCCGACGATAGATTGCGCGTGGAGCCGGTGTCGGTGCACTAATTTCTTTTCCTTGTACGGTACCCCACCATGGAAGCGCCCGATCCCGACGAGATGCACGATGTGCTGAGTACGCTCTTGCACGATTTGAATAACCCGCTTTCCATCATTGATGGCAACGCGCAGTTCTTGCTTGAGGTGGCTCGCGACGAAGAGCAGGACGGACCGGTGCAGGAGGCGCTGCGTGACATCCATGACGCCACGGGCCAGCTCTCGCGCCGCCTGAAACGCCTGGAAGAGCTCCGCGACCGCTTTGCGCAGGAGGATAGCGCGTAGGGGCTGTGTCGTTATTCCCTGGATCTGTCATCGCGGGGAGGAAGCGGAGCGAACGAGTACTCCTGGAGTGCGATCTGTGCGTCTCACGGAGGCAGTTCGGCCCGAACAGGGACGTATGAGATTGCACCTCAAGAGCACCTCCTCCCTACGATCGGGGCGCCGCGATCCATCCCCCTAAATCCCCCTCCGCCGAGGGGGACTTGATGGGTTCCTTCTCCGACCGTTCCTGCAGAAGTGCCACGCTGCAGCGTCCCCTCCTACCGGG
>NZ_JARWGJ010000147.1:0-6189 GCF_040409695.1 Longimonas sp.
TTGAACAAGACAAACCTGCAGTGTCTGATAGCCTTATCACTTAGCGTCTACCCACTACCGCATCTACATACATGAGACTTCACACGCTCTGCAGAGGACGGAGACAGCTGTTACACGAAAGGGCTACACGAAAGAACTACATATCGGTATTGGGCTGCGGTAGCAAGTCAGTCTGTATAGTGCCGCTGAGTTCACGCAGTGTAAGCTCGGCCTGCTTGGCATCAAAGCGGGCGCCGACCAGCTGACTTTCGGCACGGATGGCCTGTTCTTGCACCTCGCGCAGCTCGATCGAGGAGATATCGCCCAGCCGAAACTGCTCCAGTGCAATATCGACATTCGCTGTTGCGATCTCCAGGTTTTCAGTCTCAAGCGCAACCACATCCAGCCGGTTCTGATACTCGGCGTATGCGCGGGTCAGCACCGCGAGCAGCTCCGACTCCACATCGGTCACAGCCAGTTCGGCGTTACGGATGCGCACCTGGGCGTTCTGGCGCCGGCGTTGCCGCTCGAATCCGGTAAAGATTGGAAGCTGAAGCGACAGCCCATATGTCAGGTCGTAGCTGGTGCTCTGTATCAGAAAGCCGCTCTCCGAGTCGGTACGGCTCACCCCATAGCCGATGCTTGCATCGAGCGAGGGAAGGCGTTCTGCTCGGATCGCCTGATGCTCTTGCTCGGCCGCACGTAGAGCCGACCGCGCCTGGAGTAGCACGGGGTTTGTGCGTTCGAGCGACTGGCGCAGCTGTTCAGGCACCAGGGTGTCATCGATGTCGATCGCGATGTCAACAGTAAAGTTTGTGGCGGTCGTGCGGCGTCCTCGCACGCGGTTCAAGTCAGCCTTAGCGGATTCGAGAGCCGATTCCTGGCGCAGCAAGGCCGACCGATCGGCGTTCAGGTCGACCTGGGCCTGACGAACTTCCAGGTCGGAGGCTGAGCCTACTTCGTTGCGCAGCTCAGCGATGCGGAGCCGCTCCTGTGATACCTCTACGGCTTCCTGCAGCACGGTGCGCTGCCGCTGCTCGCGCGCGACCCGGTAGTACGCAAGCGCTGCATCGGTAAGGAGCTGGTCGGTTGCAGAGCGGCTGCGCTCCTGGGCGGCACGGCGCTCGGCACGAAGCTGGCTGAGCGTGGCAAAGCGCCCGAGTCCGTCGAACACGCGCCACGACAGATTTGCATCGGCTCCGGTGTTCGTTGTTCGGGCCCCGGTGATCTCCTCGCTGTCTTGCCCGCGAAACTGCTGCTCGGTGTCGCTAATGGTTTCGTTGTAGCGGGCCTGCACCGAGAGCTCAGGCAGAAAACCGGCGTTTCCGAGCGAGGCATCACGTGCAGCGATGGCGGCCTCGTTCTCTGCAATCTGCACGTCGGGGTTGTTACGCATGGCCTCGTTCAGCACGTCGTCGAGGCGGAGCGGCTCGCCCGCATCCCCTGAGGTGCCGACCGCCTGTGCCCCTGCCTCGGGCATAGCGCCTACAGACAGGCAGACAAGAAACCAGATGGCGCACACACAGAGCCGATGGGTCATACACAGGGGGCGTAAACAAGTGGTGGTACTATCGAAAAGAAAGCTCGCACGGCCTATGCGGATGGGCCGCTTGAGGTTGGGTCGGAGACGTCGGGTTCAGAAACGTCGGGTATGGTTCCACTTCCGCTGCCATCGCCAGCGATACCGTCGCCAACGCTGCCACCGCCAGCGGCTGAGGCAGTAGCCATCTTAGCGCCCGCGTCGGCGCTGGTCAGATAGGTATACATTGCAGGGATGATGTAGAGCGAAAGGAAGGTGCCTACAACCAGTCCGCCAATAACGACCAGCCCCATCGGGATGCGGCTCTCGGCCCCGGCGCCAATGGCAAGAGCGATTGGAAGCACCCCGAGGATGGTCGAGAAAGCCGTCATGAGAATGGGGCGGAAGCGTACGGCGGCGGCTTCGGTGATGGCCTCGTCGATGCTTAGTCCGGCGGCCTTGCGCTGATTGGCAAACTCGACAATCAGGATTCCATTTTTGGCAACAAGTCCAACCAGCATTACGATTCCGATCTGGCTAAAGATGTTGAGCGACTGCCCAAACACCCAGAGGAAAGCCAGCGCCCCGGTTAGCGCAAGCGGAACGGTGATCAAGATCGTAAACGGGTCACGAAAGCTCTCGAACTGAGCAGCGAGCACCAGATAGATGAGCACCAGCGCAAGTCCAAACACGTAGAGCAGCTGGTTCGACGTTTCTTGAAAGTCGCGCGACTGGCCGTCGAGAGCCGTTGAGAACGACGGGCCAAGCACCTCGTTCGCAACCGCATCCAGCTCGCTGATACCGTCGGCAATGCTGTATCCGGGGGCCAGCTGCCCCTCGACGGTGGCCGACTGGAACCGGTTGAATCGGAACAACTGAGGCGGGTTGGCCTGCTCTTCGATGCTTACGATGTTGCCGAGTATGACCGGCTCGCCGCTGTTGGAGCGCACGTACAGGTTCAGCAGGTCGGTTGGCTCGTTTCGGTCGGCGCGCTCCACCTGGGCCACAACGTCGCGCTGCTGGCCGTCGCGCGTGAAGAACCCAAGGCGCTGCTCGCTCAGTGCGAGCTGCAGGGTCTCGGCTATGTCGAGGGCCGACACGCCGATGTTGTCCGCCCGCTCCCGGTCGATTGTGACGTCGATCTCGGGCTTGTTGAACTTCAGATTCGTGTCCAGGAAGGTGAACGCGTCGGACTGGCGGGCGCGCTCCATGAACGCAGGCAGCGTTTCTTCGAGAAGCTGCAGGTTGGGGGCCTGAATCACATACTGAATAGGCTGTCCGCCTCGCGAGCCTACCGAGATGGTCTGTTCCTGCGAGATGAACGCGCGGGCACCATCCATCTGGCGTACGGCCTGCGTGAGCGCGTCGGCGATCTCGGCCTGGCTGCGGTCGCGCTCGCCGGGCTCAACCAGTTGGATGCGCATGAATCCGCTGTTGACAGAGCTGGATGCGCCGAATCCAGGAGAGGTTACGGTGATTATAGCCTCCGTTTCAGGGACTTCCCGCTGTACCGTTTCGTAGAGGCTCATGATGTAGGCGTCCATGTACTCATAGGTAGCGCCCTCGCGTGCTTGAGCAAAGGCACGCAGGCTGCTCCGGTCTTCGAGCGGGGCCAGCTCTTCGGGGAGCACGCTGTAGAGTCCGCCGATAATAATGCCACATACCGCGATAACGCCGAAGGCCGTCCAGCGCTTGCGCATGAAGACTTCGAGGGAGCGCCGGTACTTCTCGTTGATCCACTCAAAGAACGGCTCCGTTTTGCGGTACATCCAGGGCTGCGTTTCGCGCTTCTTCAAGAGCCGCGTAGAGATCATCGGTGTGAAGGTAAGCGCCACGAACGACGAGATCGCCACAGCGCCTGCAATGACGAGCCCGAACTCCTGAAAGAGCTGTCCGGTGAGCCCCCCCAAGAAGATGATGGGCAGAAACACTACGACGAGCGAGATGGAGGTGGCCACCACTGCGAAGAAAATCTCGCGGGTGCCGATGATGCCTGCGTCGATCGGGGCGTGGCCTTCTTCGAGCTTGGCATAGATGTTTTCGAGGACCACGATCGCGTCATCGACGACAAGCCCGATGGCGAGCACCAGGGCCAGCAGCGTAAGTACGTTGATGGAGAACCCGGCCATGTACATCACGAAGAACGACCCGATCAGCGCCACGGGAATGACCAGCAGCGGGATGATCGTAGAGCGCCAGTCGCGCAAGAAGCCGAAGATGACGAGGATGACCAGCAGCAGCGCAATGAAGATGGTCTGCTGCACCTCGGCGATGCTCTGCCGGATCTGCGTTGTGGTGTCGAATCCGATGCCCAACGAGATATCGGCGGGCAGGTCGGCTTCGATCACCTCAACCCGATCATAGAACTCGTCGACGATGTCGATATAGTTGGCGCCGGGCAGGGGGCGTAGCACTACGCCGACCATGGGCGTTCCGTCGCGTCGCAGCAGCGTGCGCTCGTTTCGTGCGCCGATCTCGGCATAGCCTACGTCCTGAAGCCGCACGATCTCGCCATCGGGCGACTGCTTCAGGATGAGGTCGTTGAAGTCGTCTTCGGTTTCAAGGCGGCTTTGCGTACGCACTGTAAGCTCAATATCACGCCCTTCGATGCGTCCGGAAGGCAGCTCTACGTTTGAGCGCTGAAGCGCAGCGCGCACGTCCTGGGGCGTGAGCTGGTAGGCGGCGAGCCGCTGCGGGTCGATCCACAGGCGCATCGCATACTCTTTCGACCCCCAGATGTCGACGCGGCTCACGCCTTCAATCGTCTGCAAGCGTTCCTTGAAGCGGTTATCGGCCAGCTCGGTCAGCTCCAGCAGGTTGCGGTAGTCGCTGCTGATGTTGAGAAAAACGATCGGCTGGGCGTCGGCATCGGCCTTCGATACGGTGGGGGGATCGGCATCCGGAGGCAGACGGCCCTGAGCGCGCGACACCCGGTCGCGCACATCGTTGGCTGCGCGCTCAAGGTCAGAGCCGATATCGAACTCAACGGTGACGGTAGAGCGCCCTTCGCGGCTTACCGAGGTGAGCGTGCGAATCCCTTCGATACCGTTGAGCTGTTCTTCAAGCGGCTCGGTGATCTGCGCGTCGATGACGTCGGCGTTGGCTCCGGCGTAGTTGGTGGATACGCTAATGACCGGCGGGTCGACCGACGGATATTCGCGCACCCCCAGAAAGAAAAATCCGATCGCCCCAAAGATGACGATCAGAGTCGCCATCACCGTGGAGAGGACGGGGCGTTCAATGCTAAGCGAGTACAGGGCCATGACAGGGCGGGCCGGTGGGAGATCCGGTGGAAAGTCGCGCGATGATTAGTCGTTCGAGGTGAAGTCGTCGGCCACAGGCTCACGAGCCGACTCGGAGACGTCGCGCAGGGCGACCTCGCGGCCGGGGCGCAGCTCCTGAATGCCCGATGTGATGACGGTGTCGCCTGGGGCAAGCCCTTCAACGATCTGTATGGTGCGATCGGTGCGCATCCCGATCGATACCTCCTGCGGCTGTGCGGTGCCGTCGCGGTATACGAAGACACGCTGCACGCCCAGGTTGGGAACGAGCGCAAAATTAGGGACGACCAGAGCATCTTCCATGGCGCCGAGCGTAAGCGTTACGTCGGCAAACGAGCCAGGATTTAGGCTGCCGGTTCCATTTTCGGCGCGGGCACGGACCCGCAGCGAGCGGGTTTCGTCGCTGATACGCGGCTCAATAGCAACGACCTCGCCGGTGTAGCTGGCGTCGCTGTTGCGGACCGAGAACGTGACCGGCTGGCCGGGCTGTGCCTGTCCGGCATATTTTTCAGGAATCGAGAAGTCGACTTTCATGGGGTCGGTGCGCTGCAGCGTGGCAATGCGGGTATCGGGAGAGATGTAGCTCCCGCGGCTCACGTAGCGAAGCCCGAGCTGCCCGGTAAACGGCGCACGGATCTGCGTCTGCTCGATGCGTGCCTCGACGCCCTCAAGCTGTGCCTGCAAGACCTCGACCTCGTTGCGTGTGGCGTCGTAGGTCTCCTGGCTCACGCCGCCTTCCTCAAGCAGGCGCGCCTGGCGCGCTTCGCGTGCTTCGGCCAGCGTCTTTTCGGCCTGCAGGCGTCGCTTTTCGGCCTGCAGGTCGCCGTTCGACACAGCAAGCAGCAGCTCGCCCTCCTGCACCATCTGGCCTTCACGCAGCTGCAGCGTTGTGATGCGGCCCGATGCTTCTACCGCAAGATCGACCGACTCGTCGGCACGCAGGGTGCCTGTGCTCCGCACCTGCTCGTCGATGCGGGTGGGCTGTACAATGACGGCGTCGACCTGCAACGCATCGTTTGCTGACTGAGCGGACTCGTCCGCCGCGTCGTCGCTGGATGCGCTCTCTGAAGCGCCATCCTGCGGAAGCAGGAGCACTCCGATCACAGCCAGTACGCCCACAAGGGCAATCCAGGCGACGGGGCGTTTCCACCAGGTGATATGTGCTGAGGCGTTCATGAAAGACTCAAAATCGATCGAGGAGCTTGAGAGCTAACTGTATTTGTACATTTAATCGAACATGTAGACGGATACAAAGGGTTCGCCAGTGATGTGACCGTTTAGACGTCTGGTAACATGAGGCGTTACAGAGCTGTGAATACTCCGCCCAGACGCCGATACAGGGGCAGGGAGTGGAGGATGCAAATGATGAAGGATGCGAAGCGCCTGTATCCCCCTTCACGAAATATGCTG
>NZ_JARWGJ010000148.1:0-27088 GCF_040409695.1 Longimonas sp.
GCCTCAAAGGTGCGTTCCTACTCCGGTTTGCTTGTTCATGTCTTCGGACGGCTTACTGCTGCCGTGCTCATCCTCGCGCTCAACCCCTGATTCGCATTACATGTATCTCGATGGGCACTCGGTCTGGGCCGAACGATGTGCTGATGGAGCTATCAAATGCAAACGTTCCTGTTGGGCTGTTCTTAAATACCTTGACTGAAGCACTGGAGGAGACGCGGTAAGCAACCAGGAGGTCTAATGCGCCACTTTCGTTTAGATCTGCGAGCTTAATATCGTTAATGGCTGTCGTTTCTGGATCCCAGGACTCATCCAGTTCGCTGACCTCAGCGATCATCGGTTGCTCTGTAAAATTGCCCCCTCCATTGTTTTCAAAGTACCGTACGCCTCCACTTGCCTCTGAAGCAACGAGGATATCTTCACGCCCGTTGCCACTAACGTCTCCAGTAGCGATAACAGGGCTGCTCCCGATGTCTTCGGCTATTGGATCTTGCCGATTGAATCTGTCTTCCCCGTCGTTTCGATACCAGCCAAGTACACCCGATACGCCGTCTACATACACAACGTCTATGGATATATTACCCTCAACATCAACGAACGCAAATGCGTCGGCCTGCCTACCGAAGATCTGCTGGCCTCGACCTAAAACGGGAATGCCCTGCCCCTCTGCGCACGTCTCTTCAGAAAGCGCGCCTCCGGCTCCGACGGTCTGCACACAGTACGTGTGCTCACCAATCCCGTCAACGGTGTCATGGATGAATGACGAGCTTTCAGCAGCCAGTCCTTCGGCAAGCAACTGTCCGTTCTTCTGGATCCGGTAGCCTGTGTTTACGGTCGACACGTCGTCCCACGAAAGCACAATCCGGCCTTCGTATCCCGTAGACGCTCGCAACGAGACCGGAGGCTGGAGGAGCGTAAATCCGGTAGCACGAGCAGGCGAGGACTCCCCATACTCATCAAAGGGAATCACCGTGTAGGTGTACTCAGCCCCTACGCCAATGCCTTCGGTATCGGTGTATGTGGTGGTATTCTTGTCGAGTTCGGCCACGAGTTCAGCTTCGTCTTCGCCATTGAGACCACGGTAGACCCGGTAGCCGTCTTCAGCACGCGATGCGTCGCCCCATGTCAGTTCAATTTTTTCTTCGAAGGCACCTGCACTCGCCGTCAGATCTTCCGGGGCATTGAATGCGCGCGAGCCGGTCGCTTCTATATCGCTCGACCGACCGGGCGCGTCGCTCCGCTGGTAGATGCGATACGTATGCTCTGTGCCGGGCGTAGACGTTCCATCGGTGTATTCGGTACGCGACGCCGAAATCACCTCAAGCGGCGCCCCGTCGCGATAGATGTGTGTGGAGTCGGCCACGGCCGAGTTGGTATCCCAGACAAGGCGTACGACGCGCTCTTCACTGCCATCGCTGGCTTGCAAGTCAGTCGGTGGCAGCAGGTGGCGACTTCCCGTATCGCACGTCTGGTCTGAGACGACCCCCAGATCGGTGACGGCCTCGATGCAGTATGTGTGCTGCGTGTCGGCTGTGGCGCCGCGATCGTCAAACTGGTTCTCAGGTACAGAGAGCGTCTGGATGCGCTCACCGTCGCGATAGATGCGATGGATAGCTGCCTGCGTGGCATCGGTGTCCCACTGCAGCGCCACGCGATCCTCATGCGTACTGTCGGTCGCTGTTACAACGGAAGGGGCGAGCACCTCGCTGCGCTGTCCCCAGTCTACCCCCGGCGTGGAAAGCCCTCCGTCCATCGCTACAGCAACGACGTGGTAGACGTACGGCAGGCCCGGTTCGGCGTCGTTATCGGTGAACGCTGTGCGTCCTGCGCCAAGCGTGGACACCTGCTCGCCCAGATCGGGACGCAGCACGTCGCCCACCAGCGGCTCTGACGAAGCGTCGTTGCCCTGTTGCCAGATCAGCCCCAGTTCAGGCGTTCCTACCGTGTGCACATACTCCACGCGCATCGCGTAGGGGCGTGCCTCCAGCTCAATCGGAATCGACAGCCCAATGTTCTGCGGGGTTGGCCCGCCTTGCATGCCGCCCTCAGCGACCAGCTCGTCTTCAATCCATACCCGAGCAGGGCCATTTGCCTCTATCGTGAAGGTGTAGGTATCGGCTTCGTCGATGTCGAGCACGGCCCGGTAACGGAGCGCAAAAGGATCGTTATCGGAAGCCGGGTCGGCTGTAATTTCAGGCACTACACCCATCGCGTCAGGACGCAGCGCATCGAAGTCGGGCAGGTCGATGAATCCGCCTGCGGTGTACTCGTAGCTGGCTCCCGGCACCGCATCCGCCAGACTAAACACACGACTGGGTGCGTCGAGGGGGCGCCGGTAGATGTGGTAGGCGTCTTCAGCAGTGGCCCGGTCGTTCCATGTCAGTTCGATGCGGTCGTCGTGCTCGTCTACAGATGCTGTTACCTCACCAGGAGTGGGTAGGCGCCCCCGAATGCCTGTGTCGCAGGCCGCGCGCGACACAAATCCTTCCACGGTCTGGGTGCGCACGCAGTACTCGTATTCAACGCCGATTTCGGCGGTCTCGTCGCTAAAGGTTCGCGCATCTGGGATTGTGGTTGCGAGCACGTCCTGCTCATTCGAGCCGAGCGGTGAGCGGGTGATTTCGAAGCCGGTGTTGGCGCCGTCTGGCTCCCACGTAAGGAAGATGCGATCGTCGTACTGCCCGTCGGAGGCCCGTACGTTGAGCGGGGGCAGTGCAACGCCGGAGCGGCCGACGGCACAGTCGGACTCAGAGGTGTATATGTCGTCTTCAACTGCTGTAACGCAGTACTCGTGCGGTACCCGGTCGACAGAGACCGCCTCCATCGGGAAAGCGCGCCCTTCAAACGACGGTCCGTTCCACGTCAGATCAGGAACCGGTCGGGGTAGAAAGTTCTCATCGCCCTCCTGACCGTAGATCAGCTCAAAGTCATGCGTCCCGGCTTCCAGCACCGTAGACGCAAACAGTCCGCCGCCCGCTTCTTCGCCAATGACTTCTCCGTTGATGCGAATCATGGCTACGTGGTTGAGCTCCAGGCCAAACCCAGTAGCTGTAGCATATTCAAATTGATAATCGCCGGTCTCGGGTACGCTCAATGTAGCCCTATGGTAGACTACGTAATCGTCATTGTTGGACGCTGCAGGGGGCTGGATGCCTGCCGTAACGCCTGAGGCGATGGCTTCAATCTCGTTGAAGTCTGGAAGGGATGGCTGCTCCATCAGACCGGGTGCTTCGTAGTAGTCGTACGACATCCCGTGCGTGCGCTGCATGCTGTCGTCGGGCAACGAGAGCACAGCCGGTGATAGCTCTTCCTGGTCAACACCTGGCCCTTCCCAGGTTACATCCTGCCGCCCGTACACGCCCTGAAGCGACTCAACCATGATTGTGTGGGTCCCCTCGCTGAGCGATATCGAGCCAGATACGGGAGGTGCATTTTCTTTTTCAACGACAACAGTCTCGTTTATCAGCAGACGGCGCGCGTCTTCGCTGATGGTGAACGTGTAGGAGCCGGCTTCGCGAACGGTTAGCGTAGCATGATGGCGTACCGGAATGAATGTTTGCGTATCAAACGTAGAAATGGGAAGCGAGACTCCCACAATCTGGTCGCTCAGCCCGCTGGTTGTAGGAGTTTGCTCATCCAAGTTAGGGAAGGGATCGCCGTCATTGATGCTCGGATAAATCTCAACAGCTACACTTGCCCGATCTTGCATCACATCGACGAACTGACGAGCGCCCGGTTGCAGTAACGCTACTTCTGTACCATCCCGGGTTACACGATACGCATCGTTGACGGCAGAGCGGTCGTCCCACACAACCTCAATCTCGCCGACGCGATCTCGGTCGCTGGCTGTTGTATTTGCAGGGGGGTTGAGCTCACGGTACCCCGAGTCGCAAAACGGCCCGGCTTCGCTGATACCGTCGTCGGCGATCAGGCAGTATTCGTACACCACCCCTGCGAATCCGCCAGTATCAGAGAAGAGCGTCGCGTCACTGGCTGCCGTGCCTATGCGCGTGGCGCCCTCGCTGATCGTGCCGTTCACCTCCGTATCGCGATAGATCTGAAGGTCAACCTGAGACGAGTCGGGCCCCAGTTCAGGCCATGTAATTTCTACTCGATCCTCAAACGTTCCGTTAGAGGCTTCAATCCCGCTTTCCTGCAGAAGCGGCAGCGGAACCGGCCGTTGCGCCTGTGCCTGAACCGGAAGGAGTAGAAATATCAGAAGCGCAGATGTGCCCAGTACATGGCTGAAGGCGCCGCCACGTGCACTGTTCAGGATACACTTCAGGCCGACGAGGCTTTGTGTTACAAAATGTAGTAGCCGAGGCGTGTCGCGGTTGGGCATACTGTGGGGACAATGTTATATATGCGTTACAAGCGTATCCCACAATAGCCAAAGGTAGGGGGTCAAACTTATCCAAACGTGCCAAATAATTAACGATCTGTGTCAAGATCTACACTTTTTGACTATTTCAACCTACTTAATGGGGCAAATATACCAACTTTTGCAGCTTTGTCATTTATCGTGCACAAAGGATGATATTTACATTTCTACCACATTTGCCTTGCACATCAGATAAAAATCGCACGTCAAGTCCGTCTGCCTCTTCTTCAATCGGGGCATGTCATGTCCTTACGTGCCTCTATAGTGACAGATAGACCAGGACCCTTCTTATCAGAAAGAGCTGAGAATCAGTACGTGCTGTAAAGGCTACCTGAACTGCCTGTATTTGAACCTTCAGTGACCGGCCTGAAAAAGGTAACTACTACCCATTTTACGCTCTCTACAGACTGAGAAGAGCACTTGCGAGCCCGAAGAAGATACCGATCAGCGTTGTTATTCCGTTTACGCTGTTGTTTGTGATATGCTTACTCCCCTGCACAAGGATGTCATTCTGGGACGTTGGGACGTCCGCGCAGTTTTCCTCCTCTGCACTCGCATACTGCGCCTGGAGGGTTGCTCCAAGTACGCTGTCTACCAGACTTCCCACGATACCTCCAAGCGTGATCCATGCCGCTGCAGCTGCCGATAGACCTCCAAGCACCGCTGCAAGAGCGCCGATGATCCCAGCCCCTACCACGCCTGCTATCGTTCCGGCACCTGATACGGCGCCTGAGACACCTGCTTGCACCCATTGTCCATTACGCAGCGACCATGCCCTGGACCGCCACCGCGTACCTACCTCTGTGCCCCATGTGTCTGCTGTAGCGGCGGCGAGACTTCCTACAAAGGCGGGATACGTCCATGCGGCCCCAACCCACGGGGTAAGCGCTAACGCCGCCCAGGCCCAGCCGCCATTGGCCATCACCTGCGCTGCAGTTCGGGGCCCTTCATCTTCGTTCATAACGTCTGCGGGTGCTCTGCCAAGAAGGCGCCCCACCAGACTTCCCGACGCTACAAATACGCCGAGCGGCACTGCCCAGGCTAATCCGCCTTGTACGACGGCATGCGCCCCAAATAGGCCCCCGAGTAGCGCTCCCAGCGGCGTTAGCCACTTCATCTTGTAAACGATACGTCCGATAGCCGCTCCGATAACAAGGACGGCTAGCAGGTCAATATATGGCACGTGAGTCAGCGTACATGTTAGTCAGTGTCCGAAAACGCTTCGAGGTTACGTATCTCAACCCAAAACGCCCCGCCATCACGAGGATGACGAGGCGTCTGGGTCGTATAATGCATGTTCGCGCAGGAGCGCGGGGACGTCGACTTACTTGTTCGTCGACTTAACCGATGACTCCAGCTCTTCCTTCGTCGGAGCACCATCTCCCGATGACCCGTCGCCACCAATGGCGGCCTGCAGCTCTTCGAGTTCGGACTTCGACCCGACCACGATGTCGCGGTACTGGCGCTGTCCGGTGCCCGCAGGAATCGGATGACCGACGACCACGTTCTCTTTGAGTCCGTGCAGCGGATCTTCCTCTGCGCGGATGGCCGAGTTGGTAAGCACCTTGGTGGTTTCCTGGAAGGAGGCCGCTGAGACGAACGAGTCGGTTGCCAGTGCCGCTTTGGTGATACCAAGCAGAACCGGGCGTCCGACAGCCGGGCGCGCAGAACGCACCTGAATCTCGGGCTCGTCGTTGCGCTTCAGCTGGGAGTTGAGCTCGCGCAGGCGACGACGGCTGACTACCTCACCGATCTTAACACGATCGGAGCTGCTCGGGTCAGTCACGACGAACTTGTCATGCAGGTCGTCGTTGATGCGTGCCATCTTGTGGCGGTCGACCGTATCCTCTTCAAGGAAGTGCGTGTCGCCCGGCTCCACAATGCTGACGCGCTTCATCATCTGACGCACGACGACCTCAATGTGCTTGTCGTCGATTTCCACACCCTGTAAGCGATACACCTCCTGAATTTCGTTCAGCAGGTACTCTTGCACCGCACGCGGCCCTTTGATCTTCAGGATATCATGCGGAGCAACCGTTCCGTCACAGAGTTGATCGCCTGCTTTCACAAAGTCATTTTCGTGAACCAGCATGTGCTTCGAGAGCGAGACCATGTACGTCTTCGTCATCTCGTCTTCGCGGCTGGAGATAATCACCTCCTGCTTACCACGCTTGCGGTCTCCGAAGCTCACAATACCGTCGATTTCGGTAACGACCGCCGGATCTGACGGGGTGCGGGCTTCAAAGAGCTCCGTAACACGTGGAAGTCCACCCGTAATGTCACTCTGCTTTACGGTCTGGCGCGGGATCTTGGCGAGCACTTCACCGGCCTGCACCGTATCTCCGGCATCAACCTGAATGCGTGCTTGCACCGGCATGTTGTACTCGCGCTCGTCCGAATCATCACCGTCCGAATCAAGCTGTATGATTACAGCCGGCGTAAGTGTTCGTTTGCGGCTCTCGGTGATGACCTTCTCTTTGTGCCCGGTCTGGTCATCCGTCTCTTCGCGGTAGGTGGTGCCTTCGATCATGTCTTCGAAGGCAACTTCTCCATCAACCTCAGAGAGAATGACGCTATTGTATGGGTCCCAGCTGGCCAGTACAGCCCCTTTCTCGACCTCATCGCCTTCTTCGACCATGAGTTCGGCGCCGTATGGAACCACGTAGCTATTCACCTCGCGGTCTTCTTCGTCGAGCACGATAATTTCGCCCTGACGGGTGAGCACGATTTCCTGTGCCCCCTCGCCTGCGTCGTAGGATACGGTGCGCAGGTTCTGGAAGACGACCGTTCCCTCCGATTTTGCTTGCAGGGTGCTTTCGGATGCAACCGCGCTGGCAGCACCACCGATGTGGAAGGTACGGAGAGTAAGCTGCGTACCGGGCTCGCCAATAGACTGCGCGGCAACAACGCCCACCGACTCGCCAACCTCGACCATCCGGTTTGTGCCCAGGTTACGGCCGTAGCACAGCGTACACACGCCCCGCTCCGATTCGCAGGTGAGCACCGAGCGGATCTCAATCTCTTCGATAGAGGTCTCGGCGATGCGTTGTGCGGTCGCCTCAGTGATGAGTTCGTTCGCGCCGACGATAAGCTCATCGGTCTGCGGATCGTACACGTCGTGTACCGTAACGCGACCCAGGATGCGCTTGCTCAGTGGAACGACGACCTCTTCGTTGTCTCTGAGCGCCGAGATTGTGATGCCGCGTAGCGTTCCACAGTCGTGCTCGTTGATGGTCACATCTTGTGAGACATCAACCAGACGACGCGTCAGGTAGCCGGCATCAGCCGTTTTCAGCGCAGTATCAGCCAGGCCCTTACGCGCTCCGTGTGTCGAGATGAAGTACTCAAGCACCGACAGGCCTTCCTTGAAGTTAGAGAGGATGGGATTTTCAATGATCTCACCGCCTCCTTCTCCAACGTTTTTCTGCGGCTTCGCCATGAGGCCACGCATTCCACCCAGCTGACGAATCTGCTCTTTCGAACCACGCGCGCCGGAGTCGGCCATCATAAAGATAGCATTAAACCCATCGCGGTGTTCTTTCAGGGTTTCAAAGAGCACTTCAGACACCTGATTGTTGGTCTGCGTCCAGATGTCGATAACCTGGTTGTAGCGCTCGTTGTCGGTCGTAAAGCCCATTTCATAGTTCGACTGGACTTTATCGACCTCCTTGTTCGCATCTTCGACCAACCGCTCTTTCTTATCGGGAACTACGATATCAGAGAGCGAGAACGTGATGCCCGAGGTGGTAGACCGTCCGTATCCAAGACGCTTCATCGCATCCAGGAACTTGGCTGTCTTCTCAAAGCCTACCGTTTTCAGAATGCGTGAGATGATGGGACGCATGTGCTTCTTCGTGAGCACCTCGTTGACGTACGGGACGCCCTCGGGTACGATCTCGTTAAAGAGCGCGCGTCCTGCTGTCGTATTGATGAACTCGTCAGGGTTCTGTGGATCACGCATCTCGATCTTCGCATGCGTGGCAACAACCCCCTGGTCGTAAGCCTGGCGGATTTCGTCCACCGAGGAGAAGCGCCGACCCTCTCCTTTTTCGCCATCTCTGGCTTTTGTCATGTAGTAAAGACCGAGAATCATGTCCTGCGTGGGCACCGTGAGCGGCGACCCGTTGGCCGGGCTCAAGATGTTGTGGCTCGACAGCATAAGAATCATGCTTTCGAGGCAGGCCTCGTGTGAGAGTGGTACGTGAACAGCCATCTGGTCACCGTCGAAGTCCGCATTGTATGCGGTACAGACGAGCGGATGTAGCTGAATCGCTTTGCCTTCGGTCAGCACCGGCTGGAAGGCCTGAATTCCGAGACGGTGAAGCGTAGGTGCACGGTTGAGCAGTACAGGGCGGCCCTGAATAACTTTCTCCAGGATATCCCAGACTGCAGCCGTTCGTTTCTCGACATACTTCTTCGCGCTCTTGACCGTCTTCACGATGCCACGCTCGATGAGGCGGCGGATGATAAACGGCTTAAAGAGCTCTACGGCCATCTCTTTGGGGATCCCGCACTGGTGCAGTTCCAGGTCAGGGCCGATCACGATAACGGAGCGCCCGGAGTAGTCCACGCGCTTCCCGAGCAGGTTCTGGCGGAAGCGTCCCTGCTTACCTTTCAGCATATCGCTGAGGCTCTTCAGCGGGCGGTTTGAGGAGCCGCGCACCGAATTAGACTTACGGCTGTTGTCGAAGAGCGAGTCAACGGCTTCCTGCAGCATACGCTTCTCGTTCCGCAGAATTACCTCCGGCGCCTTAATGTCGATAAGACGCTTCAGGCGGTTATTGCGGATGATAACGCGGCGATACAGGTCGTTCAAGTCGCTTGTCGCAAACCGTCCGCCATCGAGCGGCACCAGGGGGCGCAGTTCCGGTGGAATGACCGGGATCACCCGCATCACCATCCACTCTGGGCGGTTTTCCGTCCGCTTATTTGCGTCGATAAAGCCCTGGACCACATTCAGGCGCTTCAGCGCTTTGGCCTTGCGCTGCTGACTGGTTTCGGTTTTGACCTGATAGCGCAGTTCCTGTGCCAGCGTTGGAAGGTCCAGACGCTTCAGCATGGTTTCTACGGCTTCGCCCCCGATCATGGCAATGAACTTCTCGGGGTCGTCATCGGGCAGGCGGTTGTTGTCTTCCCGAATCTGGTAGAGGATGTTGAAGTACTCCTCTTCGGTAAGCAGCTGGTTCTGCTCCACGCCTAAGCGCTTTGCAGTACCGGGCTGGATGACGATGTACTGCTCATAGTAGGTGACCTTCTCCAGGTCTTTCGACTTGAGGCCGAGCAGGTGGCCAATCTTGTTAGGCAGCGTCTTAAAGTACCAGATATGCACTACGGGCACGCTGAGCTTAATATGGCCCATGCGCTCGCGGCGCACCGCCTTGCGCGTCACCTCTACGCCACAACGGTCGCAGATGATGCCTTTGTAGCGGATGCGCTTGTATTTGCCGCAGTGGCACTCATAGTCCTTAACCGGACCGAAGATTTTCTCGCAGAAGAGGCCACCCATTTCCGGCTTAAACGACCGGTAGTTGATGGTTTCAGGCTTCAGCACCTCGCCATAAGAGCGCTCCAGAATGTCTTCTGGCGACGCCAGGCTGATCGAGATCTTGTTGAAGTCCTTTTCGATGTCCTTTGAGTTTCCGTAAGGCATGTAGCGTATGCTATTTGAAAGTGGCAGCTATGGGCCCGTGCTGGGAGATGCGCAGCGAGGGTATGCAGTCGGATCGGGCAGACCGCTGCATACCCTATGCTGCATTAATTGACTACTCGAGTCCGACTTCGAGGCCCAGTCCCTGAAGCTCGCGCACCAGTACGTTGAAGCTTTCTGGTACGCTCGGGGAAGGCATGTTCTTGCCTTTGACGATCGACTCGTAGGCACGCGAGCGCCCCTGCACGTCGTCCGACTTGTACGTCAGCATTTCTTGCAGGGTATGCGAAGCTCCGTACGCATAGAGCGCCCAGACCTCCATTTCGCCGAGGCGCTGACCACCAAACTGCGCTTTTCCGCCCAGTGGCTGCTGCGTAATAAGGCTGTAGGGGCCAATGGAGCGGGCGTGCATCTTATCATCGATCAGGTGGCTGAGCTTCATCATGTAGATCTGCCCAACCGTTGTTTTCTCATCAAACGGCTCACCCGTCTGTCCGTCGATGAGTTGCGCTTTGCCGTCGCGTGGGAGCCCGGCTTCTTCAAGCTTGTCCGCGATGTCGTCCATCGTGGCTCCGTCGAAGATCGGCGTGGCAAACTTTTTGCCGAGCTTATCACCGGCCCATCCGAGGAGGGTCTCATAGATCTGGCCGAGGTTCATGCGCGAGGGCACGCCCAGCGGGTTCAGAACAATATCGACAGGCGTTCCGTCGTCGAGGTGCGGCATATCTTCGACCGGCACAATCTTGGCGATGACGCCCTTGTTGCCGTGACGGCCTGCCATCTTATCGCCGACCGATATTTTCCGCTTGCGCGCAACGTACACCTTTGCCATCTGCACGATGCCAGCAGGCAGCTCGTCGCCCATCTCAACCTGATGTCTCTCCCGGTTGTTCTGGCCGTCGATCTCTCGGCGGCGCACCTTGTAATTGCGCAGCAGTGCAGCGACCTTCGCGTTGAGATCGTCGTCGTCGGTAAACTGTGCTTTCGTGCTCAGGTCTTGCGGCTCTACGCTATCGAGCGCAGAACGCGTGAGTTCGGCCCCTTTCGTGAGCACGTCGTTGCCGTCGCGGTCTTTGATGCCTCCGCTGGTCTCTCCACCTACAAGATTGAAGAATTTATCCCAGAAGCGTTTGTTGAGGTCGGCCACCGCACGGGTGTGCTTCTCCTCGATCGCTTCGAGGCGCTTCTCTTCCATCTTTTTCGACGCCGGGTCGAGCTGGCGGCGACTGAAGAGCTTCGTATCGATCACGACGCCATCCATGCCGGGCTTGGCCTTCAGCGAAGCATCTTTTACGTCGCCTGCTTTGTCGCCAAAGATCGCACGCAGAAGCTTCTCTTCTGGGGTCGGGTCGGTTTCGCCTTTTGGCGTAATCTTCCCGACGATAATGTCGCCCGGGTTCACTTCGGCGCCAACACGAATAATGCCGCGTTCGTCAAGGTCTTTAGTTGCTTCTTCCGAAACGTTCGGGATCTCACGTGTAAGCTCTTCTTCTCCCCGCTTGGTGTCGCGCACTTCGTGCTCAAACTCCTCGATATGCACGGAAGTGTATACGTCGTCGGCAACGAGGCGCTCGCTGATCACGATGGCATCCTCAAAGTTATATCCGTGCCACGGCATGAAGGCGCAGAGCACGTTTTTACCAAGTGCGAGCTCGCCCTTCTCGGTAGCAAAACCTTCGGTCATGACCGTGCCTTCCTCGACCTTGTCGCCGACCTGTACGATCGGCTTCTGGTTCATGCACGTGTCCTGGTTGGTGCGACGGAACTTCACGAGCTTGTACTCCCGCACCGGTTCGCCGAATGTCAGGTCGTCTTTTTCAGCATCTTCGTCGTATCGAACAACGATGCGCTCCGCATCCACATATTCAACTTCGCCCTTTCCTTCAGCTACAATAACGGCTCGCGAATCTTTCGCGGCTCGCCCTTCGAGCCCGGTGCCCACGATGGGCGAATCGCTGCGCAGCAGGGGCACGCCCTGGCGCTGCATGTTCGATCCCATCAGCGCACGGTTGGCATCGTCGTGCGAGAGGAACGGGACGAGACTGGCTGAGGGCGATACAATCTGGTTCGGGGCAACGTCCATGTACTCCACCTCTTCAGGCGGTACGATGGGGAAATCGCCACGATAGCGGCAGGTAACCTGGTCGGTCTGGAAGTTTCCGTCCTTATCGATTGGCGCATTCGCCTGCGCAATGATGTGACGGTCTTCCTGGTCTGCGGCAAGGTATTCGACCTCCTCGGTCACGATGCCGTCTTTCACGACGCGGTATGGCGTCTCGATGAAGCCAAATTCGTTGATTACTCCATGCACACAAAGCGAGGATATCAGCCCAATGTTGGGCCCCTCAGGCGTTTCAATCGGGCAGAGGCGCCCGTAGTGCGTGTAGTGGACATCGCGCACCTCAAACCCGGCACGTTCACGCGTCAGTCCCCCTGGGCCAAGAGCCGACAGGCGGCGCTTGTTTGTAAGCTCGGCCAGCGGGTTGGTCTGGTCCATGAACTGGCTCAGCTGGTTCGTCCCGAAGAACGTGTTGATCACGCTCGAAATAGTGCGGGCGTTGACCAGATCTTGCGGCGTAAACTTGTCGGCGTCGCGCAGATTCATGCGCTCCTTGATGGTCCGTGACATACGGGCCAATCCGAGCGAGAACTGCGACCCGAGCTGTTCTCCTACGGTTTTGACGCGGCGGTTGCTCAGGTGGTCAATGTCGTCGGGCGTGGTCTGTCCGTTTTTGAGCCGGATGAGCTCCTGCACAATCCCGACAACGTCGTCAAGCGTCAATACAGTTGTATCCGGATCGACATCGATCTGCAGGCGGCTATTTATGCGATGGCGTCCTACGTCGCCCAGATCATACCGCTTATCCGAAAAGAAGAGGCGCTCCAGTGCATTACGGGCCGAGTCAAGATCGGGAGCTTCGGAGCCGCGCAGCTGGCGGTAGATCTCGCGGAGCGCTTCCTCTTCGTTGTGTGACGGGTCTTTCTTGAGCGTTTCGACGAGGGTGCTCATGTCGAGCTCATCTTCCTCACGCTCTTCACGCACCAGGTACATGCGCGAGATGTCGTACTCGTTCAGCGTTTCCCAGTCTTCCTCTTCGAGCACATGCTCAGCAGGAAGCACCACCTCACGTTCAATTTCTTCCTCAACGACCTCACCAGTGTCTTCGTCGACGATCTCGATCTTTCGTTCGACCGTAACCGACGTAGCGAGTTCGCGGTCTACGTACTCGTTGAAGTCTTCCTCGCTATCGAACTCGGCTGTGTCAGCCAGGTCGAAGAGATTGATGATCTCGTCGTCTGACGAGATTCCGAGGGCGCGCAGCAAGGTTGTAACCGGCACCTTTTTCTTCCGGTCGATGTACGCCCAGAGCACGTTTCGGATGTCCGTCGAGAACTCCATCCACGACCCGCGGAAGGGAATTACACGTGCAGAGAACAGCTGCGTACCGTTCGAGTGGATATCTGTACCGAAGAAGAGCCCTGGACTCCGGTGAAGCTGCGCTACGATGACGCGCTCAGCACCGTTCACGATGAACGTTCCCCGATCTGTCATGAAGGGGAGCGTGCCAAGGTAGACCTCTTGTTCGATGGCTTCGATGGCCTCATCGTCGCCGTCTTCCTCTTTACTGGAGAGGCGAAGCGTTGCCTTCAGCGGCACCGAGAACGTAAGCCCCTGCGCAATGCACTCCTCAATAGTATGTTTGGGCGCATCCAGTCCATAATTTATGAACTCGAGCGTGTAGCGGCTGCGACTGTCTTGGATGGGAAAATGCTCGTTAAAGACGGCCTGCAGTCCTTCGTCGTCCTCCCGGTCTTCCGGCGGGACGTCGTCTTGCACAAAGTCGTGAAAGCTTTTCAGCTGGATGTCCAGAAAGTCCGGATAGTCCCACACCGTAGGGATGCGGGCGAAAGATTCACGTTCTGGAAGTTCTTCCAGGTGACCGTTGGTGACAATGTCACCGCTGAGCAGAGTGGGCATAAGCGGAGTAACTCCTTAAACAGTTGGGGAAATACACGCGGGCGTGCTGCCAGTCATCGCGTTGTGGATTGATGCATGGCGCATGAAGCATTGCTTACGGCCTGCCCCGTTCTAACATAACTTAAAGACTCTTCTTCAGAACCTTCAAGGCGGGCGAGAAATGCGAGGCTATGTATCCATTGGTACGATACACGTAAGCAGACCGAGCGGAATGGTAATGACGACAGATGCTTCAACACCAAGGGGCGTTCGTCCACAGAAGATAGACCGCACAGCAAAACAGGACACTGAATTGGCACGTGCGGAACCACACGCAGGGGTTCGCGAATGACAGCAAAGATGAATACAGCCGGGCTTTATAGTTGTTTCAGGTTGCATTTTTCATTCTTAAGGCACCAAAATCTCATCGCTACTCCACTTTTTGATTGCGCTATCTTCATGGACGAGGGGCAGAGAATCTACCGCCAAAAGCGCATGGGAACGACTGAGATTCCGGTGGTAGATCCGTAGGCCTCAACGCCTGAACGCTTGTCTACCAGAAGCGGGCCCCCCGACTCAGACCCATTGGTGGAAGCTTTGCCAAGCATCTGAAAACTCTTTTCGGGCTGCGCATCTCATCTCTGCATAACATACCGCAACGTAGTTTGGTTTGCGGCGCTGTAGCTGTATTGGTAGCTGTATTGTGCGAGCCTGCCTCAATAGGAACATACAAACAGGAGCCGACCCCACCTGGGACCGGCTCCTGTGCTTTACAAGAAACGTGTCGGGGCTGTCTTCCTGAGTGTTTCAGCGCGAATCGTCGCCGATTCGAAGACAGACCGACGTTGCATTACTTGAGTTCAACTTCGCCGCCAGCTTCTTCGAGCTGCGCTTTGAGTTCGTCGGCCTCTTCGCGCGAAACGGCTTCTTTGACCGGGCTGGGGGCTTCGTCGACTACCGCTTTGGCCTCTTTGAGTCCAAGTCCGGTAATGGAACGGACCTCCTTAATCACGGCAATCTTGTTTCCGCTTACGCCCGTCAGTACGACGTCGAATTCTGTTTTCTCTTCGCCACCGGCTCCGTCGCCTCCTGCGGCTCCTGGAGCAGCAACAGCAACGCCTGCCGAGGCGGGCTTGATGTCGTACTCTTCTTCGAGATAGTTAGCAAGCTCGCTGGCTTCCTGAATAGTAAGGCCAACAAGCTGTTCTGCGAGTTCTTTGATGTCTGCCATAGTAAGTCTGTATCGGTTTCCTGCAGCGGTCTGTGCACCCGGTAAAGAGGGCACTGCGCTGCATATTAAGGGAGAATATGAATGCTAAAAGGAGTACACGACTCGCGTGAGCAAGACCGCATACTGCTTTCGGATCTTAGCAATCCGTATGCTGATGAGGCAGGCGCCGCTGTTACGCGTCGTCGCCTTCAGCCATGCTCTTAATCGCACCGGCCAACTGACTGCCCGGTCCGGTAAGTGCACCGGCGATGTTCTGTGCGGGTGCCATCAGCAGCCCCACAATATCGGCCACAAGCTCCTCACGTGACTTCAGCTTGGAGAGGGCATCCAACGCATCAGGGCCCTCATACAGATCACCTTCAATGTAGGCAATCTTGAGTTCGGGGCGTTCTGACTCGTTGTCTTCGAGAAAGTCTTTGATGACACGGGCGGGCTTGGCCGGGTCGTCACTGAAAGCAACGGCCGTTGGACCGCTGAAGTGCTCGCTGAGCACTTCAATGTCGGCGTTATCGACACGGTCAATAGCAAGCTGCGCAAGCGTGTTCTTGCATACGGTATAGTCGACACCTGCTTCACGAAAGCGAGCACGAAGCTCGTTCGTTTCCGCAACCGTGAGTCCAGCAAAGTTGGTTAGGTAGATGATTGAAGCAGATTCAAACTGCTCGCCAAGACCGTCAATGATCTCAGCTTTTTTGGCACGCGTTAAAGGCATATCACAAGGGGTGCAGAGGTAACAAGGACCACGAAGAGGAGAACGGCCACATCAGCCGCTACATTAGCGTGTTTCCGTCAGGATCATGCTTCGCCCAACCGGGACAGGCGGCCCCATCGTGGCTGAAAGCGTAATGGAGCGGAGGTAAAGCCCTTTCGCCGACACCGGACGCAGACGCACAACCTCTTTCAGGAAGGCCCGTGCGTTCTCAGCCAGCTCTTCTGTAGCGAACGAGGCCTTGCCGATCGATGCGTGCAGGTTGCCGTGCTTGTCAACACGAAACTCGATCTTACCTGACTTCACTTCCTCGACCGTTTCGGCAACGTTCATTGTTACCGTACCGCTTTTCGGGTTTGGCATGAGTCCGCGCGGACCGAGGATGCGGCCGAGGCGTCCAACCTGGGCCATAACGTCGGGTGTTGCGATTACAACGTCGAAGTCAAGCCAGTTCTCATTCTGGATCCGTTCAACGTACTCGTCGAGCCCTACGTAGTCGGCTCCTGCTTCTTCAGCTTCGGCCTGCTTGCTTTCGTTGGCAAGCACCAGCACGGTGGTCTCTTTTCCTGTGCCGTGCGGAAGCACAACAGCGCCTCGCACCATCTGGTCGGCATGCCGGGGGTCTACGCCGAGGCGTACGTCCAGATCAATAGATTCGTCGAATCCGGCTGTAGCCGTTTTCTTTGCAAGGTCGGCAGCGTCTGAGAGCGAGGATATGCTATCCGCGGCTTCTTCGACGGCTGCTTCAGCGTCGATGTATCGTTTTCCTTTTTTTGCCATAGTAGCGTAGGTTGTGCGGTACGTGCGCCTGCCTGAGCGACAGGCTCCCGCGTGGTTAAATTAGCGTGCGTGCATGCAGCAATCACCGGGTCGTCGGTGCGTTCGCCGTCGGGACTTATCCTTCGGGCTTATCACTCACCTTGATTCCCATTGATCGAGCTGTACCTGCAATCATGTGCGCCCCTTGCTCAACGGTGTGCGCGTTCAGGTCTTCCATTTTACGCTCGGCGATGGCGCGGCAGTCATCCCAGGAGACCGTTGCCACTTTCTGGCGGAGCGGGTCGCCTGCACCGCTCTTAATGCCGGCCACCTCTTTCAGGAGCACAGAAGCGGGCGGACTCTTAACGATGAAGTCGAACGACCGGTCGGCATATACGGTGATAACAACCGGAAGCAACAGCCCCATCTGGTCCTGCGTTTCTGCATTAAACTTTTTGCAGAACTCCATGATGTTCACACCGTGCTGCCCGAGCGCAGGGCCAATGGGCGGTGCAGGGTTGGCCTGTCCGGCCTTGATTTGCAGCTTAATCTGCGTATTTACTTGCTTTGCCATAAGAATCTGTGCGGTTCAGGCGTCTGGTTGACTCCCGCAGCTTCGTTTATGAGGGTAGGTTGCACAAGAGTACACACAAAAACACCCGCGCGATGAACGCGGGCGAAACGTTTTTTGTCACGCTGCGCATGAAGCCGAAGGTGTGTTGCTTCGGATAAGCATGCGTTGCATCTCATGCAGGCAGTTACTCTTCGTGTTCTACCTGCAGGTAATCAAGCTCAACTGGAGTTTTACGGCCAAAGATGGACACCATAACGCGGACCTTCATTTTTTCAGGGTAGACCTCTTCGACAAACCCGTTAAAGCTGTCGAACGGGCCATCTACTACCTTCACCGGGTCGCCAACCTTGAACGGTATTTCGGGCTGTTCGCCCATCTCTTCAGCGCGGTCCATGCGCCCAAGGATGCGTTGCACCTCGTCGGGACGAAGCGGCGTTGGCTCGTCACCAGTGCCCGAGGTCAAAAACCCAATTACAGACGGCAGTCCTGTTACCGTGTGCTGAAGCTTGTCGGTCAGGTCGGCATGAAGCAGGATATATCCCGGAAAAAAAGTCTTTTCTTTCGTCTTCTTCTTTCCACCTCGCATCTCGAAGACCGTCTCTGTAGGGATGAGCACCTCATCCACGAGGTCCTCCATGTCCAAGCGCTCTAACTCGCTCTCCAGGAAGCGTCGCACCTTCTTTTCGTGCCCCGAAAATGTACGGAGCACAAACCATTTTTTTGGAGCGTTTCCGCTTGGCATGGAGACTGTGTATTCGTGACGAGCAAGAACGAGAGGGATGCGAAACGGGGGGATTCCGTAGCGATACGCATGACTTAAAGGCGATGCACACCGCTCACAGAAACCGTATTCGCTTAGTAGATCAGATCCATAATGGTACTGATGATCTGGTCAGCCACGAAGATATACCCGGAGATCATGACCGTGCCCAGGAGGGTGATCAAGGTGCTACTGACAAGCTCATCGCGGCTTGGCCAGCTCACCTTGCGCATCTCAGACACGACTTCCTGGAGGTATTCACGAATCCACGTCATAATATGTGGGGTGTCTGCGAGGCTGTCTTTTCGAATGACAGCCCGGGTTCAAAGGAAAATACTCCGTATCGGCTGCACGGGCGGCAGGACTTGAACCCGCAACCGGCGGTTTTGGAGACCGCTGCTCTGCCAAATTGAGCTACGCCCGTGTGTCGAGAGCCTCGCCTGGAGCGAGACTCTCGGATCGTGCAATAGTTTTCTCTTAGTCGAGGATTTCGGTGACGACACCGGCGCCGACCGTGTGGCCGCCTTCGCGGATCGCAAACCGCAGCCCCTCTTCCAGAGCCACCGGCTGAATCAGACGCACCGTAAACGTCGCGTTGTCGCCCGGCATCACCATCTCAACCCCTTCCTCCAGGTTGATGTCGCCCGTCACGTCCGTCGTCCGGAAGTAAAACTGCGGGCGGTATCCCGGGAAGAACGGCGTGTGGCGCCCGCCCTCGTCTTTCGACAGCACGTACACCTCGCACTCAAACTCCTTGTGCGGCGTCACCGACCCCGGCTCCGCCACGACCATCCCGCGCGAGACCTGCTCCTTCTTGATGCCGCGCAGCAGCAAGCCCGCGTTGTCGCCGGCTTCGCCTTCGTCCAAGGTCTTGTTGAACATCTCAATCCCGGTGATCGTCGAGGTCAGCTTCTCCTCCTCAATCCCTACGATGTCCACCTCGTCGCCCGTCTCGATGCGGCCGCGCTCAATCCGACCGGTCACGACCGTGCCGCGCCCGGTGATCGAGAAGATGTCTTCTACCGGCATCAAGAACGGCTTGTCGATGTCGCGCTCCGGCGTCGGAATGTAGCTGTCGACCGCATCCATCAGCTCCATGATCTTCGCCTCAGCGTCGGCGTCCGACTCCAACGCCTTCAGCGCCGAGCCGCGCACGACCGGAATCTCGTCGCCCGGAAACTCGTAGCTGGAGAGCAGGTCGCGCACCTCCATGTCTACCAGCTCCAGAAGCTCTTCGTCGTCGACCAGGTCAACCTTGTTCATGAACACCACCAGGTACGGCACGCCGACCTGACGCGCCAGCAGGATATGCTCACGCGTCTGCGGCATCGGGCCGTCGGTGGCCGCTACCACGAGAATCGCGCCGTCCATCTGCGCCGCCCCCGTCACCATGTTCTTGACGTAGTCGGCGTGGCCTGGGCAGTCCACGTGGGCGTAGTGCCGGTCTTCGGTCTCGTACTCGACGTGGCTCGTCGCAATCGTGATGCCACGCTCGCGCTCTTCCGGCGCGTTGTCGATCGAGTCGAACGTCCGCTCGGCGGCGCCGCCCACCTGCTCCGCAAGCACCTTCGTGATCGCCGCGGTCAGCGTCGTCTTACCGTGATCCACGTGCCCAATCGTTCCGATGTTTACGTGCGGCTTCTTCCGCTCAAATACCTCCTTCGCCATAATAAGCTTGTGTGTCTCGTTTTACAGTGTGACGTAATGTGGGTGTTACGCTGCCGCGTCGACAGCGTCTTCATCAGTAAGTTCTTTTGCGATTGCACTGGGCACCGCTTCGTAGGTCTCGAACTGCATCGTGTAGATGGCACGTCCCTGCGTGATTGAACGCAGATCGGTCGAGTACCCAAACATTTCAGAGAGCGGCACGAGCGCGTTGATGACCTGCGCATCGTTGCGCTGGCCCATCTGGCCGATTCGTCCACGGCGGCTATTCAGGTCGCCGATCACATCTCCCATGTACTCATCTGGGGTGATAACCTCGACCTTCATAATCGGCTCCATGAGAACCGGGTTGGCACGTCGCGCCGCGTCACGGAATCCAAGACGGCCAGCAATCTCGAAGGAGTTCTGGTCGGAGTCCACATCGTGGTACTCTCCGTCGTAGAGACGCACTTTCACACCTTCGATCGGGTAGCCCGCAATAGGCCCCTGATCCATTGAGCTCTTAATACCTTTCTCAACAGAGGGAATGAACTCGCGCGGAATGGATCCGCCAACAATCTCATCCACAAATTCGAACCCGGCCCCTTCTTCGTTCGGGCCGACCTCCATGTAGACTTCGGCGAACTGGCCACGACCACCTGTCTGCTTTTTGAGGACGTAGTGCTCGTCGACCGTCTTTGTAATTGCTTCGCGGTAGGCCACCTGGGGGCGACCAACGTTTGCCTCGACCTTAAACTCGCGCTTCAGGCGGTCTACAATGATTTCAAGGTGCAGCTCGCCCATTCCTGCAATCAGCGTCTGACCGGTTTCTTCGTCGGTCGACACATTGAATGTCGGGTCTTCTTCGGCAAGCTTGACGAGGCCGCTGGTGAGCTTGTCACGGTCCGCCTTTGTTTTAGGCTCAATCGCAATGCGGATAACGGGCTCAGGGAAGTCCATCGACTCCAGAACCACGGGGTGGTCAGGGTCGCAGATGGTGTCGCCTGTCTTCAAGTTTTTCGGGCCCACCGCGGCGGCGATGTCACCTGCACGCACCATGTCCACGTCCTCACGGTCGTTGGAGTGCATAAACATCAGGCGGCCAACACGCTCTGTTTCATCGGCGGTTGCATTGTACACCTTGGTTCCGGTCTCTAGCGTTCCGCTGTAGACGCGGATAAACGTAATTTTACCGACGTACGGATCCGTAGCGATCTTGAATGCAACAGCACTGAACGGCTCATCTTCCTTCGGAGCACGCATCAGCTTCTCCTCTTTGTCGCGCGGGTGAAACCCTTCGACGGGCGGCACATCATCGGGACTCGGCAGATACCGCGGCACAGCATCCAAGAGGCGCTGTACGCCCTTGTTTTTGAGAGCTGTTCCACAGAACACCGGCGTGATGTCGCGCTCCAGAGTAGCCTCACGGATAACCTTATGGATCTCTTCTGGCTGAATCTCCTCGCCGTCGAGATACTTCATCAGGAGCTCGTCGTCGTACTCGGCAACGGCCTCCAGCATACGGATGCGCCACTTTTGAGCATCCGCCTTCAGGTCATCTGGAACCTCAATGATGTCCCAGTTGGCACCTTGCGAGCTTTCGTCGTAGATGACAGCCTGATTTTCGATCAGGTCAATGACACCTTTGAACGTTTCGCCGGCCCCGATCGGATACTGCACCGGAATCGGGTTCGCGCTGAGGCGGTCCTCCATCATGCCGACCACGTTTTCGAAGTCAGCGCCCGTCCGGTCCATTTTATTGACGAACGCAATGCGGGGCACACTGTACTTGTCCATCTGGCGCCACACCGTTTCCGACTGCGGCTCTACGCCACCAACGGCACAGAAAAGGGCGATCGCACCGTCAAGCACGCGCAGAGAACGCTCAACCTCTACCGTAAAGTCAACGTGACCCGGCGTATCGATAATGTTGATGCGGTGATCATCCCAGTAGCAGGTTGTGGCAGCACTGGTAATGGTGATTCCACGCTCCTTCTCTTGGTCCATCCAGTCCATCTGAGAGGCGCCTTCATGGGTTTCCCCCATGCGGTGGATGCGCCCTGTGTAGAACAGAATACGTTCCGTAAGGGTGGTTTTACCGGCATCGATGTGCGCGGCAATGCCAATATTACGTGTCTTGTCGAGCGGGAAGCTCTCGTTGCTTTTCGTAGCCATAACAAATTTTTTGTTGCGTGCTCAGGAGGCCGACCGAAGCCATGATTCGTGCCACCTACAGGCCAGGTCGATACCTGGCAGCAGAGGCACACCTCCATGAATTAGAACCGGAAGTGGGCAAATGCCTTGTTCGACTCGGCCATCCGATGCGTGTCGTCTTTCTTTTTAACGGCTCCCCCTTCGCCACGAGCTGCGTTAATCAGCTCACTGGCAAGGCGGTTGACCATGCTTTTCTCTTTGCGTGCACGGGCATACTGGATGATCCAGCGAAATGCCAGCGTAACGCGGCGTTCGGGGCGCACCTCAATAGGCACCTGGTAGGTGGCACCTCCTACGCGGCGACTGCGCACCTCAACAAGGGGAGCCACACTGTTCACCGCCTTCTTAAACACCTCAATACCTTCCTCACCGGTGCGCTCTTCAATCACGTCGAATGTGTCGTACACGATGCGCTGCGCAAGACTCTTCTTGCCGTCGCGCATGATTGAGTTCACAAACCGCGAGACCAGGTCGTCACGGTATATGGGATCCGGGAGGGTCGTGCGTTTCTTTGCGGCCTTATCGCGAGCCATAACACCTATGCATTGTTTGACAAATGAGCGACCTGATACCCCAGTAGGATACCAGCCACTCTGCTACAGTTAACTACGAGGCTTCTTTGTGCCGTACTTCGAGCGCCCCTGACGCCGGTCCTCAACACCAGCTGCATCCAGCGCGCCACGAACGATGTGATACTTCACGCCCGGCAAGTCTTTCACACGGCCGCCACGCACAAGCACAATGGAGTGCTCTTGCAGGTTATGCCCCTCTCCGGGAATGTATGCAGTCACCTCGTTGCCGTTGGTCAGCCGCACACGAGCCACCTTCCGAAGCGCCGAGTTCGGCTTCTTCGGCGTTGTGGTGTACACCCGAGTGCAGACGCCGCGGCGCTGCGGAGAGTTTTCAAGGGCAGGTGCCGTCTTTTTCTTTGGCTTAGACGAACGTCCTTTACGGATCAGTTGCTGTATTGTAGGCACGGTACCGTCGCAGTTAATCGATTACATCAGCGCATGCCGCATAAGGAGCGGCGAACCTGTCTCTACAGGCTATGGACTTAAGGAGCAAGGCAAGCAATGTTCAGACCCAATAGCAAAGAGATCGTTAAAACATCTCGAACGGACCCAAACAGCTCTCGCCGCAGCCTATATATCGAACACCGGTACATATCGGTGTATCGATCATTTATTCCAGTCTATCCACAAAAAAAGGCGAGGGGACTCGCCTTTGTAGGGATAACTGGCTTTCAGCGTGCAAGCGTTTTGCTCGCCGCGTTTCTACATCGTGGCATAACTGTCAATACACAGACGGGTTTCTTTACTTTGTGTGGTCCGTGTGCATTTGCTCCACAAATGCCAGGGTTCACTTTGTCTCCACTGGTCTCTTCCTTGTTCTACATATTTGGGAAGCCGTCGCGGACCGTTTCAACTTCTTGAACTGAATAGATCCTAAGTAGTCGTTCTCCTGATCGCAACGTTCCTCAGTCACAGCCCAGCCTGACCCGACACGCTCATGCCAGAAGGAAGCACGCCGTTGCTGGGGCTGCTCGTAATGGCATGGTAAAAGATAGGTTGGTATGTCCCGGATACCGACACTGCTTCCAGCTTGTACCTGGTGCCCGACATGCTCTGCCGATCATGAACATCACGGCTACTCTGTTTTTCCTGTGTCGGTTGAAGCGCCCGGTGTAGCTCCGTCTTCAGAGGGGCCAGGTGCCCTGATCGATGGTGCGTCAGGATATGCTTCAGGACTCGGATGCTGCTGCGCGGGAGCGGTGTCGCCCCTGTTCTCTGCAGCAGGATAGGCACCATGCGGACGCTCGCCCAGTAGTTTGACCAGGTCTTCTGGACCGAGCACTTCCTGTTCAAGAAGCGCATGAGCCATCTCGTCCAGCAGGCTTCGCTTCTGTGTAAGCAGCGTATGAGCCCGCCGATGGGCCTCGCTGATAAGGTTGCGCACCTCTTCATCAATAGCTTGAGCAGTTGAATCTGAGTAAGGGCGATTAAAGACCGGCTGGTTGCCTTCTCCGGAAAGATTAAAGCTCACCTGACCGACCTTCGCACTCATGCCATAGTCTACAACCATAGCGTATGCCATCTTCGTGATGCGCTCCAGGTCGTTCTGAGCCCCCGTTGTTACATCTCCAAATACGATCTCCTCAGCGACACGTCCACCGATCGCCATGGTCATACGGTCGATAAGCGCATTTCGCGAGTATAGATACCGCTCTTCGGGGAGGTGCTGTGCATAGCCCAGTGCAGAGAGACCGCGCGGAACGATGGAGACTTTCACGACAGGGTCGGTGTGTTCCAGAAACCACCCGGTGATCGCATGCCCCGCCTCATGAAAAGCGATGATCCGGCGCTCTTCCGGTGCAATGATCTTATTCTTCTTCTCAAGCCCCGCCACGACGCGATCGATCGCCTGCTCAAAGTCGACCATCTCGACGCATTCTTTGTCCTTACGAGCTGCAAGGAGCGCTGCCTCGTTACAGACGTTTGCGATCTCAGCTCCTGCAAATCCTGGGGTCTGACGCGCCAGTACGTCTACATCTACGTCTCCGCCAAGCAGGAGCGACTGCACGTGCACGTCGAAGATCTCGACGCGGGCGCGCCGATCCGGCTTGTCGACCATAATCTGGCGGTCGAACCGTCCGGGCCGAAGTAGCGCAGAGTCGAGCACATCGGGCCGGTTGGTGGCCCCGATGATGATAACGCCTTCGTCAGAGTCGAAGCCGTCCATCTCGACAAGGAGTTGGTTGAGCGTATTCTCTCGTTCGTCGTTACCACCCGGGTTGTTGCTTGCACCGCGCGTACGCCCTACTGCATCCATCTCATCGATAAAGATGATGCAGGGGGCTTTTTCTTTTGCGGTCTTAAACAGGTCGCGCACCCGAGAGGCGCCCACGCCGACAAACATTTCCACGAAGTCAGATCCCGATATCGAGAAGAAGGGAACCCCTGCTTCTCCTGCCACAGCCCGTGCCATAAGCGTTTTGCCGGTGCCGGGCGGGCCAACGAGCAGCACCCCTTTGGGGAGGGTCCCTCCAAGACGTGTGAAGCGCTCCGGGTCTCTCAAAAAGTGAACAATCTCGGCCACCTCTTCTTTGGCCTCTTCGAGCCCGGCTACGTCATCGAACGTAACAGAATGGTTTTCCGACGCGTCGAAGAGCTTGGCCTTGTTCTTTCCGATGTTCATCATCTGCGACCCCGGGTTCATGCGGCGGAACAGGTAGATCCAGAAGACAACCAGAAGCCCGAGGAGAACCAGCCAGAAGAAGATGCTCCCGAACCAGCTTTCTTCGGTGCGCGAGGCAAACTCCACTTCCGACGCACCCGCAGCACGCGCTTCTGCGTTGTGGGCACGCAAGAAATCGGTGAGATCGTGGTCGGCCGGCTTGGTCGTCACGAAGCGCCGCACCTCGGCTTCCGCGTCACCAACGTCGACCTGTTCCTCGTTGTCGACCTGCAACGACACCACGCGCTCTTTGACGGCTTCCTCGGTGTATCGCCCTTCAATCGACCGGTCGTTTACCACTTCGACACGCTCTACGTATCCCGACTCCACGTAGTCCAGAAATGTACTGTAGCTTATCTTGACAGGGTCTTCCCCGCTCCAGTACAGCAGCAGGTGAATCCCCAATGCCAGAAAAACCGCTCCATATACCCAGTATAGAATAGATGAACGGCCGCGCCCCGAACCGGAGCGCTTGTTGTCAGAAGATTTTTCGGGAGATGGCGAAGCGTTTTTCTGGTTTTCCATGCGGATGCGAACGAGTAACGATGCAAGAGAACCACCGTGCCAGCGATAGCGGCGTGCCTCAACCCCGGCCTCTTTAAGGGGGTTCCGTAAAGCACGTCCCGGTATAGAACAGCCCATCTGGCACACAGCCGATAGCACGCGGAGAGGCCTAACGAACACGGTTCAGTATGATTCAACACCGCATTCCAGTCAAACGTTCTAACGCGCTGACTGGGCTAACGTACTGAACAGGTCCATTCGCATTTCGAATTGGGGATTTCTGTCTGCATGTCAAGCTGGATGCAGGAGGCTTATCCTCTAAAAAGGCCTTATCCTCTAAAAAGAAGTTCGCTCAGTTACTACGTGTAGCCTGGCGCACCTATCAGTAGCCTGACGCACCTACGGGGATACCCCGCCAGGTCGCTACTGTAAGCTTCCGTCGGAGCTGTCGCTCGAATCGGGGGTCGTGTTCGGCGTGGGGAGTCCCTGATTCGGACGCGTGCCCTCTTCTGGAGCGTCTGCGCTGGTTGGCTGAGGCGCTCGTTCGGAACGTGCCGGAGGTGCTTCTGTCTCTGACTGCAGGGCACGCATGAGCCGTTCGGCACGGCGCGCCTGGACGGTCTCCGGGAAGGTGGTGCTCAGATGCTGCATGAGCGCTTGCAGCGCGCGATGGGGCTTCCCATCGTCGTCGGGGGATTCGCTCTCATCGGAGGGTACGATCTGCTGAGGCGGACCTGCTTGCTGCATGCTTCGCTCTTCGCGATCTGCCGATTCTGTTTCGGCGTCGGGGATGCCGAGCGTTTCCACAAGCTGTTCGAGCTGCGCTTCTGCCGCCGTGCTGTCTCGCCTGTGGAACTCCATATAGAACTGCCCGACCGACCACAGCACGCGCGGGGTTATATCGCTATCTTGGGGATAGGTGCGCGCCAGGTCTGCAAGACGGTGCAGGGCCCTCTCCCACTCCTGGTTCTGGCCAAGCGTTCGGGCTTCTTCGTAATCTTGGTGGGCCTGGCGCACGCTGTCGGAGCGCTCTGCCGCCGGCGCCTCGCCAAGCCGCATGCGTGACTGCACAGCGAACATTGACGTGCTCTCTTGTTCTGCAAGCGCACGATATTGGTTGCGTGCTTCCTCCGTGCGGCCCGCTGCATCGAGCGCCTCTGCTCGGGCATATTGGGCGCGCTTATTAACCGGGTGGTCGGGGGCCTCGTTGAGCACACGCTCATACCAGAACAGCGCCGAGTCGGGCTGTGACACGTTCAGGAAGAGCGCATTGCCAAGCTCGTACCACGCCCACACGCGCTCGAATCGCATCTCCTCCTGCGCCTCTTCGGTGCGTGGCACCTCATCTACGTTAAGTCCTGCCTGTTGGGCGCGTTGGAGGGCTTCGCGACCTGATGCCGTATTATCGAACGCAGATGTTGCTTGGTCTTCTTCAGGCTCTTCTGCCTCCGCCTCCGGCAGGACCACCTCCGCTGC
>NZ_JARWGJ010000149.1:0-26927 GCF_040409695.1 Longimonas sp.
CCCCTTATCTAAGGGGGAGATGTCGGTAGACAGAGGGGGTTGGGCCGAATCCGATAGTGTCAGCTACACGACAATCACTTATCATTGAGCCGCTACCGAAGACAATGGGTCATGCTGAACGATATGGTGCTGAACGATATGTTACCTACCCGGTTCGCTCGGGCACGCAGCCCCGATGGTGCCGGTCTGGTGCCAGTGGGCCCGCCGGGCGGTGTAGGCGAGCGTATGTTTCAGAGCAGGCGCGTTCTGGCGCTTTGCGGCCGCCCGGGCCTCGCAGGCAACGCGCTGTGCGAGCGGCCAGTCGCCACGGTCGCGAGCAGACGCTACCGCAGTCAGATGGAGGTGCAGCGTCCAGGTGTCGCGCCAGCCCCGGGGCAGGTCGGATGTCTGGATGGTGGCGATGGCCGCATCGCGCTCGGCACGCAGGTTCAGGCTATCGGTGTGCAGGGCCTGTTCGGTGGTGCGCAGGCGCTGCTGCCAGGTGGAGTCGGGGGCGGGGGCTTCGACAGCGGCGGCGGCATCGGCGTCGAGCGCGCGGGCCGTGAGGCGGGTACGGGCTTCCACCGACGCGCGAGGGAGTGCTGTTTCAGCGGCGCGGTACGCACGGGCCGCCTCAGCCCATCGGTCGAGCTGCATGTGAGCCGTGGCAGCGAGCATCCATTCAGTGGGGCCCCGGGCGTCCGCATCCCCCAGAACCTGGTACACAGAATCGGGGCGCTGCTGGTCGAGATAGAGGCGGGCGAGCTGGTGGCGAGACCGGGCGAAGCCGGGGGCCCGGTCGAGCGCGGCATGCAGGGCGCCAAGGGCCGCAGTGGTGTCGCCGGTGGCAAGCGCGTCCTGGGCCTCGTCGTAGCGAGCCTGGGCGGGGACCGGCTCGTAGGGACAGTCGAGCTCAAAGAAGCTGGGGATGCGAAAGCGCCGCTGTGCGACCGGGCGGGCGTCGACGTTCACGTGGGGCTGCGTGCGCAGGTCATGTATCCAGCTGTCGGTGAGCGCCTCGAAGGGGCATCCGGTTGCATCGGCGAGGCGTCCGGAGGCGTAGGCATCGGCGATGGCGGGGTGCCCGTGCTGATCGGCGACGGACTGGATGAACGACCCAAACACAGTGTACGAGGCGCCGCCGCGGGCCGTCCAGAAGCCAACGGGTGACCACTGGCGCTTGACCTGCGTAGCGCGGTCGGGCAGGGCGTCGAAGGGGGTTACGGCGAGCACCTGGTCGTGCGGATGCGGGCGCCGCGTGGGCGCTTCGAGGGCCACAGCCCAGCCCTCGACAAGGCCGACCGACCACGAGGCGTTAACGATCGGCAGGCCGTACGGGCGCGTCATGATATGCGCGAGCTCGTGGGGCATAGACGCGTAGCGCGCGGTGAGCAGATGCATCTGCGGCTGTGCGAGCCAGACAGGGGCTACGCTGGTGGTATGGGCTCCGGTGAGACGCGCCCGGGTGTCGGCGTCGGGGTAGAGGTAGACCCGGATGCCGGCGGGCGCTTCCGGGCCGGCGCCGAGGTCGTGGATGAGACGGTCGCGCTCAAACTCAAGCTCCTCGCCGATGGTAGCCACCTCGGTTGAGTCGAGGTCGACCGGGTCGTAGTAGACGTCGAAGTGGGCGGTGGGGTGGTGGCCTTGCAGCGACTGCTGGAGCGTCTGCGTGGTGGTGTTGATGCGGAGCTCGCCGCTGAAGAGATACGCGGCAGCGAGGGCCAGCGCAACCGGTCCGGCAACGCCGGCACTGGGCAGCGACCAGCCGTAGCGTACTGCATGCCCACGTGCCCAGAGCAGCGCAACCCAGAGCAGCGTAACGCCCCGAAACGCGATGAGTCCGGGATGAAACGGTAGAAAGCGGTCGTAGATGGGAGCGAGCACGCCGCCAAACACGTGGCTGTAGGTATAGAACTGCGGGTGCAGGCCCAGGTCGTAGAGCGTGCCGCCAACGATGACGAGCAGGCCCACGCCGGTGAAGCGCCAGCCCGCGTACCGGTCGGTGCGGCTGGTAATCCAGTAGGCCAGGGCGGTTGCAAAGAGGGCCGAGCTGAGCGGAAACAGCAGGAAATAGCCGAACCCGGCAACCAGGTCGCAATGCGTGCGCCAGAGCCCAGGGACGAGGAGTCCGACCAGTGGAATCAGGAGCAGCGGCAGATGGGCCTTCAGCGTCTGAAGCAGGTCGGGGGTGCGCTGCTCTGAGAACAGGCGGCAGGCGAACCATCCCGACCCAAAAAACGCAGTCGCGGCCCACACGACCCCTGCGGGATAGTGCAGGGTAGCGAGGGGCGGCACCGTCCAGCACAGCGCAACGACGACAACATAGAGCGCAGCGAGCCAGGGGCGCGTCATAGGCTTACAGCACGGTCATAGGCTATGGGACGGTCGTGGAGGGACGTGGAGCTATATCAGGTTAAACGTAATGCCTACCGACAGCACCTCTTTGATCTGGATGGCATCGGTCACATTTTCGTTATAGAGCGCTACAAACTCGAGCTCGGTGCTCAGCCAGTCATTGATGCGCATCGACACGGTGTTCTCCCAGGTTACGTCTGGGGGCGTTTCGACTTCGTTGAACGAGAGAAAGATATTGAGCGTAGAGCGCCAGCGCACGTTCTCCATGATGCGCACGTCAAGGATGTTGTTGACTTCCGCCCCGGCTTCAAAGCGAAGCAGGTTATTTTCGGGCACATCGTAGAGCACGCGTAGATCCTCATTGCGAACGATGGTCTGCTTGGTTGCCCCACCAAAGCGGAGCGTGTACCAGGAGGCCGGGTCGTAGGTGAGACCGAGCGACTGCGTAAAGAACGCAGGGGCAAGAAAATCAGAAACGAGGACGGGGGGCTCACGATCGCTATCGGGAAACGGATCGCTGCTGAAGTTGAAACCCTTAGCGAACTGGGTGCGCAGTACGGAGGCGAACGTGGGGTTGAAGCGTTCGAAGAAGTCGTCGCCCAGGTAGCGCAGCGCCATCTGCAGTCGGATGACGTCTTCGGATTTGCGGAAGGGCTCCTCTTCTTGATTGATGAACCCGACCCGGAAGCGGGCCTGATAGAGCTGGGTCAGCGAGTGGGTGGTTCGCTGCGCTTCGCCATCCAGCAGCGCCGATACGGAGATGGCACTCACGCCACCTTCTTGCCAGTTGCTGTACGCCGCCTGCGACCCGGAGAGGCGCGTGCCCAGCTCATAGGTCCACGGATGAGGCTCCTCCTCATTCGGCGGCTCGGGTTCGCTGGGCGGGGAAGGCATGTTCTGAGCACTCACCGGAATGGCAGTTAGGGAGAGACATGTTGTAAGCACGACGAGTGCAGCGAGGAGGGGGCGCAGCGAGGAAGGCCCGAAAGGCAGTGAACACTCGAAAGGCAGTGAACAGCGGTTTGGCATATTCAGGGCGTGTGCAAATAGGGTGGAGGCAGATAGTATAAAGAGAACGCCCGGTATGGGCAGGCAGGGTGGGATGATGCACAAGAATATCGTGGGGGAGGACGTAGGCGTATAGTTGCGCGTACAGCTACGCGATACATACGTACAATACAAAATAATAAGGAGGTACGCCAAGTGATAACGGCGTACCTCCTTATTACGCTTGTCGTAGCGCCTGTCTGGATGTTGAGTTGGCGGCAAGAGCGAGCGCCGCTGCGGCGAAAATTGGACCTTGATAGAGGCTCGTAGTGGGACTACAGACCGACATCGGGGACAATTTGCACCAGGGGCATGACGTTTGGCCCCGGTCCAGCGGAGTCGCACGGAGCCCAGATTAAGAAATCAGAACAGGCCCTTTATCACTCAGGCGGTATGCATGCGAGCCCAAAGGCATCGCATGAGGCTGCTGCACGCAATGGTTGCGCGCGCAAGACCGGACCGCCGGATGCGACTACAGCTCTTCGTTCTTGATATCCTGAATCTCCTGGCGGATTTCGTGGGCCAGTTTCTTCAGCTCCATCATGCTCTTGCGAGCACGGGTGCCAGCGGCTTTGTTTTCCTTCTCATAGAACTTCATGAGGTCCTCTTCGGCGTCGGCGACGAGGTCGGTGAGCTGGCTGTAGCGTTCTTCAAAAGTGCTCATAACTGAACTAAGCGTTTGATAAGGTACGAAAGGTCGTTGATTTCAAGCGCACAAACATAAAACCCCTTTCAACGGCATTCAAGCCATATTTCGGGGCAATTGCTTTTGCGCGCATCTTTGACGCCAATTTACCCAAACGTTCAACCAGGGTCCACGATCGCGGTCCCTTCCGGGCGAGAACCGCTGAAAAATGCCTGTACATTGGTAATCAAGGCTGGTATACCCGCCTGTGCAAGGTGACTCAGGGCTGCGGCATGGGGAACGTCGTCTGACCGAGAGGGCGGCGCATGACGGTCGCGTATCGCGCCGTTCTCGCCGCGTATGCCGGGCGTATCGTCCGGGTGGAAGAAAACGACCTGCACCGGCGCATCGGTAACATCGTTGCGCATGAAGTACTGTCCGAGTGCTGACGCAGCCTCATATAGCGGCACCTCCTCGGCGATGGGGCTGTCGGGCGCATCAATCATAGACGAGACGACCGCCACAACGTGCTGCTTAAGCAGAGCATCCAGCCAGCCCAGGTTAGGGGCAGCCTCTACGGCGCCGCTCTCGGTGCGATGCAGAAGCTGCCGATCGGTGCCTTGCACACCCACCGTTGGCACCACCTGATCGGTAAGCGCCGCCACGATCGACTGATTCGTCTCGCGCAGGTCGCGTTCAACCAGGCGGCGCTGCTCCTCGGTCTCAACAGGCAAGAGCCCGTCTTCGCGTTCAATAAAGACGCCGTCGGATTCAAATGTGCGTTCGACTTTTTCGCTGCTACCGTGCACGATGAGGGTGCGCCGGTGGCCGACCGGGTGCTTGTGAAACTGCTGCGCAAGCGTGTCTAAGAAGAGGGGATCGCTGACGTGCTCGGTGTCGAGATACAGAATGTGTAGCACGGGGGCAAGGTAGGGGGCTGGTGGTTGAGGATGCGAGCGCGCATGCTCAACGAGAACACCAAGGCGCAGGTTCGCACCAGAGGGAAGCGGTGAAGCATGCGTGGCAGCCCAGCGCACAGCCGTACCCGCCGTATCCAGTATTTCATACCGTGTGTATTGACCCTGCGCCTGCTATGTGCTTCATTGGTAGGCCCCTCGCGCCAACCATTCCTGACCCTCGAATCGCCCCTGCGCTATGCACGACGAATTTTGCCATCTGCACTGCCATACGCAGTACTCACTGCTTGATGGAGCCGCCGGAATCGACACGATGCTCGACCGGGCCAAGCAAAAGCAGATCCCGGCCGTAGCGATTACTGACCATGGCAATCTGTACGGCGTGCCGGAGTTTTACACGACAGCCCGTGATAAGGGCGTGCAGCCAATTATCGGGTGCGAGTTCTACCTGACGCCCAGCGGCATTCACGACAAGACCGACAAGACGCGCTACCACCAGGTGCTGCTGGCGAAGAACGAGGAGGGCTACCAGAACCTGATCAAGCTCTCTTCAAAGTCGTACACCGACGGCTTTTACTACAAGCCACGCATCGACCACAACCTGCTGCGTGAGCATCACAAGGGGCTGGTTGCAACCACCTGCTGCTTGCAGGGAGAGGTGCTGCAGACGATTCTCAAGAAGGGGGAGGAGCGGGCCCGGCAGGTGTTCGAGATGTATCTCGACATCTTTGGCGATGACTACTACATCGAGCTGCAAGACCACAGCATCGACGATCAGAAGACGTGCAATGAGGTGCTGGTGCGCTGGGCACGCGAGTACGACGTGCCGGTGGTCGGTACCAACGACGTCCACTACGTAGATCAGGAAGACGCCGAGGCGCAGGATGTGATGCTCTGCCTGCAGACGGGCAAGCAGTACAACGATCCAAACCGGATGCGCTTCGAGAACGATCAGTTCTACATGAAGGGCGCTCACGAGATGATGGATGCCCTCTCGGACCTGCCCGATCCGATTCAGCAGAACGCGCTGACTAACACGGCAGAGGTGGCTGCCAAGTGCGACTTTGAGCTGCCCATGGGCGACCTGCTCATGCCCCACTACCCGATTCCTGACCAGTTCGACGACGACATGGACGCCTATCTGCGTCATGTGTCGTTTGAGCGCGCGAAGGAGCGCTACGGCGAGCCGCTGTCGCAGCGCGTGGTCGACCGGCTCAATCACGAGCTCGGTATCATCAAGCAGATGGGATACGCAGGCTACTTCCTGATCGTGCAGGACTTTACCGAGGCCGCGCGCGACCTCGACGTGCGCGTAGGGCCCGGGCGCGGGTCGGCGGCGGGGAGCTGCGTGAGCTACTGCCTGGGAATCACCAACGTGGATCCGCTCAAGTACGACCTGCTGTTTGAGCGCTTCCTGAACCCGGAGCGTGTGTCGATGCCTGATATCGACATTGACTTTGACGACCGCGGGCGCTCAAAGGTGATCGACTATGTGGTCGAGGAGTATGGTCGCGAGAATGTGTGCCAGATCATTACGTTTGGAACGATGGGGGCGAAGACCGTCATCCGCGACGTGGCGCGCGTGCTCGACATCCCCCTCAGCGAAGCCGATCGCATCGCGAAGATGATTCCTGACGGCGTCGGGGTGGATCTCGAAGACGCGTATGCAGAGGTGCCCGAGTTTCGGCAGCTTAAGCAGGCTGATGACCCCAAGGTTCGCAAGATGATGCAGTACGCCGACGTGCTCGAAGGCTCGGCGCGTCATACCGGGGTGCACGCGGCGGGCGTGATCATTGCCCCAGGCAAGGTGAGCGACTACGTGCCCGTGAGCGTGTCGAAGAGCAAGGGCGAGAAGGTCATGACCACCCAGTACGATGGCGACTGGGTTGAGGAGTTCGGCCTGCTGAAGATGGACTTCCTCGGGCTCAAAACGCTGACGGTGATCAACGATACGCTCGATCTGATCAAAAAGAAGCATGGCGTCGACATCGACATCGACGAGATTCCGCTTGACGATGAGGAGACCTACAAGCTCTTTCAGCGTGGCGAAACCGTCTCCATCTTCCAGTTTGAGTCGACCGGGATGCGCGAATGGCTGCGCAAGCTGGAGCCGACCGAGCTTAACGACCTGATCGCGATGAACTCCCTCTACCGTCCGGGGCCGATGGAGAACATCCCCACGTACATCGCCCGGAAGCACGGCGAGGAGACGGTCGAGTACCCGCATCCGATGCTCGAAGAGATTCTGGAGCCCACGTATGGCATCCCGGTCTATCAGGAGCAGGTGATGCAGATGGCCCAGGAGATGGGGGGCTTTACGCTGGGGAAGGCGGATATTCTGCGCCGCTGTGTGACGGGCGATACACGGGTCGTTGATGCGGATACCGGAGACCGGGTTCGTGTCGATGAGGTCGAACCGGGGATGTCCATCCTGACACTCGATGATGAATACAAGCTTACACATACCCGCGTTACGGAACGGTTCGACAACGGACGCAAACCCGTCTATCGCGTTACCACACGCAGTGGGCGTGAAATCACACTCACCGAAAACCACCCGCTCCGCACCGTACGCGGATGGGCACACCTATCTGACCTGTCGGAGGGGGATGCCATTGCCGTGCCCTCCGTGCTACCGGTAGCGGGACGTGAAGCGCCCGAGCGGGCACGCGTGGAGACAATTGCTTTCCTAATCGGGGATGGACAGACGGTACAGCGGCAAGGCTATGCCACGGCACGGTTCTACAACAGCGATCCTGCGGTTCTTACAGCGTACAAAAATGCTGTAGCACAGCTTGGCGTCGAAACAAAGACGTACGAGCATGCAGAAACCGGCGTCAAAACCGTGACAGCCCGTGGGAAGGAAGGGGCCAAAAATCCCATCACGGCTCTGGTTCGGGAAACCGGCATCATCGGACGCGCCGAGTCAAAGCGTATTCCTGAGGAGGTTTTCCGGTACACACCTGAACGGCTAGCCTGTTTTGTAGGCTGTCTGTTCAGCACTGATGGCTCGATTGAGAAGACCAGAATCTCGTACAGCACGTCCAGCGCTACGCTGCGCGATGACCTTGCCCATCTGCTGCTTCGTCTTGGAATTCCAACTGTACGTCGTGCGCGCGAAACGACGCACCGAGATAACTATGAGCTGCTCATAACCGACCAACGCGATGTTCTTCAGTTTGCATCGGCGGTAGGGCCGTACATTGTGGGGGCAAAGAAAGAAGCGCTGCGCCGATTGGCGAACCAGGCGTCAGGACGACAGCGTAGCCACTCAATTTACAATGTGCCTGCAGCGGTTACACATGAGGTGAAACGGGCAAAGTATGCCAGTGGGCGCTCTTGGCGAGAGGGAGGCGAGCAGGTTGGACTTCCAGGGAGTAGTTTGTCGTCGGGACTTAACTTCTCGTCACCATCGCGCAAGCTCAGCCGCCATCGTTTGCAAGCACTCGGCGAGGCATTTGATAGCTCGGAATTGCAGCATATTGCCCGTGGAGAGGTGCTGTGGGATCCCATTGTATCTATTGAACCCGTAGGAACGCGCCGGGTCTATGACCTGGCCGTGCCTCCGCACGCTAACTTCGTCGCCTCGGATGTGGTGATCCACAATTCGATGGGGAAGAAGAAGGAGAAGATCATGAACGAGATGAAAGGCGAGTTTGTGGAGGGGGCTCGCGCGCAAGACGTTGATGATGCGACCATCGAGGAGGTGTGGGAGCTCATGGCGAAGTTTGCGGGATACGGGTTTAACCGCTCGCATGCCGCGGCCTACTCGATCGTGGCCTACCAGACGGCCTTCCTGAAGGCACACTATCCGGCGGAGTTCATGGCGGCGGCCATGACGAACGAAATCGGCAACAACGATAAGCTCACGGTGGTGCTGGAGGAGGCGCGCAGCCTGGGAATCGAAATCCTGCCGCCTTCGATCAACCGCAGCGACGTACAGTTCACGGTCGACGACGGCGCCATCCTGTTTGGGATGGGGGCCGTCAAGGGTGCCGGTACGGGCGCCGTCGAAGCTATTATCGAGACGCGCAAGGAGCACGGGCCCTTCAATACGATCTGGGACTTGACCAAGCACCTGGATCTGCGCACCGCAGGAAAGCGGACGCTGGAGGCGCTTGTGAAGGCGGGGACGCTCGACGAACTTGAAGGGCACCGCGCGCAGCTTCTCGACGCGGTCGACATGGCCGTGCGCTATGGACAAAAAGTGCAGGCCGACCGGGCGGCCGGGCAGAACTCGCTCTTTGGAGACGGCGGGGTGGGGGCCGATGAGATGGAGCCGTCGCTGCCCGACGTGGAGCCGTGGCCCAAAGGAAAACGGCTCAAAGCTGAGTATGAGGTGATCGGCGTCTATGTGTCGGGCCATCCGCTCGACGAGTATACGGCCGAAGCCGAGGCCTTCGCGAGTGCGCACTTTGGCAACACCGAGGCGCTGGAGCAGGCGATTGCAAACGCCAGCGGGGGCGACGGGCGCAACCGCGGTCCGGTGCGTACGTTCTGCGGCATCATTACCGAGGTAAACCGGCGTACCACCAAAAACGGCAAGCCCATCGCATTTGCCAAGGTCGAAGACTTTACGGGGCAGGGCGAACTGGTGTGCTTTGCCAGCGTGCTCGACCGCATCCAGCCGTACCTGAACGTAGACGACGTGGTGCTGGTGAAGGGCAACGCCGAGGTGCGGGGCACGTCCGTCTCCGTCATTGTACAAGACGTGATGCCTATGTGGAAAGTGCGTGAGCGCATGGTCAACGAAGTGGTCCTGGACGTTGACGCGGCCGCGTTGGATCGTCCGATGCTGAACCGGCTGCGCGACCTGTGCACGGAGCATCGGGGCAACTGCACGCTCTACTTCGACGTGCACGCGCCCGAACTGCGCCGTCCGGAGCGCCTGCGGAGCCGTAAGTTTGTGATCGAGCCCACGTCAGGCTTTATGCGCGGCGTGAAAAAGCTCTTCGGCAACGACGCGGTGACGCTGAAGGGGAATCAATGATCGGCTGGTGACCTACCGGTCTGCCAAGCGTTCGTGTCCGGCACAACGAGCAGGCGCGTATCCAGCACGGCCAGCGCAAAAGTAAGGTGTGCCTGGCTTCGGAAGCGCTTTTCATGCAGGCATTCTCCAATACAACGCAGTCCCCTGTACGCGCCCATCCGGATGCAATAGTCGCAGGTATGCTGTATGTTGGGGGGTGTGTCTGTGAGGCAATCGTTGAACGCGTTGCGCCCGTGAGGTGCGCCCGAAGCGCAACCCGCGAACCACGCCCACAGCCATCGTCCACAGCCGTCGACCACAATCATCGCTCCGTGCCCGGTATCCTGCTCACAGGTTTTCCCTGCACGCCTCCCTGCACGACCCCCTGACGACTATGTCTACGCCGCCCGTTGAAGTGACCGAGGTGCTGCGCTTTGTGCGCGACACGCCGCCGTTCGACACGCTGCCCGACGCGGCTCAGCGCCGCATCGCCCAGCAGATCGAGATCACCTATGCGCCCGAGGGCACCGTGGTGCTGCCGCTGGAGGCCGATCCCGAGACCCTCTACCTCATCCGCTCGGGCGCTGTGGAGCTGCACGACGACACCGACCGCCTCGTGGCGCGCCTCGATACGCACGACTTCTTTGGCTACCCGGCGCTGCTCACCGATGCTCCTGCGCAGCGCCGCGCCACCACCATCGAAGACACGCTGCTCTACCAGTTTCCGGCCGACGCATTCGATGCGATGCGCAGCGACCACCCCACCGTCGACCGCTTCTTCAACCGTGCTTACGCCGACCGCTTGCGCGACGCCATCCGTGAGCAGCAGACCCAGCAGGCGTTCACGACGCCCATCCGGCACCTCATCACGCGCGAACCGGTCACCGTCGATGCCGGTGCCTCCATTCGAGACGCCGCGCGCCAGATGGCTGAGGCCCGCGTATCCTCGATCATCGTCGTGAACGGCGAAACGCTTGGCATCATCACCGATCGCGACCTGCGCAACCGTGTTGTGGCCGAGGGGCACGACCCCGGGGCGCCGTGCCACACCATCATGACCCGCGAGCCGATCACGATTCAGGCCAGCGCCTACGTTTTTGAGGCGCTCCTCGCCATGAGCCGCCACAACGTGCACCACCTGCCCGTCGTCGATGGCGAGCAGGTGGCGGGGATGGTGACGACCACCGACCTGATGCGCCTGGAGGCCGATCACCCGGTCTACCTGGTGGGGGACGTCTGGAAGCAGACCTCGGTCGAGGGCCTGCAGGCGGTAGCCGACCGGCTGCCGCAGCTCATGCAGCACCTGGTCGAGGCCTCCGCACAGCCTGCCGATGTGGGGCGCGCCATCACAACCGTGGCCGACGCGATCACGAAGCGGCTTATCGAGCTGGCGTACGACGAGCTCGGGCAGCCGCCTATCCCGTTTGCGTGGATGGCCCTCGGCTCGCAGGCCCGCCACGAAATGTCGATCCACTCCGACCAGGACAATGCCCTCGTGCTGTCGGACGACTACGACCGCATCCAGCACGGGCTCTACTTCGAGCGCCTCGCTGCCTTCGTCTGCGACGGACTCGACGCCTGCGGGTTCGAGTACTGTCCGGGCGACGTGATGGCGACGACCGATCGCTGGCGGCAGCCGGTGTCGACATGGCGGCGCTACTTCCGCGACTGGATGGAGGAGCCGCATCCCAAGTCGCTGATGCATGCCAGCATCTTCTTCGACTGGCGCCCCGTGGCCGGAGCGGTACAGCTCGGGCACAACCTGCACCGCTTCGTGCTCAACCGCACCCCCGACCAGTCCATCTTCCTCGCCAGCCTCACGGTTAACGCGCTTAAGCACACCCCGCCCCTCGGCTTCTTCCGGCAGTTTGTGCTGGAGCGCCACGGCGGCGAAACCAAAACGCTCGACCTGAAGCTGAACGGACTCGTCCCTATCGTCGACCTGGCCCGCATCCATGCGCTCGACCGGGGGCTTGCGCCCGTAAACACGCTGGAGCGTCTGCAGGCGCTCGGCGAAACCGGTTCGTTCGCCTCCTCCGATGCCAACGACCTCACCGATGCCTGGTCGTTCATCGCTTCGGTGCGTATGCGGCACCAGGCCCATCAGCTTCGCAAAGGCACGCCTCCCGACAGCTACGTCGCCCCCGACGCGCTCTCCGACTTTGAGCAGCGCCACCTGAAAGACGCGTTCAAGATCGCCCGTCGCATGCAGTCGGCTCTCGACCAGCGCTACCAGACTCACTTCATCCGATAGCCGCCCGGCATCCCTCTATGCTCTCTTCGCTCTGGCTCGACATGCAGCGATGGTGGTGGCGGCGTGGCGCCGTGCAGGAGCCGCTCTGCACCGTGCTCGCAGCGCCGTATCCGGGCCGAAGTACGCCCGTCCACAAGGTCCGCATCATCGCTGTCGACCTGGAGCTGACCGGTCTCGATCCGCACACCGACCAGATCGTGTCGATCGGGTGGGTGCCAATCGAGAACGGACGCGTGCGGCTGGCCCGGGCCGAGCGCGTCTTCGTGCAGATCGACGGCTCGGTCGACCACAGCGCCACCGTGCATGGCATCGTCGACGCCTCGCTGCGAGAGGCCGTCCCGCTCCGCGACGCGGTGGAGCCGTTATTGCAAGATATGTCAGAAAGCGTTCTTTTGGCGCACCACGCCCCGGTTGAAACCGGCTTCTTGAACGCCGCCTGCCGGTCGCTCTTCGGCGCGCCCCTGCTCGTGCCCGTTATCGACACCGTCCCGCTCGGACGCCGCCTCATCGAGCGCGGCACACGGTCGGCCTCCGACGCCGATCTCGGACTCGACGCGCAGCGCCGCCGCTTCCACCTGCCGCCGTATCCGGCCCACGACGCCCTCACCGATGCGGTAGCCACGGCCGAGCTCTTCCTGGCCCACTGCGCTCGCCTCGACGGCTCGGGCGGACTGCCCCTCTCGGTCGTGCTGCGCTAAGACACAGGCGGTACAGCACGATAGCACAGGGCAGGAGGGAAGCGGATCGCTGAGGGCTTCGTTGAAGAGACATCTCGCTACCCGCACGGCCCGCGCCTTGCCATCGCAGAGATCGCTCAGGTGCCTGCTCCCATCGCCTACCGAACATCCCGCCGCGTACAGCCTGTACGCAGCACGACGGCTTCGTTGACACGGCTTCGTTGACGGCACTTCGCCCTCACCCGCATCCGGTGGTCTCGCGGCAGATGATTCCGCAAACGTCGCTCCTCAATCAGGACGCCTCCTCGTCTCGGGCCTTGGCCAGGCCGATCTCTTCGAGCGCATCAGCCATCTCGTCCAGGATGCTCGGGTCGTCGATGGTGGCTGGAACGTTGTACGGCTGGTTGTTCGCGATCTTTCGGATGGTACCGCGCAGCGTCTTCCCCGACCGCGTTTTGGGCAGTCGATCAACAACGGTCGCCTTCTTAAACGAAGCAATCGGACCAATACGGTCGCGCACCATCTGAATCACCTCGTCGACCACCTCCTGCGGGTCGCGGTCGACGCCCGCGTTGAGCACCAGAAAGCCCACCGGCACCTCGCCCTTAAGCGTATCCACAACGCCCAGCACCGCACACTCAGCTACGTCCGGATGATCGGCTAGCACCTCTTCCATCGCGCCCGTAGACAGGCGGTGCCCGGCCACGTTGATGATGTCATCGGTCCGTGCCATCACATGGATGTAGTCATCCGCATCGATGTAGCCCGCATCAGCCGTTTTGTAGTAGCCCGGAAACTCTTGCAGGTACGCTTCCTTGTAGCGGGCTTCGGCGTTGTAGAGCGTGCTGAGCGTGCCCGGAGGGAGCGGAAGCTTGGCCACGAGGTCGCCAATCTCTCCGGGACTCCGTGGCGTGCCGTCGGGACCCAGAACCTGCACGTCCCACCCCGGTGCTGCCTTGGTGGCCGACCCGTACTTAACCGGGAAGTGGTGCAATCCCATACAGTTGGCGGCGATGGCCCAGCCGGTTTCGGTCTGCCACCAGTGGTCGATCACGGGAACGTCCAGGTTGTTCTCAGACCACTGAATGGTGTCTGGATCGGAGCGCTCGCCGGCCAGGAAGAGAATCTCGAAATTAGAGATGTCGTAGTCGTTGATCAGCTTCGCCTCCGGATCCTCCCGCTTGATGGCGCGATAGGCGGTGGGGGCGGTGAACATGCACTTTACGTCGTGCTCCGAGATCACGCGCCAGAACACGCCCGCATCGGGAGTGCCTACCGGCTTCCCTTCAAAGAGCACAGTGGTGCATCCCTTAAAGAGCGGCGCATACACGATATACGAGTGGCCCACCACCCAGCCTACGTCCGAGGCCGCCCACCAGACATCGTCCTCGTCAATGTCGTAGATCGCCTTCATGGTCCATTTTAGCGCCACGGCATGCCCGCCGTTGTCGCGCACCACGCCCTTCGGCTTGCCGGTTGTGCCCGAGGTGTAGAGAATGTAGAGCGGGTCGGTGGCGGCTACAGGCACGCAGTCTACAGGGGCAGCCTCCGCCATCAGCGCACGCCATTCGTGGTCGCGCCCCGCAACGAGCGAGGCCGTGACCTGCGGACGCTGGAAGACGATGCACGTCTCCGGTTCGACCTCCGACAGCGTAATGGCTTTGTCGAGGAGCGGCTTGTACTCAATGATGCGCGAGCCTTCAATGCCACACGACGCAGACACAATGGCTTTCGGTTCGGCGTCGTCGATGCGCGTGGCCAGCTCCTTGGCTGCGAATCCGCCAAACACCACCGAGTGCACGGCTCCGATACGCGCACAGGCCAGCATAGCAATGGCCGCCTCGGGAATCATCGGCATGTAGATGACCACCCGGTCGCCCTTACCCACGCCTTGCTCGGCAAGCACTCCCGCAAACCGGGCCACCTCATCGCGCAGCTCGGCGTACGTATACTTTTTGATGGTGTCGGTGACGGGGCTGTCGTAGATCAGCGCGACCGTGTCGCCACGCCCCCGGTCTACGTGCAGATCCAGCGCATTGTAGCACGTGTTCAGCTCGCCGCCGACAAACCAGCGGTAGAACGGCGCATCAGACGTGTCGAGCACCTGATCCCACTTTTTGTACCAGTGCACATCCTCGGCAACCCCGCTCCAGAATCCCTCAGGGTCCTCGATCGAGTGCTGGTAGACCTCCTCGTACGTATTGGCCATGGCTCGCTTCTTGCATTGGTTGAGATGGAATGGACCCCCGTGCGCGTCTTTGCCGGAACCGCTTTCACTGCGCGATATCATGAAGACGTGCATATAAGATTCTACGAAATGGCCCTTGTACTGTCAAGTATCGTTCCCCGCAGCGCCAGCGCGCGACACAGGGCAGGAGGGAAGCGGGCCGCCGACGCCCGGGTGAAGAGACATCTCGCTACCCGAACCGTCCACGCCCCGCCCCAGCCGACATCGCCCAGGCGCCCGTTCCCATCGCCCACCAGACCGCCCGCCGCGTACAGCCCGCGCATCCGCCAACCGAGCAGATACGGGTCAACCGTTCAACAGGCGCGAGTCCAGTCGAAGCGGAGTAGCGTCTCCAATCTCCAGTTCACTATAATCCGGATGCAGTGGATTGATGAGGTAGTTCGACTCCATCGGTTCCACGACACTCGGCACCTTCAGCACAAGCGACCGCTGCGAGCGCACCCATTCGTCGCCTACAGACTGGCTGACGGAGCTATACGGATGGGCATCCCACCCCGCTGGAAGCGAACCCGGCACCGTGACGTGTTCGCTTGAGAAGCGCACCGACATACGCACATACCGGTTGAGATGCTTGCGCTGATTGACACGCACCAGCAGTTTCAGCGTAGCCAGTGCAATCGACTCGGCTGTGTACACCACCGGTACTCCCACGCTGTTAAACCGTCCGCCGTACATTCGGGCGCCGGTCCCGCTGAAAGCCGTATCCTGATATTGGGCCTGCGTGATGCGCCATGCGGTAATCGATTCAGTCACAACAGGTAACGGGAGATACGTCAAACGCGGCAGAGATATGCAAGAGAGCAAGCAATACGCTACAGTGCCACACCGTGCTCGATCTGTCCGAGCAGCTGATCGACGCGCCGGGCGCCGGGCTCGGTATCCGCAAACTGAAGCGGCGGTTCATCGCCCAGAGCCATGTTGGGCGCGTGCATCCACGCACGGGCATCCTCGGTCGTGCCAAACACCGCCTTGGCATGACGCACCATCCGAAGAATCCGCAGCGCCCGTTCCGATTCATCGGGACGCAGCCCCCCGTCCTTCTTACGGCGCGTTAGCGTACGCTTTGGAATACGCACGACGCGCGCAAGCTCGGCATCCGTAAGATCCAGCGCCTGCTTGATATGCGTGAGAACCTCCGACGGCACGCCCTCCCGAATGAGCGCGATCGCCTCCATCGGGGAGGCATCGGGAGCCGTAGCCTGTTCGGCGGCTGAAGGGAGCGGAGTGCGCGACATGATTGTGTCAGCCATTTGGCAAGGGAGTGTGTGCCGGATGGCGCTATCATGATGCTTACACCGGTATGGTTCCTCTTTGTTAGCAAGACCTGATACCAACTCCGCATGCGTCGTTGTTAGGCGGAGGGCTAATACCCCGATATCCACCGAAGGAGGTTCAAATGCGGCCCGCAACGATCTCCACAGGTCCCAGGCAGCCAACTTGAGGACGATGTCGTTGTCAACGAATAGAACCAAAGCTGTTGGACGTGGAGGTCAAAGAAATGAGGATGGTCTCGTCGTTACGCAGCTACAGGCTGATCTACGGAGCCCTATCCCAGCTCCGCGAGGATGAAACCTGTCAGGTCTCCAAGACCTGTCAGGTTTTTTTGTTATAAACTGTCTTTATCCACCTTCGCCTTGAACGAAAGGTCGGTAAGCGCATCGGGCATGTCGGCATTTACACGATGCACTTGGCGAACGGCGTTGCGTCCACCGAAGTGCTCCAGTTCCGAAACCAACCACTGGTAGAGCAAGCCCACATGATCTATTGCGACGTGCGTCAACGGTGTTCGCGCACGGATCTGCCGTGGGATGTTCTCGTGCAAGCTATACCAAAGAAGCCCAAAAAGAGCAATCGCGAACCCCTATCAGTGCGAAAACCGGCGGGGGTTCGCGATTCATGATAAAGCAATCTCAAACAAACACTTAAAAGGGTAAGTGATCGAGTTCAGCCGGACAGTCCATTCACGAACGGGAGGGTGCGGGTTATACATCAGCACAAATACCGACCCATGAAATGGACCGATGATGAACGCATCATGATCTCGGCGTTAGAGCACTACGCGTACTGTCCGCGTCAGTGTGCGCTGATTCATGTGGAGCAGAGCTATGAGGAAAACCTCTATACCCTGAGGGGCAATCGTGACCATGAGCGGGTAGATACGGTTACGCATGAGGCCCATGACGGCATCAGGGTAGAACGAAGCCTCCCGCTCTACTCCGACCGGCTTGGCCTCGTGGGACGTGCCGATGTGGTTGAGTTTCACGGCGATACCCCGTATCCCATTGAGTATAAACACGGAACCAAGCGCTATCATCGCCCAGCCCGCATCCGAAGCTGGACCGTATGAGTGGTGGCCTCTTCGGAATGTTCTTCTGAAAAGTCTTCCTCAGCAGTCACGAGTGCATGAGCGGAACGGTGAGCTGTTCGTCGTAGGTGGTTCCGTTTTCGGTCTGGATGCTCTCGTAGAGATGCACGGCGGGGGCGGTGTGCGCGGGCAGTGCGGCAGCGTGGCGCGTGTGCTTCGTGCGGTACTGGTGCACGGCCTCGGCGTCGGCATCGTCGCGCAGGCGGGCGAGCGTGACGTGCGGACGAAACTCCTGGCGCTCGGTCGTTACGCCGATGGCCGACATTGCCCGCTGAACGGCGCTGTGGCATGTCATCAGCGAGTCGGTACGGTCTACGCCGATTGTGAGCACACGGGGCGCATGCCGGCGCGGGAGCACGTCGAGCCCGTACGGGCGCAGCACAGCCGGGGGAGCCTCAATCGAGGCGAGGGCGTCCTTGTAGCGCGCGAGATCGCTCCGGTCTACCGCGCCGATGAACTGTAGCGTAACGTGCCACTGGTCGGGGACGACCCAGCGCGCGTCGACGCCCGGAATGCTCTCGGGCAGATCCAGGCGCCAGTGGTCAGTCGGTACGTTCAGGGCAACAAACAGCCTCATAGGCGGATGCAGTGTTTGGCGGGTAGATATACGAAGATATACAATCTATTCACGAGACAGGACACGCGCTCGCGATGCGTCTTCCGTACAACGTCACGTCATACCCGTCAGGTGCGTTCCTCCGAGGCACCATCTGCCATGTAACGTGTTTATTGCGCGGATGCGGAGCGCACACAAGAGCATGCAGTGAACCGCGCACGCCGCAGGCTCTGTTTCAGCGCACAATACTATATTATGAGGTAGCGGTTCAATGGTAAGTGATTGTCATATGGCCGACATCATCGGAGCCAGCCCAACCCCCTCTGTCTATCGACATCTCCCCCTTGGAAAAGGGGGAGAAACCCGAAGGGAGAGGGGGTTCGAACAAGACAAACCTACATTCTACGATAGCCTTATCACTTAGCGTCTACCCACTACCTATTATGATTATGCAGGTGGTGAACCCATGACCATCAAGAAAATCGTGTCGGGCGGACAGACGGGCGTGGACCGGGCGGCGCTGGATGCCGCATTGGAGGCGGGCGTTCCGGTAGGGGGCTGGTGCCCGCGGGGGCGCCGCGCCGAGGACGGCCCGATTCCTGCGCGCTATCCACTCACCGAAACGCCCTCGCACGCGTACGCCCAGCGCACGGCATGGAACGTGCGCGACAGCGACGGCACGCTTATCGTGCACAGGGGCGCGGTGGAGGGGGGCACCGCTCTCACGCAGCAGGTAGCCGAGCAGCAGCGCAAGCCCTGTCGGGTGGTCCAGCTGGGGGATGCGAACGCGCGTGCTGCGGTTGCAAGCTGGATCACGACATGCCACATTCGGACGCTCAACGTGGCGGGGCCCCGTGCCAGCGAGGCGCCCGGCGTCTACGGGATGGCGCGGTCGCTCATCGGGGCGCTCTTGACTGACAGCGCGAGAGGCACGCTCGGTTAAGTCCGTTATTGCAAAGAAAGGTAGTTGTGCATCTGAAAACAGGAACGTTCAGATGCAGGATAGAAGCGTGCCGCCTGAAAGCAGATCTGCGCATCCCCCCTGAACCGCTCCCTGAAGTACGGTAGCGCAGCCTTCGGTGCTGCAGAGAGATTACGGACATACAGCATATAGCTGGCCGCGTAGCGTATCGGGATGGGCTGCGTCGGGGTTGGCAGGGGCGAAGCGTCCGGTAGCACGCAGCGTGTCGCCTTGGATGGCGAGCAGCGGCGCTTCGGGGCCGCCGTAGAGGGCGTGCCAGCCGCCGAGTCCGTAGACATGCTCGGCGACGTGGGCCATGCGTTCGGTATCGCCATCGCGCAGAGCCACGCGAATCCGCTGGATGAGGCTGCCGCGCAGGCGAGAGCGGGTGACCTCGACATCGAGCGTTGCGCCGGGGGCCTGCTGGGTGGCGTGCAGCGTAGCGGTGGTGTCGTCAACCTCGCCCGACAGGTCGCAGGTCGTCACATCAAGAGCAAAGGTGTCGCGATCCAACACCAGCGAGGCATAGGCCGAGTCAGCTGGCAGTCCCTGGATGGGCCCGAGAGACGGCGGGGCCGGAAGCATGTAGGGGAGCGTAACGAAAAGCAGGGGCAGGATGGCAGCGAGCGTGGGGCGTAGGCGCATAGGCGAGGCACGCATAGCGGGCAACGAGGAAAGAGGGCGGGGCGTGGTGGGCAGCCATATAACTGCATTCATATCAGTACAGGCGCATCAGTACAGGCGCAGTATACGGATGCAAGCGGCCATCTACTAAACGACAGAAATACACGGCATGGTTGAACCTCCTTCTTACAGACGGAGTAGGGCATACCTGCAACATCGTACACCCTTTCTTTGATACGCACGATATACACAGACTGCCATGAATGATGCAACGTCGAACCCGATCGACCCGGGTGCGCTATCGATAGAGCACAACGCAGATCAGCAGCGGTTCGTGTCGGTGCTGGACGAGGAGGGCCGCGAGGCGGTGGTGACCTACCGCTTGATGGACGGCAAGATGGGCATTACGCATACGGGCGTGCCGCCGCGCTATCGACGCCAGGGCATCGCCGGGCGCATGGTGGAGCGTGCGCTGCAGCATGCGCGCTCAAACGACCTTACGGTGGTGCCGTACTGCTCGTATGTGGCGCACTACATCAACGAGCATCCCGAGCATAAGTCGCTGCTCAAAAAGTAAGACCGGCTGGAGAGACGTTGTGGCGTAATGACGTAAACCGATGTTATGACGTAGACCGGTAGGTTTCGATTAGCATCTGTGCAGCCGCATAGGCACTTTCTGCGCCCGAAGCGACATCGGACTCCAGGTCGCCGAGGGCCGACTGCACCTTCGGGTCGGCGTAGAAGTCCTGTTGAAGGGCGTGGTTGATGGTTTCGCGGAGCCAGTGGCGGGTCTGCTGGCTGCGCTGCTCATCGAAGGCGCCGGTGTCGCGCAGATGGTCAACGTACTCGGTGATGGACTGCCACACGGCGTCGATGCCCTGCTGGCGGAGTGCAGAACAGGTGGCTACGGGGGGCGTCCAGTTCGTAGCCCGCTCGGGAAGCAGCTGCAGCGCCTGCTTCAGGGTGCGGCGGGTTTCGTTGAGGGCGGTCTCGGGACTGGCGTCGGCTTTGTTGATGACGATGACATCGGCCATCTCCATGATGCCGCGCTTGATGCCCTGGAGCTCGTCGCCCGTGTTGGCCAGGGCGAGCAGCAGGAAGGCGTCGACCATCGACCGCACGGCGGTTTCGGACTGCCCGACGCCGACGGTTTCTACGATGACGTGGGTGTAGCCGGCGGCCTCGCAGAGCAGAATGGTTTCGCGGGTGGTGCGTGCCACGCCGCCCAGGGAGCCGCTGGTGGGCGAGGGGCGGATGAACGCCTGGTCGTGCGTAGCGAGATTGGGCATGCGCGTCTTATCACCCAGAATGCTCCCGCGGCTGCGCTCGCTGCTCGGGTCTACGGTGAGCACCGCAAGCCGGTGGCCCTGGTCAACCAGGTGGAGTCCGAGCGCTTCGATGAAGGTGCTCTTGCCTACGCCGGGGATGCCGGTTACGCCTACCCGCACGGTGTTGGCGGTGGCGGGCGTGCAGGCGTCGAGCACGGCATGGGCCTGCTCGCGGTCGGCTGGGCGGGTGCTTTCGATGAGCGTGATGGCGCGTCCCAGCATCACGCGGTCGCCGTCGCGAATGCCCTGCAGGTAGTCGCGGGTTGAAAAGCGTTTGGTGCGCCGCGTCTGGCGCTTCAGGTTCGGGTTGAGCGACGATACCGGACCGGATGCCCGGTGCTCGGAGAGCGCAGAGTCGGAGTCAGGCATGGTTGGTCAGGTAGTTAGTCAGGCAGTCGGTTGAGCCGTTGATTGGTCCGCTGATTGAGCCTTCGGGTGGTGCAAGCAGAGTGGCCAGTAAGCACGCCTGCCGAGCGGGCTGCGGGGCCGGACGAACGGGCCGGATGAAAAGAGATTGCCAGCACGTACACCGGATAGCCATACCGGCAGCAGGGCCAAACGTGCCTTGTGCTGTGCGGTAGGGGGCTGTGGCGGCGGTGTGCACGTAACTACCACCTTCCATTAAGCTGCTACCGCTACATCTTTCGCCAATCCCGCGTAGAGTACGAGCAGAGTGCGGGCATGCGCTTGCAGGTATTAGCGGGTCCGTTCCACCAGCGCATCGGTGAGCGACGTGAGGCGCTGCAGCGTCGGAGCCCGGCGGTGAAGCAGCAGGTCAACGGCTCCGTCGTCGGGGACTGCGTGTGGTGGGGCGGCGGCCAGCGTAACGGCATCGAGGCGGCCGGTGGGGGCTTGCTGCAGGAGATCGGCCAGGGTGTCGTCGTCGGCACACCAGACCACGGCATCGGGCGCGTGCTCCTCAACCGCCGCGAGGGCCTCGCCGACCGTGTCGTAGCCAAGCGGCTCGATAAGCGCCACGCCGAGACAGCCGACGATGTTGCGCGCGAAGGTGGCGCGTGCGCTCCGCATGGACGGCGTTCCGACCGGGCAGACCAGCACGCGTGGGCGCTCGTCGAGCTGTTGGACGCGCAGTCGCAGGGCGTCGTACGGGTCGGAGCGGCGCAGCAGGCGGGCCCACCCGGGCGGGTCGATGTCAAAGATCCGGTGGGCGCCGTCAGAAGAGCTGTCTTGCGGGGAGCCGTCTTCGGGAGGCGTAACCGGCGCGTCGGGGTCGGGGTAGTGGTTGGTGCCTACGAGCACATCGCGGCGATGGGCGATGCGCTCGCGCCGCGTGCTGCGTGCCGCACGAGCAGCGTCGGCGAGGGCTCCGGTGGCGGCCCACGCGGTGAGTCCGCCCTGCTCCTCGATCGACTGGAAGCGAGACCAGGCGGCGTGGGCAAGGCGGTCGGTGGCGTGTTCGAGGTAGTAGGCGCCGGCCGCCGGATCGGCCACGCGGTGCAGATGCGCTTCGTGCTTCAGGATAAGCTGTGTGTTGCGCGCCAGCCGGTCGGCATTGGCAGTCTCGTCGTGGTCGTCGCGCCGGAAGGGGGCTACGACAAGCTGGTCGGCGCCGCCGATGACGGCTGCAGCGCCCTGTGTGGCAGCGCGAAGCAGGTTCGCGTGCGGGTCGAAGAGCGTATGCGAGCGCGGCGAGGTCTCGACGTAGAGCTCTACCTGGGCCGGCGCGAGCGCCGCGCCGCTGCCGTGGAGGTCGGCGTAGGCGGCGAATACCTGGGGGAGGAGCAGGCGTAGCGCCCGCAGCTTGGCGATCTCCAGGAAGTAGGAGGTGTCGACCTGTGCAAGCACGTGGGGCGTCTGGTCGAGTGCGTCTGCGCCCTGTCGGGCGAGCGTCTCCGACGCACTGGCAAGCGCCAGGGCCAGCTCATCGACCAGGGGGAGTCCGGCCCGGTGGGGCAGGCGGGCATCCACGACGAGCGGGCCGGGCTCTGGGGCGTGATAGTCGGTGTAGGCCGAGGCGGCGGCGGGCGACCAGCTCGAAAAGGCCTCCTGCATAGACGGGTCTACGTAGAGGAGGGGCGCAGGAATTTCGTCGCGGAGTTGGACGGCCAGGGCCAGCGCCGAGGGTCCGCCATCGAGATGCAGCGCGGCACCGTCAGCATCTGCTGCCGCAAGGCCGTCGCGAAGGGACGACAGGGGCAGGCCGTGCGCATCCCCCTGAACAGTCTGCTGAACAGCCTGCGACGAAGCGTGCACGACGATGCGCTCTGCGCCGCCATCCAGCGCCTTCGCGATGCGTTCGAGCAGGTGGGGCGCATCCAGCGGAAGCCGCTGAGCGATGGTCCAGTCGTTGGGGGCAGCGCGAAGCCGGTCGCCATGAGCAGACCGGTCTACATGCGGAAGCGGTTCCGTGGAGGCGCGGCGGTAGAACGCACACAGGTCGATGCCTTCGAGGGGCTGCCAGGTAAGCTGATCCTCAAAGTCATCCCCGAGATCGCTACGCAGCTGGTCGAGCCACGCGGCGTCGGGAGTCGGCGGGAAGTCGAACGTAAGCGAAGAGGCGTCGGTCATGCCGGGGTAGGGGAGGCGAGTGAGCGGTAGCGGCGGACGAGGTCGTAGATGGCGATGCCGTAGGCGACCGCCACGTTGAGCGACTGCTTGGCCCCATACTGCGGCAACTCCAGCGCCAGGTCGCAGCAGGCGAGCAGGTCGGCGTCTACACCGTGCACTTCGTTGCCGAGAACGAGCGCGAGCGGAAAATCGGGGGCGCTTATCGAAGCAGGAGGCTGCGAGGTGTCGGTGAGCTCCAGCGCAGCGAGGGTATACCCGTCGGACTGCAGGCGCCGGGCGAGGGCGCGTCCGTCGTCGTGGTGCGACCACGGCACCAGATCCTGCGCGCCGAGCGCTGTTTTCTGCATATCTTTGTGGGCCGGGGTACCCGTGTAGCCCGTCAGGTAGAGGTGCTCGATGCGAGCGGCGTCGCTGGTGCGAAAGATAGAACCGACGTTATAGATAGAGCGCAGGTTGTGCGCAATCACGACGACCGGATGGCGAGGCAGAGATTCGAGTTCGCTCGGGGCCGGGCGGTCGATTTCATCCCAAGCAAGTTTGCGCATAACGCCGAAATCTTACACATTGAAGCAGGAGAGGGCGAGCTCGTGGTCGGTGCGGGGACACCGCACGCCCGATAGCTGGTATGACACATGGTTGGCACCGCCCCGTTATGCATTCACCTACGCAGGCCCTGATTCGTCCGTTTCGTATTCCTTCCCTTCATATTGTTCTTGACCATGCGTTCGTTATTTGTGGATATGCGGCTTCGTGTTCTTGTGGGCGCGTTGCTGCTCGTAGTAATGGCCACGACGCTTACAGCGTGCCAGACCCTGCGCGAGGTGGCCCAGCTGCGCAATGTTGACTTTCGGCTCGACCGCGTGACCGACGCGCGCCTGGCGGGCATCGACCTGAACCGGGTGCAGAGCGTCGACGACCTGGGTCCGGTGCAGCTGCTGAACCTGGGGAACGCCGTGCGCCGGGGCGAGCTTCCGCTCTCCTTTGCGGTTGTGATTGAGGGGACGAACCCGGACGATAACTCGGTACGTGCGCGCCTTACCGAGCTCGACTGGACGCTTTTTCTGAACGATCGGGAGACCATCGCCGGGACGTTTCAGGAAGAGACGGTGCTTGAGCCGGGCGTGCCGACCGATATCCGGTTTCCGGTAGAGCTGAACCTGATCGACTTCTTCGACGGGGGCGTTAGCGACCTTGTGGGGCTGGCGCTGTCGGTAGCAGGGGAGGGGCCGCCCACCAACGTGCGATTTACCGCCGATCCCACGATCCGCACGCCGATAGGCCCGATGCGCTACGGCGAGCCGATCACCATTGTGCACAGCGACGTGGGGCGCGCGGCCCGATAAGCACACTGTAGTCCGTTATTGCAATAAAAAACTACATATGATTGTCACTATTGATGGGCCTGCTGGGGCCGGAAAGAGCAGCACAGCCAAAGAAGTTGCCGAGCGTCTTGATTTTCGCTACCTGGATACCGGGGCGCTGTACCGGGCCGTTGCGCTTGTTTTTGTGGAGGCCGATGCGTCTCCCACCAACAAGAACGCGGATGCGCTGCTGAGCGATTGCTCTATCGACCTACGTTTCAGCACGTCGGACACGCTGCGCGTGCTGATAGGCGACCGCGACGTAAGCGATGCTATTCGCACCTCGCGCGTGGGAGACATGGCGAGCCAGGTGGCGGCGCTTTCAGCGGTGCGTGAGGCGCTGCTTCCGCTGCAGCGCGATATTGCAGCGCGGTGGAGCCGTAGCCGAGGCGGGGTTGTGGCAGACGGGCGAGACACGGGCACGGTGGTCTTTCCGGCAGCCGACCTCAAAATCTACATGCATGCAAGTCTCGAAGAACGAGCGCGGCGCCGGATGCAAGAATACGAGGAACAGCAGACGTCAGCTTCGTTCGAGGATGTGCGCGAAGAGATCCGCGCCCGCGACGAGAAAGATCGCACGCGCGACCTGGCTCCGCTACGACGCCCTGACGATGCCGTTGTGCTGGATACGACGTCACTTTCATTCGAAGAACAGGTGGAAGCCATTGAAGCGCTGATTGAGCGCGCAAAAGCGGGAACGGACGTCTCCGCATCCCATTAGACCGTTTTCCGGACGCACATGGCGAAATGCCCCGCGAATCATCTCTATAATGTATTCTGATAATGTTATAGGGTGTTTAAGGGGCATGTCAGCGATTCGCCTGCGGCCGGCAGACCCTTATTCGTAATTTTTCACCGTGTTGGCCCGCTGACCCAGCTCACACCCGCTTTATGTGCCGAAGCGCCCCCGAACAAGTACGGGCTGCAGTATCGTAAAGCAATTACTCCTCGTTTCTCAACCTATATGGCCGAACAAGAAAAGCAAGCACCATCCCAAGAAGCCCCCGAATCCCAAGAAGTTGTTGAGGAAGTCGTTGAAGCCGAAGAGGAAGAAGCGGTTGCCGAAACGGCTGCTGCGGATCCGACATCGGCTGACGCACTTCCCGATGCTGCCGACGAGCCCGTATCTGCTGTGGAAGCGGATGCCGCCGAAGCAGAAGATGATGACGAAGGCACGGATGAAGAAGCCGTTGCCGAAGAAGTTGAAGAACGGGATCCTCCTCCGGAACACGTTGACCGCCTGCTGGCGGAAGCGGTGAAATCAGCCGGGGATGAAATTGGCATGCCGACCAGCGACGACTTTGACTTTGATGCGACACAGGTCGATGCCCCCGGGTTGACCATGTCGCTCGATGAGTTGGAGCGGACCGAAGAGAATCAGGGCTTTACCGGACAGGTTGTTGGGCGCACGATATCGCTCGACGAACTTGAAGAGTACGAGCGTTCGCAGACGGCCGACCCGGTGTACGACCAGTTCCGGGAGTTGGTTGATCGCACCAGCATTGATGTGCGCGAGCAAGACATCGTGCAGGGGCGTGTGCTAAAGGTCACGGAAGATCACGTTGTGATCGATATCGGCTATAAGAGCGACGGTATCGTGTCGCGCGACGAGTTTGGCAAGTCGATTCAGCGCGGCGACACCGTTGAGGTCTACCTCGACCACAAAGAAGACCGCGAAGGTCAGCTGGTGCTCTCAAAAGAGAAAGCCGACAAGGTACGCCGCTGGCAGCGCATTGAAGAGATCTACGAGAACGAAGAGATCATCGAGGGTACGATCGTCAGCCGTATTAAGGGCGGTATGATCGTGGAGCTCTTCGACGGACTCGAAGCGTTCCTCCCCGGTTCGCAGATCGACGTGCGTCCGGTACGCGACTTCGACGCGTATCTGGAGAAGCGGATGGAGTTCAAGATTGTGAAGCTCAATCCGTCGAACGAGAACATCGTGGTCTCGCACCGCGAACTGATTCAGGAAGAGCTCGAAGAGCAGCGCCAGCAGATTCTGTCGCAGCTCGAAGTGGGGCAGGTCCTGCAGGGTACCGTGAAGAACATCGTCGACTTCGGGGTCTTCATCGACCTTGGCGGCGTTGACGGACTCCTCCACATCACCGACCTTTCATGGGGACGCGTGTCGC
>NZ_JARWGJ010000150.1:0-6021 GCF_040409695.1 Longimonas sp.
ACGCCAAACTTCGTGACGCCACTGACGACGCCCTCGAACGTGTCGCCAATGTGAGCCTGTGCATACTCTACCTGCTTGAGCTTCACCGATTCGCGCTCGGCCTGTTCGGCGTCACGTTCTTTTTCGGAGCAGTACTCGCAGCGCTCATCCAGCGCACCTACGTCTACCGCCGAGCCGCCGCTAAGATACCGCTTCAAGAGGCGATGTACGATCAGGTCGGGGTACCGCCGGATTGGGCTGGTAAAGTGCGTGTAATACGGAAAGTTGAGTCCGAAATGGCCGATATTCTTTGTGGAATAGACGGCTTTAGACATCGCTCGGAGCGCGGCCCGCGTAATCACCACCTCTTCGGGTTCGTCCTTGATATCGTCAATAAGGGCGCCCAGGTCGCCGGGCGTCACGTTGCCGTCGGTCAAGGGGAGTTTATGGCCGAAGACCTCCACGTACGAAGAAAGCTTCTGGATGCGCTCCGAATCAGGTGTATCGTGCACTCGGTACACGAAAGGCTTCGGATCGTCGGTGTCGGCGACGTGACGTGCAGCGGTGCGGTTGGCAAGGAGCATAAACTCCTCAACAAGCCGATTTGCAGGCATCCGCTTCTTAACTACGATGTCAACCGGATGGCCTTTGTCGTCAAGCACGACCTTTACCTCATCGGTGCCAAAGTCAATGCCGCCCTCGCTCATGCGATTTTTAGTAAGGATAGACGAGAGCGAGTAGGCCCGTTTTACCGGCAACGCGACATCATCTTCTGCGTTATCTCCGTTGATGAACTCCTGCGCCTCGTCGTACGTCAGGCGCCGCTTCGAGTGGATGACTGTTTCGCTGAACTCGTAGTCTACAACCTTACCTTGCGTATCAATCTCCATGATGCAAGAGAACGCGAGGGTGTCTTCGTGCGGACGAAGCGAGCAGACCTGGTTCGACAGCTTCTCAGGGAGCATCGGTATGGTGCGATCAACCAGATATACGCTGGTTGCGCGAGTGATCGCTTCTTCGTCGATCGCTGTATCTGGCTTTACGTAGTGGCTCACATCAGCGATGTGAACGCCCACTTCCCAGGTGCCATTCGAGGTTTTCTCGATGTGGATCGCGTCGTCGAAATCCTTAGCATCCTCAGGGTCAATCGTGAAGATCTGCTTCTCGCGCAGGTCGAGGCGCCTGTTGATCTCTTCTTTCGGGATTGAGGTTGAGATCGCATCGGCCTCACGCTGTACCGGTTTGGGGAAGTCGGTACGTACGTCCATGCTCATGGCCAGCGACAGCACCTGCACGTTGGGGTCATCCGCTGCACCCAGCACGTTTAGGATACGCCCTTCTGGTGAAGCCCGCCGGTCGGTGAATCGGTCGATCGAGACCACAACCTTGTCACCGTTCGAAGCGCCGTTATAGGCATCTTTGGGCACAAACACATCCTGGAGGATGCGGTTGTCATCGGGCTGTACGATAGCATGAGAGCCCTGTGGGCGGAACGTACCGACTACGCGGGTGCGTCGCCGTTCTTCCACCTCAAGCACCTCACACTCTCGTTTCTTGTCGGGCTTTGACTGTGCACCTACGGCTACGCGTACGAGGTCGCCGTGAAGCGCCGTACCCATGTTGGATTCGCGAATAAAGTATTCTTCGCCAGTATCGGCATCTTCAACGAAGCCGAAGCCACGCGGGTGGGCACTGAGAACGCCAATCGTACCGCGCTCGATCTTCTTATGGTAGAACTTTTCTCCATCGCGCTCAATCAGCTCAGCTTCGACAAGCCGTTCGAGCGTGCGCCCAAATTGAAGAAAACGCTGGTTATCATCGAGCTCCAGCTCCTGAGCTATCTCATGGTCGCGAAAAGAGGTATCGGGGTGCTCCTCTAAAAAAGAGAGGATCGCTTGGCGCATCGGGGAGGGAGAAACAGAAGTAGACAATAGAGTACAGGAGTGCTATGACAAAAACGATAATAAAGGGCAGGTGTGGGCGGCGTACAGCGGCGACGCGTTGTGTGGCGTCGCTCGAAGCTACGCGCCTGCTAAAAAGGCAGCAGTTTTACGGGTCGACGCCCGAGTCCTCGGCCTCCTCAACAGTAATGACGGGCTCAGAGGAGACGTCGGGCGGGTCGAGTGCAGGAGGCGCCTCGGTTGGGGATTCGGATCGTCCCGTTACACGGCGCCAGAGCGACCCCCAGGTGTTGAACTGCGTCTGGTAAAATAACCCGATTCCCGTTGTGCTGGTCAGCGTCTGACCGCGGGTAAGGTCGTCGCCTGCGCGACGATAGAAGACTTCCATAGACACCTGGTTGCTCAATCGAACCTCAACAGCGAACTCGCCCTGTGGACCAGCTTGCTGGGTGCGCAGTTCATCATTGCTTGTATACACGCCTTCGCCGCGAATGATTAGCCGTTCATCTAAAAGGCGTAAGGCCACCCCATAAATGATGTCAAGGTCGTCTGTTGTTTCGCCCTGCACCCCAACATTAATGTCTACATTGGGCAGCGCTTCGCTCAGGTACCGGTTGAGCTGGCTGGATACAAGCTGCGACACGCTGTTGAAGGCAAGCTGTCCGCCGGTATCAGCCAGGCGGCCTGGCTCTCCCGACCCCGACCCTGTACCCGCGATGTTCTCCGTAGTGAGGAGAAAGGTATTTGTGAGCAGCACGCTGGTTGCGAACTCCGTCATGCGCTCTTCCTGGTTCAGCAGCGCGTCAAAGGTCTGCGCCCCGATGCGCTGATCTCGCTGGTCGCGGTCGAGCGAAAGACTGAGAGCGACTTCTGGCGTTTCCACCCGTCCGGTGATGTCAAGATCAATCACCACAGGAATGCGTGCGCTTCGTTCCGAAAAGCCAGGAAGGCCTGCTGGGGAGGCGCGTGTACGGAATGCTGCTTCAATATCAAGTTCGGCGTTTATCGGGTCCCCATCCCACGAAAGCGAGCCCTGGTTAATGCTAAAGCGTCGCACAAATACCTCGCCGGCGGTAAAGAGGTAGGTGCCACCTACCACGTCGAGCGATCCAAATATTGAGAACTCTCCGTCTTCGCGCTGTAGCTGGACGCGCCCGGTGCCCTCGGTGGTGATCACGTCTCCAACGAGCGCGTCGAACACGATGTGCAGGCGCCCTCCACGCGTAGCCTGAATGTTCAGGTCGATCTCCATGCCATCTAAGAACGACGCCTCGCCCTCTGGACGGTCAGCGAAGATATTCGCACGGCGCGTTAGCTGCTCCCAGTCGAGCATCTGACTCGTAGAGTCCGCGTAGATCAGAAACCCGCTTGTCGGGTCGCCCTCGCCCTCCGTAACGGGGATGTACACCTCAGTATCAGACGAGGTGCGGGCATCGTCTGATACAAGGCGCGTGTTCGACAGAGGGCCCTGCAGCTGCAGCGGGCCGGAGGCGCGTATAAAGCCGTAAAACGGCAGGTCGTCGGCGCGTGCTACGTCCATGATTGTCAGTTCGTCAACCGTGCTCCGCAGGTCAAAAGAGAAAAACTGATAGTCGTTGAAGAGCACGCTCCCACCGATTTCAGCACGCCCCTCGTCTCGGTCTTCAAGTACTGCATCGTCCAGGTGAATACCCTCCCGGTCGACCGACACCGGCCCGGCAAGCGTGTAGGCCAGGTTGAAACGAGGGATGGTAAACGCGCCATCGACTTCCATGTCGGCATCAAAGACCGGTCGCTCCCAGCGCCCCGTAATCGAGGACGACCCGCGCGTGTATCCCTCGATATCGCGCATCACATCCCCAAAGACAAAGTCAAAGAAGAACAGGTCGGCCCGCTCTATATCGAGCTGCAGGTCGATCCATTCGTCTTCGTCCCATTCGGGGGCGTCTTGCGATACACGCAGTCGTCCGGCGAGCGCAAGCTGATTTTCGACGACCTGCTGAATGCCACCAGGAACGAGTGCCTGCTGGGCATCGGCGGGGCCTTCAACGTTGGGGGTAGGTGCCAGGGCCAGGTCGAGCTCAAGGTCGGGCGCCCCTATAACGTAATGAGCGCCTACGGTCAAGTCCCCCAGTAAGCGCCGATCAAACGACCACTCGTCGACGCGCAGGTCTCCGCCTCCGACAGGGCTGCGCCACGTGCCGCTGAGCTGCAGGTTGCCGTTCACGAGCCCCCCCAGCGGCTGCGACCACCCGGCCAGCTGCGAGAGGGGGAGTAGCTGTACGTTGTAAAACTCGACGTTGAGGGCATCATCCTTGTCAGGCGAAAAGGCACCGTCAATCACGATAGACTGGGTGGCGTCGTCGCCGGCAAGCGGAGCGTCGCTGGTCAGCTCCAGCGGGGCCCCCACAACACGGTTGCTGTAGAGCGTCCACGAGCTGGGGCGAACCGAGCGCCACTGGTGGTCGCCCGCCTCGGCGCTGATGTACTGCACAACCAGTTCGTTGCGCGTGTCGAAGGCACGCAGGTCGATCTCAGCCTGAATGGGACCGGTCTGACCGCGCTCAATGGTTTCAAACAAGACGGAGCCTCGCCGCTCCTCGTAGCTGCCTCGCACGAGCGGTTCAAAAAGCGACGCAACCGGCGTGTCGACCTGATCGGCATAGCCGTTCACGAAGATCGAGAGGCGGTCAGGAAGGCGATCTGCATCGTCGGCGCCAACGCGTAGTTCGACGTCCAGGTTATCAGCACGTACCGAACCAGTGCGTAGCGCATCGGTGTTTAGCCGAATCGTGCTATTCATGGAGTCGGGCGCTGCATACACATTGGCCTGTAGATGCGTGCCACCGGCTACCTGGGGCAGCGCTGGCATCCATGCGTGCAGCACGTCGGGGCGGTGGATGCGCAGGGTGCCGCCGAACGAAAACGGACCGTCGGCTGCATCGGGAGGGCGCCACATCGGGGCCGCAGGCCGCGCGGCTTCGACCGCAGATTCGACTGCAGCAGCTATCTCACCAGGCGCGGTACCCTCTACGGCATGCTCATACGCAATCGTCTCCGCCACGGCACGTCCCCATGCCGGGAGCAGCGCCGCACGGGGCCGGGTCCAGCCTGACCCACCGGCCGAAACGGAGAGCACATCACCGCCGATAACAAGACGAGGCACCCCCGCTTGCTGCCCCGTTTCGGGGTCGAGGGCTACATGCATCGTATGAGCGGGAATCGTGCGCGCAGCAGCCTCAGGCTGATCTTCCGTAGGGTGAGGGCGGACTGTTGACGTGTCTACGTTGATCGATAGTGTGCCGTGCTCGATGGCACTTGCACGTGTGCGTGCCTGCAGGTCGATCGTACCCGTGAGGGTCGTTTCTTGCCAGGGCCCCGCCCAGGGACTCACGTCAAAGCGGCGCGTCTCGACCGATGTCTCGATTTCAGTGACGCTGCCTTCCGGGCTCATGCGCCACTCGGCCATCAACTCCTGGCCCGTGGCCTGGGTAAGTGCCGCCGTTCCCTGAAGCATTCCGCGGTCCAGCCCGATCGTACCGGTAAGCGCCTCTACCGCGCCTCCAGCAAGAATGGAGGACGAAAGCTCCACTTCGGCGCGTGCTATAGCCGAAGAGCGCGACGTGCCGGAGCCTTCCAGGGCGAGCGTGCCAGTAAGGCGCGTAATATCTGGTATGGTGCCAGGGGCAATCTCGTGAAGAGCCAGGTTGGTGGCCGTCAGCGTGCCATCGTAAGCGAGGGGGGCGTCGGTGGCCCAGTCGACATCCATCGCAGCTACAACGTCGCCTGCCGCCGAGGTCACATTAAGTTCGGTCTGCCCTGAGGCCGAATCGGCCCGCCAGGCAGCCAGCTGGTTTACTGCTTGGGCGGCGCGTACCTGCCCCTGCACATACACCTCGCCCGATAGCGGAAGCGCGGCGGGCCCGCTTTCCGGAAGGGGATCTACCGACCAGGACTGCGCCACGGTCTCTGTCAGGTTATCGACACGGAGGGCGGCCTCTACGTCCAGGTCGTGGGGAAACCCGAGGGCGGTGCCTTCAACGGAGAGGGTGGTGCCTGCTTGCTGCACACGCATCGTTTCGACGATGAGTGACGAGAGCGGGCCCCGTACGGCGGCATCGAGCGTTACGGGCTCTTGGTTCGGAATACGCGGGAAGACGCT
>NZ_JARWGJ010000151.1:0-5899 GCF_040409695.1 Longimonas sp.
TTGCCTCGATGCCCTGCATGAGCAAGTTCTGCCTGGTGACACGCAGTTGCAGATTATCGTGGTGGATGACCACTCCACCGATGCTACGCTCTCGCGCGCACGCCGGCGGCTGCGCTCCGCCGCCGTAGCGGGCACCGAAGCATGGGAGCAGGACTCGCCCCACGAAGCGCTGCGCCTGCCATTACGGTACGGACGCGGAAAGGAGACCGCGGTATCGTACGGCATAGAGCAGGCCATCGGTGAGGTGGTTCTCGTCGTCGACGCCGACTGCGCTCCTCCCCCCAAGTGGGCCACTACGCTCGCGACAGCCTGCTCCTCAGATACGCCCGTCGTATGTGGACCGGTGCGTTACGACATCGACGATGAGCGGTGGTTTGAGCGCTTTCAAGCGCTGGAGTTTCTGGGGCTGAATGCCTACGGCGCAGGCACTGCCGGGCTGGGCGTGCCCACGATCTGTAACGGGGGAAACATGGGACTGCATCGCTCGCTCATCGATACAATTGAGCGAGTTCAACTCTCTTCACATCTGGCCGCCGACGAGCTGTTGCTTCAGCATGTCGCATACCGTACGCCCAACAATGCGCGCTACCTGTGGCATGCGTCGGCCACCGTTACGACCCGCCCGGCTTCGTCGTGGCGCGCGTTCTGGAACCAGCGAAAGCGCTGGGCCCATGCCACGCGGTCGTACCACCCGGTACCCTGGCTTCTCTCAGCCAGCACCTTTGTGGTGCACGCTGTCTTGCTCGTAGCCTTCGCCATTGCCCTGAGCGATCCCGATGCCCTCTCTCAACCCGTCATGACGGGGCTGCTTGCCAAGATGGGGGCCGACCTGTTGCTTGTACTTCCTGCCTCACACGCTGTGGACCATCGCGACCTCATGCGCTCCTACATTCCCGCCGCGCTTCTTCAGGTTGCCTATCTGGTAGGGGCCGGGCTTCACGGCATGTTCGGGGCCGTTCGCTGGAAGGGGCGTACGGTTGACACGTAGCTCGCGGCAACCAGTACGTGGTCAGCGGCTCTGCTACGACGCAACGGGTGCGATGTGGCGCGCCTCGATGCGTTCGGCCTGCGCCCACCCGCTCTCCATGGCACGCCCCACACGACCGGCCCCGATCCGGTAGTCGCCTGCAAAGTACAGCCCGGATGCAGCCGCGTCGTCGAGGAGCGCAGCATCTGGTGGCGTGGTCGGAAAGGCATAGCGCCACCGGTGCGCATCTGTCCAGCCTATCGGCGGAAGCGCCGTGCCAAGCACCCCGGCCACCTGCTCCTGCACCGCCTCAATGTGCACTGCCGGGTCGGTATCTACGCGTGGGGCGGTCCACGATGCACTCATCTGCACCACCAGCACCGACTGCCCTGCAGGCACACGGCCCGGCTTGTCCTCCTCGAAGCTTATCCACGCAACCGGGTGGTCTCCAGAGGCACTGCGGAGCCCGTAGAAGGCCTCCGGTCGATCAATGGGCGCTTCGCATCCAAGCACATATGCAAATTGTGGCGCATAGGCGGCCTCGTTAAGCGCCTTCGCACAGGCCTGAAGATCTCGTTTCGCATCCCCCGTTGCCTGGCTGCGCTGCATGATCGTAGCGGCCTGCGGGGCCGGCGCGGTGCAGAGCACAGCATCAAACGGCCCGTGCACCTCACCCTCGGTCGAGTGAAGCTGCCACCCGCCTGCCACCGCTTCCAGATGCCGGATTCGCGTGGTGCGCACCACTCCCAGCGCCCCCTCCTGCACCATCAGCTTGCCCAGCGTATTGACGCCGCCGTCGTAGGTCCATCGCGGACCTGCCCCTTCATCGGGCGGCGAGATGACCCCGGCGCCGTTGAACGTCCACACCGGACGCTCGATCGTGGCCAGCCGGTCGGTGGGCAGGGTCTCGGTGATCAGCGTGCGCACCCGGCCCGACACCCCCGCCAGGTAGTTTGCGCCAAAGTCGTAGCGCACTGCGCCATGGCTTCGCGTGGCGGCGCGGCCGGTGTAGCCCCGGCTCTTCTCAAATAGCTTCACCTCGGCGCTGGAGGTGCGCAGATGCCAGGCTGCGGTGAGTCCTGCCGCCCCGGCTCCGATGATTGCAATACGATTCATATCTCGCTAATCTTTTGATATTGTTGCAGATGCATGCACACGTGGTACGAAACCCGGTTATGCGCTGCTCGCGTTGAATCCTCTACCCCCGGTTGTGTGTTCGGAAAAACGCGCGGCCTGAGTGTGACATGGTTGTCCACTTCCTGCTGGCCGCCTGCTCTACCTGATGATTTGTATCCGCTATGATTGCTCGTATTGTACTGCTCTTTCTGCTCCTGCCCGCTGTTGAGTTCATGCTGTTCATTCAGGTAGAACGGCTGATCAGCCTGTGGCCTACGGTCGCGCTTATCCTGGTTACCGGCGTCGTAGGCGGCTACCTGGCCCGTCGCGAAGGCGCGTCAACCTGGAAAAAGCTGAACGCTCGCCTGCAGACCGGGGCGCTGCCCGGCGATGAGATCGTCGAGGGGGTTATCATCCTTGTGGCCGGGGCCTTGCTTGTTACGCCTGGCGTACTGACCGACGTGGTCGGCTTTCTGGGACTCGTACCGCCCTCACGCCGCGTTATGCGCAAGATCATCATGAAGCGCCTCCAGAAGAAGATGGAGGAAGGCTCCATGCAGGTCCAGTACGGCAGCTTCTACGGCGGGTCAGGCTTTGCCGGATTCGACGACGACCCGATGAACGGTGCGGCGGGGCCTTCGGTGGGCGATGCGGACGAGTCTGATGGCCCCTCAGGCGCAGAGCCCGACCAGTGGAAAGGTACCGGCCGACAGATGCCCGGCCATGCCAACGAAGATGATGAGCTCTCACCGGATAACGGATCGCGCTCAGATCACTCCCGGTAGCACGCAGCACTCTTTTCGCAGCGTCCCCTTCTCTCAGTCAAAGGTAACAGGTATAGACAGAAGTATTGGAGTCGGTTCGCCACCTATCGTCGGCGGGCTAAATGCCATATGCTTTATGGCTTTGATCGCCATCTGATCACACTCTTCATGGATGCCTTCCAGTACCCTCGCCTCAGGCACGCTGCCTTCCTCATCAACAACGAACTGGATGCTCACGCGTCCTCGAACAGGGCAGACCCAACCTTCTGTAACTTCCTGCAGGACAGCAAATAGCGCATCAATGCCACCAATCATCTGTGGACTCTCAAAGTCGGGGTGGGAAGGGTCTCCTATCTCATTTGTCTCAAACGGAGGGGGGTCTTGAGACCTTGACTCAACGTGTGGGCGATCTACATTGGAGTTCTGCGAAGAGGCACACCCCGTTAGCATCACAGCAAGAAGAAACACAGCAGCAGACCACTTTTGAGATGGTGCAGCAATACAATTTATGTTTATTTAATAAATTACATGATAAAGAACATTTCTATCAATTCTACAAAAAAGCTGTATTAAAGGAAAGGGTAGTGGATAGACGCTGAATGATAAGGCGATTGGACACCGCAGCTTTTTTTCTTTGAACCCCCTCTCCCTTATTCCGCTTCGCTCCATCAGTCGCCCTCCGGGCTCGTGTCGGGTTTCTCCCCCTTGGTCAAGGGGGAGATGTCGGCAGACAGAGGGGGGTTGAGCGGGTTGCGATGATGTAGACTACATATCAATCATTTAAGTAGATCCAAGAAAGAATCTTTCGAGTATGTCATTGCGAGGAGCGTTAGCGACGCGGCGCTGTGAGCGGAGCGAACGAGTGCTCGTGGGGTGCAATCTTGTGCCTTATAAGCAGGATATACCCTTTACAAGGAACGCATGAGATCGCCGCGTCGGTCGCAAGCTCCCTCCTCGCGATGACAAGGTGTAAATGTATTTTTGGCGACCTACTTATGCTCTGCGACAGCTGCTCAAACCGAGCGCGTGCCGCCCTGGCGCGCATCCGACGAATCTGCTCCGGACGCATGCCAGGCGGCGTGCGTTGCACGAGAATCTACGGATCTACTGGAAAGAAAGCAACAGGCTAAATCGCAACGTATCTGAAAGCGGGTTGTCTTCTTCGAGGGTGTACAGGTAGGAGAAGTCAATCCCTACGATATTCCACCGTACGCCTGCGCCGAACGTCAGGAACTGGCGATTTCCGTTGTCCGGATGCTCGTAGAAGTATCCGCTTCGGAGGGCGAACAGGTCAGCATACCAGTACTCAAGACCCGTGCCAATGGTGAACTGGTCGACTACGCCCAGCTCGGTGGCCTCGTCGTCGCCCGGACGCCGCTCGCCCGGCACCGATCCCCACGAGTTGAAGATCGCCTGGTAGAACGGATCGGGGTTGGTGCCGTCTTCGTCGACGCTGATGAGCTCGCGGTTGAAGTCGTTCGCAAACGTGAGGCTGTTGTACTCGTCGAAGTTGAACGTGAAGGCGTACCCGATGCGCAGGTTGGTGGGCACGGCCTGCTTCTCTTCGGAGTACCGGATGTAGGTGCCCATGTTGGCAAGGTTCGCCCCGGCTGAGAACGTCGTAGGAGCGCCTAAGAGGTCAAAGGACCTGCTGCGGTAAAGCGCCGACAGGTCAAACGTACCGGTGGTGGCGGTGCCGCTGTCGATGTCGCCGTCGCCCTCAGACAGCTTCGAGTAGATGAAGCGCGCGCCGGCCCCCACGCTGAACGTCTCGCTGAGCTGGCGCCCGTACGAGAGCCCGGCCGCCATTTCGAAAGCGTTATCGACGCGGACCTCCTGTCCGTCGCCGTCGACCACTTCCAGCTCTCCGAGGTTCAGAAAGATGAGGTTCGCACCGAAGGTACCGATGTCGTCGACGTGGTAGGTCCCGACAAGATACTCATAGAAGAGCCCCGCGTCGAACTCGGGCAGCCAGTTGGCATGGGTAATTCCTACTTGCGCGTTGTTCTGAAACCCCAGTCCAGCCGGATTCCAGAACATGGCGTTGGCGTTATCGGCGATGGCCACGCCGGTGTTGCCCATGCCCGCGCCCCGGCTATCGGGCTCGATGCGCAGGAAGAGCGCGGACGACTGTCCGAGCTGTGCCTGGGCGGTGGTGGTAAGCGTAAACAGGAGAAGGGCGGTTCCAAGAAAGCCGATCCAACGGGCGAACCGGCGGGCAGAAGGTCGGGTCATGAGCACAGGCTGACTGCGTTATCGATGGTACGTACAAACGGCGTGCATCTGTGCACACGGGGTGCAGCGTGGCAAGCCATGGGGGATGCGTATCGGTGTATGTCGATAGAGCGCAGAGTATCTGGTGGAAGACTACGTACTGTCAAAGAGTAGGCAACGCGTCTGTAAAACGCAAGAACGAAGCGCCTGCTTGCAGGGGCCTTTTGCCCCGTTTAATACGTTGTGCCAAAACTATACCACGTTTCACAACACATGCGTCTCTGACGTTCTGTTGGATGCGGGGCCTCCTGTTTTGTTCGGAGGAACCGGCGCCAGCCCGATCGCCCGCGCCCCAACCGGATGCAGGGCCTCTTCTCAGCACACCCATCTGAGAACCCAAGTCCATCGCTATTTCAGCACCTCGGCCCTGGTGTTCCCCAGAAGCACCCCCACCCTGTCATTGCGAGGACGCAGGACGAAGCAATCTCATACGCCCCTGTTCGGGGCAGGCTTCCTTCGTGGGACGCACAGCCTCGCCACGACCTTGCACGCGCGGGGTCCTGCCTACCAAGCAGGAGATGGTTCGACTCCCGGCTTCGCCGTCCGCTCACCATGACATGCTCTGTAGTCATGTCACCTTGAGCGTATGCCGGCTCCTGCCGGCAGAAGTCGAAAGGTCTCCCACGGAGCTGGCGGAGCGCTCAAACAAGCACGCCACTACCAGTCATCCCGGGTGGACCAGCGCGAAGACCCGGGATCTTTATCCGAGCAAGCACCACCCCGCCCTTCGGGCACCCCTCCTTTCCGGGCTGGTGCCCGGTAGGAGGGGACGCTGCAG
>NZ_JARWGJ010000152.1:0-26361 GCF_040409695.1 Longimonas sp.
GAGGTGAGCATCACACGCAAAGTCCGCGAAATGATCACCGCTGTGGAGCTGGAACAGCGCTACACCAAGACGGAGATCATCGAGATGTACCTGAATACGGTGAGCTTTGGCTTCAACGCGTATGGCATTGAAGCCGCCGCACGCACGTACTACGGCAAAGCCTCGAATGAACTGACGGTGCCCGAAGCAGCTACCCTGGTTGGGCTGCTCGCAGCGACGACCTATTACAATCCGGTGCGCAACCCCGAAAACGCTCGGCAGCGTCGTAATACGGTTATGGGGCAGATGGCGCGCAATGGGTATATTAGCGCATCTGATTTGGACGCCTATCGTGAAGAACCAGTAGGTGCTCAGTATTATTCAGCCGAGCTATATGCGAGCCTGGCGCCGTACTTTGCCGAGCATGTGCGCCTGGAGCTGCAGCGCCTCACACGTGATCCGGAGCATCCGCTCAGTGCCTACGATATGTACGGAGAGGGACTGCGCGTTTATACGACGATTGATAGCCGGGTGCAGCAAGAAGCGCAGCATGCCGTTGATGAACAGATGGCGCGTCTTCAAGCCGTTGTAGACTACGAGTGGAGCAACGAGCGCACGCGGTTGCTGAGTCGCGAGTTTGAGCCCTATCTGGAGCTTACGCCCGGAGAAGACTATGAGCCGTTCTCGCGCTTCTGGTCGACCAATACCAACCTGGTGAATGAGTACATCCGCAGCACAGACCACTACCGCACGCTCATTAGCGAAGGCCGCGAAGATATGGAGGCGGTTGAGCATCTACGGACGAACGAAACGTTTATCGACTCTCTGCGCACCCTGCGCACGCGATTGGAAACAGGGCTCGTTGCGATGGATCCACGAACAGGACAGGTGCGCGCATGGGTCGGAGGGCGCGATTTTCGCGATGATCGCTACGACAAGGTGGGCACCGCCAAGCGGCAGCCCGGCTCTACATTCAAGCCGTTTACCTACGTGACCGCTATTGACAATGGGTATTCCCCCTACGACACATTCGTTGATAGCACGTTCGTATACCAAGACGCAGGAGCCGACACCACATGGAGCCCGACGAACTTCGGCGGGTCGAGCGGGCAGGAGCTTACGATGACCCAGGCGCTGGCGCGCTCACTTAACACAATTACGGCACGCGTAGCGCTTGAGCTGGGCCCGCAAGAGATCGTGCGCTATGCGCACCGCATGGGAATCCGCAGCGAATTGGATGCCGTGCCGGCTATCTCGCTTGGAACGAGCGATGTGACGCTGCTTGAACTCGTTAGTGCATACAGCACCCTGGCGAATGGCGGATTGTATTACGAGCCCCAGACAATTGCCCGGGTTGAAGACCGGTACGGCAACGTGCTCTGGGAGGCGCGTTCCGCACCCCAAGAGGCGCTCTCGGAGCGCTCGGCGTACACCGTCGTAGATATGATGCGCGGCGTGATCGACTACGGCACCGGCCAGCGCATCCGTACGCAGTTTGGGCTCGGCAACTACGACCTGGCCGGCAAGACCGGAACGACGCAGCGCAGCGCAGACGGCTGGTTCATCATGATGCATCCCGATCTGGTCATGGGGTCTTGGGTGGGCTTCAACGATCCGCGGATCACGTTCCGCACGTCAACCTGGGGACAGGGTGGGCGGAACGCACTTTTTGTGGTTGGTGACTTCGCACGGCGTGTCGCCGACATTGGGGAAGAAGAAGGCGAAGAGAGCAGCTTGTTCTCACGAAACGCGCAGTTCCCCCTCGAAGATTACGCACCGATGCGCGACGAAGAAGAGGAAGACGACAGTGGAGGGCTCGGGTGGTAACAGGCATTGCATAGGTGAGCCCTACGAGCAGGTGAGCCCTACGAGAGCTGCTTGAGGGTGGCAGATCAACGTTAAGTGATATGAGCGATAGAGGAGACGTGTAAGCAGCCAGAGATGAAGAATATTTCCTGTTACGGATGGCTCTGGCCAGAAATCAAAGGTTTGCCGGGTCTCGTGGGTTGCACATGACCGTGCTGCGTCGTAACGTTTATTGGACGCATGCTGTACGAGCGAACGTCTCCCTTAACGCTACGTTGGGAAGACACACCGTATATGTTCGCTAAGGCCCCGACAGGGAGAACAAAGCATAGATGCCCCGTCTGACAGCCTTATTCGCAGCACACCCTCAGTCACTTACCTACAGCTTAAGGACCCGTGGACACCAAATCGCGCACCGTAGATATTCCCCGCAAGGAGCGCACGACCAAAAGCGATGACCCCATCGCTGTATGGCCGCTTATCAAAGCTGCCCTCGACAAGATTGAGGCAGATGAGCCTACTCGTGAGGCGGCAGAAGCAGCAATCGAATACAGCGACGGCTGCGCCGTGCTGGCTAACTACCTCAATAGTCAGGCGAAGCGCGTGCACAAGATGGATTATCGATTTAAAGTACCCCTGCTGGTGCTGGGGGCTGAACTTGCCCGCGAAGACGAAGGGTCGGAGACGATCTATGACCCCGAGGAAGGGGCGCTCTACTTCGAAACGGACGATCATCAATTCTCCTTTCACGTCTACAAAGATTGGACTGTTGACTGGGAAGAAGTAGCAGACTACGTCGAGTCTGGCTATGATTGGATCGGGGTCGACAATCAGGTGTGGGCGCTCGACTGGCTCATGGACTACCTCGAAGTGCCCACCGATCAGTATATGGTCGACGATAGCGACGACGATGATGATATGGAGCGGTACAGTCGCATTTAAGCGCCGCTGAAGGCGCAGGTAACGTATAGGTAGATCCCTGTGCCTGCGTTGAAGTTGCCCTGTGATCGACGTCACGTATGATCGACCTCACGTCCGCGCGCTCTGAGCCGCCCTGATGCCGGTGCTGAATTTGATACCGGTGCTCCATTGACGCATGGAGCATGTGCCCAAACACGACACCATCTGCGTGTCTCTGGGTAGCACGGCGCCGGTTAATCAGGCATATTGCGCTTCCACTTGTTATGTGTTGAAGCGTACCCTCATATGCTACGCGTTATTGGATGCAACACTGCCTACGGATCGGGCGGTATCGGGCAGCATGTTGCCCACATGATTGAAGAAAGCCGCGCGTCGGGCGTGCTCCATCAGTACTTGCTTCCAGAAGGAAAGCCGGATGATCCCCTGGTGCATCCCGTGCAGACCCCTACATGGGTGTCTTATGCGGCGGCGTGTCCACCCATCCGCTGGATGCCGGGGTGGCGTAGCCATCTGTACAACGAGGCGTACGACCGTGCGCTTGCTCGGGCTGTGCCAGACGATGGAACGGCCTACATGGGGTTTGTCGGCAGATCACTTCGTTCTTTCCACGCGGCTCGCTCGAAAGGGTACGACCGTCTGGAGCTCATCGCAGCCAACAGCCACGTCGACAATGTAGCTCGGCTCCACGAGCGAGCCGCCCAGCAGACAGGCATCCGCGACACGTGGCTCAATGCAGCACAGCAGCGAAAAACGTGCGCTGAGTACGCCACCGCAGACCGCATCTACGTCCACTCTGAATATGTGCGGCAGTCATTTCTTGACGCAGGCATCGCTGCGGAAAAGCTCATCCGTACGCATCTGAAGCCCGCCGAGCGCTTTCAACCGCCTGTACAGCGCCCGGCTGACGATGTGTTTCGCCTCGTGTATGTCGGGCGCCTGGATGCCACGAAAGGCATTCCGCTGCTTGTTGAAGCGTTTACAACGTGGAACCACCCGGCCGCTGAGCTGACGCTGGTGGGCGGGTGGGGTACGCCCGCAATGCGCCGCTATATGCAGGGCGTACTTGCTGACAACCATCGCATCACCGTGGCGCCAGGCGATCCACTTCCTACACTGCAGCAGGCAGATGTGTTTGTGCACCCCAGCTATGAAGATGGATTTGGCTACGCTCCCGTTGAGGCGTTGGCCTGTGGGGTGCCTGTCATTGCTACCGCTGATACCGGGATGGCCGAGTACCTGACCGATGGGGTGAACGGCTACGTTGTGCCTACAGGCAGTGTATCCGCAATCGTGGAGCGGCTTGACGCACTTGCGCGGCGCCCGCTGGCTGACACACGTACGCTGTTTCCAGCGCCTGAGCCGACATTAGGATCGGCTGCTCGCTGAGATTCCTGCTCTGATACAGCAGCCGATGTGCCAGCTATCGGTGCATGGAACGAGTGGGGTTGTCTGCGTCCAGGAACTGCCCGTGGAAGTTGAGTGGAATGGCCTGTGGCGCTGGAGCCCGGGCGATCTCCTCAAACGACGTAGCATCGAGCACAAGCAGAAAAGAGCGCTCGGCGCTGGCATCGAGCACTACGGAGAGCACGACGCCGTCGTCCTCGGCGGTGCCGGCGGGGTCGGATACAAAGACCGGCTCGCCTGGAAAGCAGCTGTCGGCGTGCCAGCGCTGGGCCGCGCCGGTGGTCACGTCGACCTTCACAAGCTCATCGGTAAAGTGCCCCGGCGTGCGGTTGCCCGTTCCGTATGCATAGCGATACGACTGCGTGTTGCACCGGGCATAATGGATGCGTGGCACTTCAATCCCTACATCGCTGAGCCGCTCCTGCGTGGCGGTGTGCTCGCGAAGGTCGACCCGTATCCGTTCGGGACGCGCCATCTCCACGTCTGTCCAGCCGCTGCGCAGCGCATCCAGATACATGCGGTCTACAATCTTCGCATCGGGATAGGCCGCCAGGTCGATGCAGATGGTGTTGTCCTCCTCAAAAGCGTTGATGTGGTGGAAAGCAAACATTGGGTCGGTCGGTACGGTGGTGACCCGTCGCCCGGTGTCGCGCTCGAAGACATGAATCTTCGTTCCGCGCTCGGGCTGCCACTCGAAGTTTTCGATAAACGGACGCCCGGTAAGCAGCACGTCGAGCGGATCAACGACGAGCGGGAAGGCCACGAGCGCCAGGTAGCGCTCCGTCATCGCAAAGCTGTGCATGTACGAGGGGCGACGCACGGCGTGGTTGCCCAGCTCGCGGCGTGTGTTGGTGGCGGCGTCGAGACGGTAGAGGCGGTAGGTGCTCGTTGGCTTTGAGAAGTCGACTACGTAGCTGAAGAGGGTGCCGTCGGACAGCCGGTGCGGGTGTGCGGTGGTAAGCGGCCCGCTGAGGGTGTCGTCGTAGCGCTGCACGCCGAGGGTGTTGAGCGTGTACGGGTCGAAACGTACGGGCAGTGGCGTTTCGGTGAGGGCAACCCAGTCACCTGCAAGCCGGTGGATGCTTACGTTGGCGTTATCGGTGAGCTGCGGACGAAAGACGGTCATCACGCGTTCGAAGAGCGATCGGCAAGGGTCGGTGGCAAAAGCCGACTGTGTGATCTCGTCTTCCGTCTCCGCCTCGTTGTAGGCACTGCTTCGCAGGAAGCGGCTCCGGTAAGAGACCCCGCTTTCGGTGATGGTGAACGCATGCAGCAGAGCGAGTCCGTCGAACCAGTGGTTGTAGGTATCGTCGCCAACTTCGAAGCGCCCGGGTCCGTTGCGGACGAGCGTGCCACGGAGCCAACCTGGCAGCGCCCCCTGTAATGGTAGGGGCTGCGATTCGGGATGCTCAGGCTGCGTAGCGAGTCCGAGCGCGTAGGGGGCGGTCATGGCGGCAGGAAGGTTGGAGCAGGCAAGACAGAGCACGAAAAGTGATAGGCGGTCCGAAAACGCATCTGGGCAACCACCAAGAGCCACACCATGCGCCTACAAGACCGGTTCCGCAATCGGGCAAGACGTACCGGGCTCGTTGAGTACGTCGGGGGGAGGCGTGGCGTGCGCATCCCCCCGAAGACCTTGATAGGAATACCTGGCTGGGATTCTGGAATGGCGTTAATCTGCAGCGCGCAGGGCCGATGCGTTTCGCAGGGCGCGCCAGATGAGCCAGAGCCCAAGAAGTACAGCCGGGATGCTGAGCAGCTGCCCCATATCGATGGGTAGTACGTTTACGAGATCAGAAACCGGTGCCTTGAAGAACTCGAGCCCGAAGCGTGCGGTGAAGATGAGCACCAGGAAGAGCCCCGAGAGAAATCCGTGCAGGGGAGTACCGTCTTGCTCGCGGCGGTAGACGTAGAAGCGGTACGTCAGAAAGAGCACGACGAAGATGGTGCCGTAGGCGAGAGCTTCGTAGAGCTGAACGGGGTGACGGGGGATCGTATCGATGCGTTCGAAGACGAAAGCCCACGGCACATCGGCGGGGAGTCCGTAGAGCTCCGAGTTAAAGACGTTGCCGATGCGGATGAACATGCCAGCGAGGGCGGTGGGGATGACGACCCGGTCGGTGACCCAGAGGTAGGGCTGTTTCTTTCGTGAGCGCGCGTAGAAATACAGCGCGATGATGATGCCGATGCCCCCGCCGTGGCTGGCGAGTCCGCCCTGGTGCACGTAGAAGATTTCGATGGGGTTGAGGATATAGTATCCGAAGTTATAGAACACGATGTGGCCCAGGCGCGCGCCGACGACCGCCCCGCCGATAACGTAGAAGAAGAGCGGCTCCAGGTCGGGCAGCGGGCGGTTCTCCCAGGTAAAGAAGCGGTACATCATCAGATAGCCGATGAGGAAGCCGGTGGTGAAGAGCAGTCCGTACCAGTGCACCTGGATGGCACCAAGTTCAAACAGCACGGGATCGACATCCCATCGGATCTGGGCGAGTACGGGCATGGGCGTAGGGCGGTAGCAGAGGAAACGAGTGGGCGAGACCAGGAAGATCTATCAGCAGATACATCAACGGATGCAGTGCGGCGGAGCGTTCCGGAGGCTGCAAGGATATTCGGTGGCGGGGCCGAGCGGCGGTATGCTGTGGCCGCTTCGTGGTGGCTGCTTCAGCGTTCTTGGTACGTGCTCCTGGCTGGCTGGCTATGGTCGGCCACTGTCAAGTGTCGTCAGACGTCCGTTTTGGGTAAGCACCGCTCCGTTCATGGATTGTCATCTTGAGCGAAGCAACTGCGTCTAAGTAGCTCAGCAAAAGTACGTTTACACCTTGTCATCGCGAGGAGGGAGCGTGCGACCGACGCGGCGATCTCATGCACCAGTTAGAGCGGTTTACCCTACTTGGAAGGCACAAGATTGCACTCCAAGAGCACTTCCTCGCTGGCGCTCCTCGCAATGACATAATCAAAGGTTCTTTTGTGGATCCACTTAGCAGGTGCGGAGTCGAAAGATCTCCCCCAAAGTAGGCAGGGGCCCCTGTCCCGCCGTATCTGCTAAAGACCGAGGAGATGGTTCGACTGCGGCCTCCTCCGTCGGCCTTCGCTCACCATGACAGGTGGTTTGTGATGATCATCGTACCGGCTCTCACTCGCCTTGCACTCCAATATTGACACGTGACCTCCACTTAGGCGTGTAAATTGGGGGCTTGCAACACGTGCCTGTACCGTTGTTCTGTAGGTTGCTCTTTGGGCCTCGCCTGCCGATGTGGCGAGCTTTTCACGGGGGTTTTGTGAGATACCGTATGTAGGCGTCGTTGCAGGCCGATCTTTTCAGGGTGCTACGCATTTCTATCTCTTGCCATTATGCTACCGCCCAAAGAACGCGGCAGCGCATCGTCTTGATCATCCAGGCATCTGTCATTTATGGAAACGACACTGACCGAAGTATCTCCCGTCGAATACGAGATGGAGGTAACGGCCTCCGCCGACGAGCTGAAAGACCGCGTGCGCGACGCGGTGCGTGAGCAGCGCTCTCAGATGAATATCAAAGGGTTTCGCAAAGGCAAGGTGCCGGCCCCGATGGTCAAAAAAATGCATGGCCCGGTGCTTAGCATGCGTGTTGCTGAGCAGGTAACACAGGATGCGTTTGAGACGATGCTCAACGACAACGAAGACATCGAGATGATGGGGCAGCCCCAGATCTCGGAGATCGACTACGAGATCGACAGCGACCTGCGCACGGTGCTTCGCTTCGGCGTACGCCCTGAGGTTGAACTGAAAGACCTGTCGGATGAGGAGGTGCGCATGCTCGTGCACGAGGTCACCGACGAGGACGTCGAGAAGGAGATCGACAACATTCGCGAGCAGCAGGCCGACCTGGTGCCGGTTGACGAGCCGGCTCAAGACGACGACTACGTAAATGTAGACCTGCAGCGCGTCGACCCGTCGACCGATACGCCGATTATCGGTGAGACCGACGAGGACGTGGGCTTTTTCCTCGACGATGAGCGCCTGCGCGAAGAACTGCGCGACGCCATTGTAGGAAGCGAGGCGGGCGACACCGTGCGCGCTCAGGTACCTCCGCCGCCCCACAGCGAAGAAGAGGAGACGCGCACGTTCGACATCACGATCAACGACGTAAAGCGCCGCGACCTGCCGCCATTTGATGAGGAGCTGGTGCGGCGCGTGACCGACGGAGCCATGGAAGATCCTGAGGAGTTCCGTGCAGAGATGCGGCGACGCATCGAGCAGTCGTATGAGCGCCAGGCGCGCGAGATGGTGCAGGGCGAAATTGTAGATCGTATGCTCGAACTACACACCGTACCGGTGCCTCCTTCGGTCGTAGAGTCCTTCCTGGATTCGTTCGAGGAAGAGGTCAAAGAAGAGAACGATGGGGAGCTGCCCGATGACTTTGACCGCACGCACTTCCGCCAGCAGAACCGGGGCGATGCCGAGCAGCAGGCCCGCTGGATGATCATCCGCGATGCGATCGTTGAAGACGCCGACATCGAAGTCACCGACGACGACCTGCGCGACTTCTTCAGCGAGCAGATGCAGGGACAGGACGATATCAGCGCGGATCAGATTCGCGGCTTCTATCAGTCGATGCCTCGCATGATGCAGCAGGTCGACCAGCAGATCATAAGCCGAAAGGTGTACGATGAGCTGATCGATCGCTTTGATGTGCGTGAGCTGAGCCTGGAGGCGTTCCGTGAAGAGATGGAAGCGGAGCACGCCGCAGCGCACGACCACGCGCACCCCGATCATGATCATGACCACGCCGACGAAGACACACCGTCGATTATCACGTAACGACGTATCACGTAACGAAGTGGCATGAATCAGAGCGTGTGCACCGTAGAGTCCGGCAGAGCGGGTAGATAGAGGAACCATCTAAAAGCTCCATAGGTTGGCGTTTGCCCGTCCGCTTTCCCCATCACTCGCCTCCCTAACCCAACATCCCCTTATGGTTGACGACTTTATCAAGTTTAGCAAGAGCCTAACGTCACTGCCTTCCAGTATCTACTCCGGTGGCATGGGCGATCAGCCCATGTCGGGGCTGGTGCCCATGGTTGTGGAGCAAACAACGCGCGGCGAGCGGGCCTATGACATCTTTAGCCGCCTGCTCAAGGAGCGCATTGTCTTCATTGGCACGCCGATTAACGACCAGGTTGCCAACCTTACGGTTGCACAGCTGCTGTATCTGGCCAGCGACGACGCTGACCGTGACATTAACCTCTACATCAACTCGCCCGGTGGTGTAATCTACAGCGGGCTGGGCGTATACGATACCATGCAGTATGTGGACGCGCCTGTGGCTACCATCTGTGTGGGACTGGCGGCGTCTATGGGGTCTGTGCTGCTTGCTGCAGGCGAAGAAGGCCGCCGCGCTTGCCTGCCGAACTCCCGCGTTATGATCCACCAGCCGCTGGGCGGTGCTGAAGGACAGGCCTCTGACATCGAAATTCAGGCCCGCGAGATTCTCTGGCTCAAGCAGCGCCTTTTTGAGATCCTGGCCAACCACACCGGACAAGACTTCGATAAGGTGCAGGAGGACTCTGACCGCAACTACTGGATGAGCGCTCAGGAAGCAGCCGATTATGGCTTGGTTGACAATGTGCTGGCGAAGAGCACACTGAGCGAAATCAAGGAGCAGAGCGAGGGGGCCGATACACCCACGCTCGAAGAGGACGATACAGAAGACGACGAATAGCCGCATAGCAGCCCGCGCTACACGCTATACGTCACGACATACGTACTGTGTACGCTACATGCAAACGGCACCGCTCCCACTGTGGGGCGGTGCCGTTTCTGTGTTTGAGGGCTTTGTGTTTTGGGGATGCGTACGCCGGTGCGCTTCGAGATGCTATCTACGAAAAATCGCGCTGTCCGAAGTAGTGCAGCACGTACTTGATCTTGGATGCTTTGCCCTTGCCAAAGCCCGGCAGCTTTTTGATGCGCTTCTCGATCGTGTCGATGTCGGCGCCGTCGTTCCACATGTTGGCCGCATCGCCATCGTACTCTTCGGCGATCATCTTGGCGACCTTCTGCGTATTCTCGGCCATCTTATTCGTAAAGCGGTGAACAGCCGGCTTCTCGGCAAAAATCGGCTGGAAGTCGTCAAAGTCCATCGCGGCGATCGTTGCCATATCGAGATGGCCGAGGCGCTCCTTCAAGCGCAGCGGCCCGGTAAAGGCATACTCGGCGCGTACGCGCTGGTCATAGAGTAGGCCCAGGAGGGCCGCGTTGGCGTCGGCGCGGATGGCATCGTCCTCGTCGGGGTCGCCGGTGAGGGTGCCTTCGTCTTTATAGCGTTCCATCATGCGGACGAGTCCGCCTTGCAGGTCGCCGTAGTCGATTGGGGGGATAGTCGGCATAGTAATGGGAAGGCTGTGGGTAGAGTGATGATGGGAGGTACAGCGGCTACGCATTGTTGCGGAGCCAGCGGGCGGCGTCTTTGGCGAAGTAGGTGAGAATGCTGTCGGCCCCGGCCCTACGGATTGCGGTGAGCGCTTCAAGGGCAGTCGCTTTTGTGTCTAACCAGCCGTTCTGTCCGGCAGCGTGGATCATGGCGTACTCGCCACTTACGTTGTACGCAACTACGGGTACGTCGGCGGCCTGTTTGACGCGGTAGATAATGTCGAGATAGGGTAGGGCTGGCTTCACCATCACCATGTCGGCGCCCTCCTGCAGGTCGAGCCGCAGCTCACGGAGCGCCTCGTCGCTGTTAGCCGGATCCATCTGGTAGGTGGCCTTGTCGGCAGGCACGTCGTCGCGCTCAACAGGCGCCGAGTCGAGCGCATCGCGGAAGGGGCCGTAGTAGGCCGAGGCGTACTTGGCGGTGTACGAAAGAATCGCGGTGCCCGTAAAGCCAGCCCCGTCAAGTGCGGCGCGAATGGCCCCAACGCGGCCGTCCATCATGTCAGAGGGGGCAATGATGTCGGCACCGGCTTCGGCCTGCACGCAGGCAATGTCGCACATCCGCTCGACGGTGGCGTCGTTCGCAATGGCGCCGTCTTCGACAATGCCGTCGTGGCCGTCGGAGGAGTACGGGTCGAGTGCGGTGTCGGTCATGACGAGCAGTTCCGGGACCGCCTCTTTGAGGGCGCGGATCGCACGGGGGTAGAGTCCGTCAGGATCGGTGGCAGCGGAGGCGGTCGCATCCTTCTGCTGATTGGGAATAGCGGGGAAGAGTGCGATTCCGGGGATGCCGAGGGAGTGGAGCGTTTCGGCTTCGCGCACCAGCCGGTCGATGGTGTAGCGGTACTGGTTCGGCATCGACGGCACTTCTTCCTGGGCGTCGGTGCCTGCCATCACGAAAAGGGGCGCGATGAGGTGGTCGGTTGCAAGGCGGGTTTCGCGGTTGATGCGCCGTAGGTTCGCAGTGCGTCGCAGGCGGCGCGGACGTTCGGGGAGCTCCATAATGAAAATGATAATTTGAAATATGATGGTATGGGCACATCGCAATGCGCCCCGATAAATCACAGCACGGCCTTGCGTTGCCAGGTGGTGCCTTCGGGGCTGTCCATCACCTCGATGCCCATGGCGTCGAGTTCATCGCGGATGGCGTCGGCCCGATCGTAGTTGCCAGATTCGCGCGCAGCGGCCCGTTCGTCGAGCAGAGCTTCGACCTTCGTAGCCAAGTCCTCATTCTCGTGTGGGGCAGCGCGCTCCGCATCCCCCTGATGCCAGATGATGCCAAGCAGATCGTTCGTATCCACCAGCCATTCCTGTGCAGTGTGTGCCGTAGCGGTGTTCAGGTCGTCGCCGAGTCCGTTGATGAACTTGACGCCTTCGAGTGCTTTCGCCAGTGCCTTCGGAGTGTTCAGGTCGTCGCACATGGCGGCGAGGGTGGCGTCATACAGGCGGGGCAGCGTGCTGGCGGCATGGTCGGGGCCTTCCGCATCGGCCTGGAGGGCGTGCTCAACCGCGTCGGCGGCATCCTGATAGCGGCCAATGATGCGGGCACTATCGGCGAGCGTCTTCTTCGTGAAGTTGAAGGGCTTGCGGTACTGACCGGCCATGAGCGTGTAGCGCAAGGCCAGCGGATCCACGCCGCGTCCGCCCTCTTCCGGCGGGTCGATCAGGTCGCGCACCGTGAAGAAGTTATCGGCTGATTTCGACATCTTCTCGCCCTCCACCTGTAGAAAGCGGGTGTGGATCCAGTAGCGCACGGAGGTCTCGCCGGTCAGGCATTCGTTCTGGGCGATCTCGCACTCATGGTGGGGAAACGCAAGGTCTTCGCCACCGGTGTGCAGGTCGAACGCATCCCCCAGATATGCCATCGACATCGCTGAGCACTCGATGTGCCATCCGGGAAAGCCCCATCCCCACGGACTGTGCCACTGCATGAGGTGATCGGGATCTTTCTTCCAGAGCGCAAAATCGCGCGGGTCGTTCTTGTCGGGATCCTGCACCGTGTCGCGCGATGTTGCCTGCAGCTGGTCGGCAGCCTGGTTGCCCGAGAGCTTGCCGTAGTCGGGAAACGTGTCTACAGAGAAATAGACGCCCTGATCGGTCTCGTAGGCATGCCCGCGCTCCATGAGGCGCTCCACGGCTTTGATCTGGTGCGAGACATGCTCGGTGGCACGCGGACGCACGTCGGGCTCCAGCAGGTTGAGCGCGTTCCAGTCGTCGAGCAGCACCTCGGTGTAGTAGCGCGCCAGGTCATAGATGTTGGCGAAGCGCTGCCCCTCGCGCTCCAGCGCCGCCGCCATCTTGTCCTCGCCCTCCGGGTCGACCAGGTCGTCTTGGGTAAGGTGTCCCACATCGGTGACGTTGCTTACGAAGGTGGTGTCCCACCCGAGCGCTTGCGCGGTGCGGTTGATGAGGTCGGCAGTGAGGAACGACCGGAAGTTGCCGATATGCGCGTAGGTGTACACCGTAGGGCCGCATGCGTAAAAGCGAAGGTGTTCGTCCTCCAGCGGCTCGACCGCTTCCACCTGGCGGGTCAGCGAGTTGTAGAGGTGAAACGAGGGCGCATCGGCCATAAGCACACAGAATATTATTGGGGAAACACCAGCATGACCTTACTGCGCCTGTGCTACAATGTGCCGAGACCGTCGTTTAAGAACGTGTGTTGGGGAAGCGTGTCGTTGGAGGCAGGCGACTCACGAAGCATCCTGTGTCCAGATAGCAGAGGTGGATGTGCGTTTCGATACAAGCGTATCGATGAATTGCTTAACGCGGTCTACAACGTAGCCAACACCCAGCGCCCAGGCACACAGGGCGAACAGCACAAGCGGCACGAGCGCCCCATACACAACAAGATGGATCATGCGGAGAGAGGGGTCGAGCAGTGCGGCCCCGCCCAGAAATGCCCAGCCCGCGATCAGCGAAGCGATGCCGGCGACCCCAAACTTTCGGCGTAGCGGCCATCGTTCAGGTGCCCCCCAGACCCAGGTGCGAATGCTCGACATAAGCAGTCCAACAAGCGCCAGTATGCCCCAGGCACGCAGAATCCAGGGAATAATATCGTCCTCGGTTAGCTGGATACTGACCGACTCTTCCTCACTCTCTGTTTCCGGCGCGGTAACAGGGTCGATGAAACGCTCGGCCAACGGTTCCACGCGTTCAATCAGTGCATCGATTGTATCTGGATTTGACCGGGCCATCTCGTAGACCCCAACGAAACCAAGCCCGGCGAGCATGATGAGCATGAATCCCCATACGAGAAGTACGGGAGTAAGCTGCGTCCACCGCACGTAGTCCAGCCCCAGCTTGATGATAAGCGCCCCAAGGTAGATAACGTCGTCCCTGTTAAGCATGCCCGAATGCAGTCTGAATGCAGTCTGAATGAGAAAAGGGCCCACTGCCCGTACAGCTTCACGTACGGATGTCGCACACTGCATGCGTACAGGATAACCAGGGTAAAGAGGATAAACACGGGTTGTGTGTTTTTACCACCTGGTGCGGTGCCGCATCAGTTTCTATGAAGCATGCCGAGCCTCCGGAGGCGAATTGGAACGCTCGCCGGTGGGGGCATTCTCGCATGTATGCTCTTGTGCTTCGTGGTCAGCGGTACCCCGATCTCTATCGGGGGGCGCTTCTCCAAACCAGCGGGGCGGGTCGTATCCCGACCCGCCAAGCGGATGGCACCGTCCTACGCGGTAGATCGTCAGAATCAGGCCTTTTACGGCGCCGTACTCACGCAGTGCCTGCTCGGCATACGACGAACACGTAGGGTGAAAGCGGCACGTAGGCGGCGTGAACGGTGAAATCGCGTTCCGGTACACCCATAGCAGTCCCAGCAGCAGGTGGCGGGGCAACTGCCAGAGGGTGCGCCCAATCTGGTACACGGCTGTGCGTATCGTCTCCATAGCGATCCTGTATACGCGAGCTTGATTCGCAGAGATTCGCTGACCTACCCAACAAAAAACCGCCTGTCCTCAAGGCAAGGACAGGCGGAGCTATAGACGTTGGTGGTCAGCGCCGGTTTTACGCGGCAGGTGGGGTTACTCGACCCGTACGCGTCGGCGCCCGATCTTGTAGCTACCGCTCTTAGCACGGATCTGCTTGACGTACTCGCTGGGCACATCCACCGTGGTGTGGCCGGCGTGAATGTCGATACGTCCAATGGCACTTCCAGGCATTTTAGTGGCGCTGGCCAGCGTACCCACGATCTGCCCGGGTCGCGTGTTGTTGCGCTTGCCGGTGTTCAGGCGCAGGCGTACCATGCCGTCTTCATGCGAGGCAACAGGCTGGTCTGCTTTCTTGGAGGATGCAGGGCGGTTCGCCTTCGCGCGCTGCTTGCGAGCCACCTGAAGGGCGGCAGCGGCTACGTCGAGCGGGTCGTGGCCTTCGTCGGCCAGTGCATCTACGATAGCACGCTCACGCGTGGTGTTGTTGGATGCAATCCACTCAGACACCTCAGAACGCAGTTTCGCATCTCGATGCGTCTGCACATCCGATGCGGTCGGTACGTCGGTACGAACGATGGTTCGCTTGATGTGGCGCTCGGTGTGCTTCAGGCGCTTGTGGCGGTTCGGCGTAACGAGCGTAAGCGCCGTGCCTGAGCGTCCGGCGCGTCCGGTGCGGCCCACGCGGTGCACATACACCTGCGGGTCACGCGGCAGGTTGTAATTGAACACATGCGACACATGGTCGATGTCGAGTCCGCGAGCGGCCACGTTGGTGCCGACCAGAATGGTAATGGCGCCGCTCCGAAAGCGGTCGAGCATGCGCTGCCGCTCGGGCTGGTCCATCTCGCCGTTAAGCGCCCCGGCGTTGTATCCCTTCGACTGCAGCGTATCGGCGAGCCGGAAGGTATCGTTGCGGGTGCGCGCAAACACAATGGCGCTGGTGATGTCTTCTGTCTCCAGCAGACGCATGAGCGCGGGCGTGCGGTCGCGCTTCGATACGGGGTAGTAGCGCTGTTCAATGCTGGATACGGTGCGCTCCTTCGGCTCCAGGCGGCATGACTCGGGATTGTTCAGCTGCTGCTTGGCGAGGCGCTGGAAGTCGTTCGACATCGTGGCCGAAAAGAAGGCGGTCTGCCGCTCATCGGGAGTAGCACCGAGGATGGCCTTGATGTCGTCGATAAAGCCCATGCTGAGCATCTCATCGGCTTCATCGAGCACGGCAACCTGAACGGTGCTCAGGTCGAGGGCCTTCTTCCGAATAAGGTCGAGCATGCGTCCGGGCGTACCCACAACCACATCAACGCCCTTCTTGAGACGACGAATCTGGCGCTGGTACGGCTGTCCGCCGTAGATCGGCAGGACGCGGATGTCCAGGCGGTTTCCATAGGCGTAAACAGCCTCGGCAACCTGTTTGGCGAGCTCACGGGTAGGGGTTACAACGATGCCGCGAAGCGTGCCGGTGCCTTCACCGAGGGTGTGAAGCATTGGCAGTGCGAAGGCCGCGGTCTTACCCATACCGGTCTGCGCCTGCCCAACGACATCGCGTCCGGCCAGCTGTGCTGGAATCAGGGCTTCTTGGATGGGAGTAGGGGTGGTGTAGCCGCGTTCGCTCACGGTTTCGGCGAGCGAGGCGTTCAGCCCGAGGGCTGCGAAAGGGGTAGACATAAACAAGATACATGTACAGAACGAGAAGCAGCCGAATGGGGCAGCCACCTCTTGCGAAATAATGATCCGCCACTTCGTCCTGTTTGCGTAGATCTGCAAAAGACCTGCATAAGCCGGTGAGTCCGCACAGATGGGCGGGGCGTCGGCTCCTCCAATCGAGTCGGACGACCCAGGTGCGGAAACTCCATACATGTGTAGTCGGCAGCGGCGTTGGGGATGTGGAGGGCGCGTCTGCATCTCGCGAACACCGCGCAGATTCGAACGGCTTCGATGCCGTACCATACCAACGCCGTATCACGCAGCAACAGGACGCTTCACCACCCGCATAGCTGCTTCAGGGCCTGCACATCGGCAGCGGCGAGGGTTGTGCGGGCGCGGTTTGCTTCGGTGTTGACGGCGTGCATGACGGCCCGCTCGTCGTCTACGTGGCCCAGTCCGAGTGCATGGCCCAGTTCGTGCGCAAGCGTCAGGCGGAGGTCATCACGGTCGTGGAAGTGGTAGACCGTGATGGAGTGCGCAAGCCGCTCGCCGGTTCGTTCAAGGGTGCGGGTGCGGTAGACCCCCTGGTTGAAGGCCTGCGCCTGGGCGAATTGTGCGTTGAAACGACCGACTTCTACGTTCAGCGCCTCGGTGGCGCGGTTGGCACGGCGAACGTGCTCGTTGTACCGGTCACGCAGCGCGTTAACGGTATGGGCTTCCTGCTCGACACGCTGCTGCATCTGGTCTATAGCGTTTTGATAGCGCTCCAATCGGGCCTGGTAGGTCTCTGTGCGTTCGACCTCCCCGGCATTCCATGCACCGACCCGCTCGTTCTGACGGGCAATCATGCGGTTGAGGCGCTCGACCGAGCGGTCATAGGCAGCAACGCGCGCATCCAGAGCCGTTCGCAGCGACTCCAGCTGGGCGGTACGGGCTTCCTGCATGTCGCGGGCCTCAGCGAGCGCGCGTTCGGCCTGGCGCCGCGCTTCCCACTGCCCCTGCCGCTCGTCGTAGACCATCTGGATGACGAGTTCGCCGGTCGCGGTTTCGGTAAACAGGGAGCGGCCTGTTGGACTCTCCCACATAGCGATGGCTTCGCGGATGGCCGTGCGCAGCACATCCGGCGAGATGCCAAACTGGGGATCGATATCGCCGATCTGGTAGGTAAGGGGAAGGGCGCTGCAGCTGCCGACAGCCCGTATGTTTGATTGCTGCTGGGCCCCTGCTGCGGGCGCCAGAACCGCAACAGCACACAGCAGGATGAATCCAACGCAGGCCTCGCGAACAAACGATCGGTTCGGGCACGTGGGGGCGGCAGGCGCTTGATACCGGGGGAAATGCGATCGGACGATCATGGCCAGGCGGGCAGGGGGAAAGGGATTGTGCTCTCGTTTCGCTGCGGATGCGCGTCGGGCATCAAATCGGGCATCCACAGGCTCTAATCCGCAAAAATTGCGCCTGCCCAAAGAGAACGTACGCGCAACGAAGCAGCTTGCCCAGCGTACAGAGGCTCCCGCTTACTTTGTTGCATAGATCTTTTATTCTGCTATGGCGCACGCTCTACTCGACCACGTTCAGTTTGACGACGACGGACTCGTGGCGGCTATTGCCCAAGACCATGCGTCGGGTACGGTGCTCATGGTTGCGTACATGAATGCCGATACCCTGCAAGAGACGCTCGATACCGGACGCATGGTGTACTGGAGTCGCTCGCGCCAGACGGTGTGGCGCAAAGGCGAAACCAGTGGCAATGTGCAGCATGTGCACGAAGTCCGCATCGACTGCGACGGCGACATGCTGCTCTTCAAGGTCGAGCAGGTCGGCAATGCAGCATGCCATACCGGGCACCAGTCGTGCTTCTATCGCCGCGTGGAGGACGAGAGCCTCGTTAACGACGGCACGAAGGTGTTCGATCCGGAGACCGTCTACGGGTCGTAAGCCGCCCGTTCGCATCCCCCTGAATAGATCTTTGGCCCGTACGCAGGTACGCTGCAGCGACTACATTATGGCTACCCAAAACCGAACATGGATGCGCGACGCCGGGCTGCTGCTGGCTGCGCTGGTGCTCTGCCAGGGCGTGGGTGCGCTGGCAGGATACGTAACGCAAGGGCCGGTACAGACCTGGTACCCCACGCTCAATAAGCCGTTTTTTACACCGCCCGACTGGCTCTTCGCGCCGGTCTGGATCACGCTCTATGCGATGATGGCTGTGGCCTGGTATCTGGTACTGCGGCAGGGCTGGGGGGATGCGCAGGTGAAACAGGCTACGTGGGCCTTCCTCGTACAGCTGGCGCTCAACGGCGCGTGGTCGTTCGTCTTCTTCGGCATGCAGTCCATTGCAGGCGGACTGGTCGTGATCATCGCGCTTCTGCTTGCGATTCGATGGACGCTCAAGCGCTTTCGTCCGCTTAGCAAGCCTGCGTTCTGGCTGCTGATTCCGTATGTGTTCTGGACCATGTACGCGACGCTGCTCAACGGAACGCTCTGGATGATGAACTGACTGCTATTCTCCTGCCCATTCTCTTATCGACTTCCGCTGCCAGCTATGCCCACAGCAACGCTCAACGGAGCCAAGCTACACTTCGACACGGAAGGTAGCGGTCCGCCAGTCGCCTTTCTGAACGGTATCATGATGACCACGGCGTCGTGGCGTGCGCAGACGGCGGTGCTTGGCAAGCGCTACCGGTGCGTGCTGCACGACATGCGGGGCCAGCTGCGTAGCGAGAAGCCCGAGCGCATCACGCTGGATGATCACGTAGAGGACTTTCGGGCGTTGCTTGACCACCTTGCTATCGATTGCTGCCACGTGGTAGGCACATCGTACGGCGGTGAGGTGGGGCTTCTCTTTGCAGCGGCATACCCTGAGCGCGTGCAGAGCCTGGCGGTCATCAGTGCGGTGAGCGAAGTGGGGCCGCGGCTGCGGAGGCAGACAGAAGCGTGGGCTTCCGTGGCGCGAAGCTGTCCAGGGCAGCTATATGCTACCACGGTGCCCGACAATTACGCGTCGGACTTTCTGGGCGCACATTCCGATGCCGTGGAGTCTGGGCGTGAACGCCTGGCTGGGTATCCCGACGACTTCTTTCCGGCGTTTGCCCGGCTGGTGGATGCGTTTCTCATGCTTGACATCACCGACCGCTTGCCAGACATCGCCTGTCCGACGCTGGTACTGTGCGGGGCCGAGGACACGCTCAAGCCCGTCCGCTACAGCCGGCTCCTGGCCGATAGCCTCCCCAACGCTACATTTCTGACGGTGCCTGATGCAGGCCATGCGGTCGTTGTCGAGCGCCCGGATGCTGTGAATACAGCGCTGCTTGGCTTTCTGGCGATGCATGAACTGGCGATGCATGAATGAGCGCGCTCAGGTATTCATGGATGCGAAAGCCGACTACGATGCGAGCGTGGCGGCCGGGCGAGGGTGGGCCTCAATGCGGTCGCGAAGGGCATTCAGCATGCCGGAGAACATCACGCTGTGTGGCAGAGCCATCACGTACCAGTAGAGCGTGCCCCACAGGCCACGCGGTTCAAAGAAGTTGATCTGCCGTACGACCGTTCGCCCCTCGCCATCGGGCTCCACTTCGTACTGCAGCCAGGCGCGTCCGGGCATCGTCATCTCGGCGCGTAGACGTAGCAGATGGGGCGCATCCACCTCCTCGGCGCGCCAGAAGTCGACCGTGTCGCCAGCGCGCAGCTCGGTGGGGTGGCGGCGCCCCTTCCGGTAGCCGATGCCGCCCATGAGCTGGTCCAGATATCCGCGTAGCCGCCAGAGGGCGTCGCCATAGAGCCAGCCGGTTTCTCCGCCAAGCGACTGAATTACCGCGAAGGCGTCTTCGGGGGACGCCTCCACCTGTACCTGGCGTGTTTCCTTGAACATGCCCTGCGTGGTTTCCAGCGATACGCGTACCAGCCGTCCTTTGGGATGCGACGATACAGCGCTGTTCCACACGGTGGGAATGTCGTTTGAGGCGTAGCGCCGCAACGCCAGTCGCACGGCCGCCTCGTACGAGATGGGCTCGACATCTGGGAAGAGGCGCCGCGCGACCGTCGGGTCATCCACGGTGACCTCGTTGTCGAGCCCCTCAATAAGGGGGCGAGCAACTTGGTTTGAGATCGGTGTTACGAGTCCAACCCAGTGCGACGACAGGCGGGGCGTAAGAAACGGGACGTTAACAATGGGGCGGTTCAGTCCGCGCACTTTGGCGTAACGCTGAAACATATCGCCATAGGTAAGCACATCGGAGCCCCCGATCTCGATGACGCGTCCGGCGCTTTTGGGCTGATCGAGCGCATCCACCAGATACTGCAGCACGTTACGGATGGCAATGGGCTGCGTGGGCGTCTGCACCCACTTGGGGCAGATGAGCAGAGGCACGCGTTCGGTGAGGTAGCGAATGAGTTCGAACGAGAGGCTGCCCGACCCCACGATGACGGCTGCGCGAAACTCGGTGACGGGAATCGACCCTTCGCGCAGTACGTCGCCCGTCTCCATGCGGCTTTTCAGGTGATGCGAGAGCTGGTCGCCCTTAGGCCGAATGCCGCCGAGGTAGATCATGCGCTCGACACCGGCAGCCTCAGCAGCCTCACGGATGTTGGTAGCTGCACGCCGGTCGCGCTCAGCAAACTCGCTGCCCGCCGCCAGCGAATGAATGAGGTAGTAAGCAGCGTCGATTCCTTCGAACACATCGCCCAGCGTGTCGGGCTTGAGCGCGTCGCCCGTTACGACCTCCACGCGGTCGCTCCAGGGCTGGGCCCGCAGACGGGTGGCATCACGCACAAAGCAGCGGACCCGGTAGCCTTCACGCAATAGACAGGGTACAAGGCGGCCTCCTACATATCCGGTTGCCCCGGTCACCAGAACGTGCTGAATAGCGTCAGACATTGCGCTTTGGGCTGTTGAAGTGGGGGAGTATTTACATATGATCACATATGAGTGGAATGCATGCCCCGCGGTGCGGTTTGCATAGAGCGGTCTGTTCAGCAGAGACGGATGCAACGATGCTGTTTTTGAGTAGCAGTCTACCGCGCTGGACAACGGTTGGCGTTGCGCATTACAAAAATGTCCCATCTCGGGAGAACCTACACCGCAAAAACTTCATCTATGTACTCGACACAATGACACTCTTGTATCGCATTCTTACCAAAAAAACGCACGGTTTATTATGGCTGAAAACGTAGATGACACCAAAACGTGGCCTGAACTCGCAATTGGTCTGTACGATAAACTCACGGGGCGCGGCGCAGAAATCTCGTATGAATTCGACAATTTTGAGCTGGAAGTGCCCAGCAAAGTAGGAGGCGACGCTGAGTATGCCAAGTGGAAGATGAATGGTACGCTCCGCATCCGCACTCGCGACGACGCATAGATCGTCTGGGCGCATCGTGCATCCTTCTCATTCCTAAATCTGCCTGAATGGTATGGCTACTCCGCTCGATGTGCTCGGTGATCTGACGCTCACCGTTGACGATGATCGCATAGATGTACGGGGAGATGGTCGCCGCATTGTAATCGATGTGCCGTCGACCACTGCAGCGCGCAACGTGCTGCTGAAGTCGCCGTACGGTGGCGATTCGCCTCAGGAAACGGCAACGTATGTGCATGAACTGCTCAGCGAGGTCGACCTCACGCTCGACATCATGCTGAACCATCAGCGCGTAGCGCGCCTCGGGGCTGACGCACGTCCCAATGCGGTGTCGCGCTTTCTGAACATGCCTACCGTAGAGGTGCATCCGTCGGTTCCTGCCCGCGATACAGCGTCACGCAATCCGATAGCTACAGCGCTCTTGCTTGTTACAGGCGTTCTATTCGTCTTGTGGCTACTGCGAGGCGATGAGGATTAACCACGCGATGCGCACGATGTGGTGAGCAGCGGCGGGTAACAGACGACGCTGCATCACCATTGCATTACGACCGCATTACGACTAAACTGTAAAGGGGATGGCCACGACAGGTCATCCCCTTTCTGTTTTTGGTATGCTACCTTTTTTGTGCTGCCTTGGCACAGCTTACTGATTTCCAAATACTGTCGCAGGCCGTTTGCAGACGTTGTGCTTTCGGGGTCTCTGCCCTAACGCTCCTCAGATGACTCCTGCAACGACGCGTGCCCGTTTCCAGACGCATCGCCTGCCGCAGTATCTGCAGCATAGGGTGAAGTGCTGGACGGTGAAGTGCTGGGCGGAGCGGGCGTTACAGAGAGCATAGGCTGGGCGATGCCGCTCCGCCATCCGGCACGGAGCCCGATGAGCATCACGAGTGGGATGAGTCCGCTGTAGAGCACCTGGGGCCAGAACGGCCACCCAGCGAGCACGACAAGGGCGCTGCCCGCTGTGGCAATCCAGTAGTAGCGCAGGTATCGCTCAGGAAGCACTGCCCGTCCCAGCAGGGCCGCAGCAACCAGATGGGTCGGCCAGGCCCAGAGCAGGTTTAGATTCTGGTTGGTTACCTCATGCAAGCTAATAAACCAGAGAAAGGCCATGAGGAGTCCAGCTGTGCCTGCCACGCCGAACAAGGCCCGGTCGAAGGCGTCGGCCCAGTTCACCGGGGCGTGGCGCTGCTTCGCTGTGAGCACAATGCCCACGCCAAGCAGTCCCCACATAACGGCTGCAGGCCAGGGAAAAGCATCTTGGGGATGCGTATAACCGTCGATCCAGAGCAGGGTATCGGTTGCAGCGACGAGCGGGCGGCGCCCAGCATCATCGTCGAGGTAGGCATGGTCGGCGGCATCCAACAGAAAATCTGGCAGAAACATAGCCTCGTACGCCGTAACCTCCCGGTCGACCTGCGGGCCGAGAGCAAGGTAGAAGCCGAAGGTCGTCCATGGACGGTCGGCTACGTACAGGTCGAGCATCTCGCGGAACGTATGGCCTGGAGTGGGGGCCTCTGACCAGTCAATCGCCTGAGGCCACACCGCGTCGCAGGCGTCTCGGATGCGTGTAGAGCAGTTGTCGAACAGGAAGTCGTAGCGGTATACCCGGTTCTCAGGCTGGGCGTTTGTGCGCAGAAACGCAATGAGCGCATCCCGCTGGGCGGGGGTCACGTCGAGCGCCTGCTCAATGACGGGGCGTCCGAGCTGCTCGTAGTGCCGCACGGCTGCTGAAAACGGGGCCACGCTCAGGTAGTAATCGAGCTGACCGTACAGGAATTTGGGTACGAACCAGCGGTCGAACTGAAAGGTGCCGTAGTTATAAAGCCGGTCGACGCCGCGCTCCGCATCGCGCACGCGCAGCGCACTGTGTCCGAACGCTTCGTAGACCGCCGGGCCCGGCAAGATGGTAATGAGCGTCACCTCGGCCTCGTCTGAGAACTCCGCTGCGGTGGGCACCGCCGGGGGATGCGGGTCGGCACTGCCGGTGGCGGCGGCAGGGGGCACCCACGCAGCCGCCATGCCGGTCAGCATCGTGCAAAACAGGCCAATGCCTATGTATCGAGAAACCCAGGCCATACGTCTTTCATTGTGATACGCGTCGTATACGGCGAATGTGAACGAGGGGGCAGCCAGACGGTTCGTCTGTATGCGGCGCGCATCGCTTCTACCAAGCTTCTGACAATACGCCTTTATCCTGTGGGACGTACTGAACGTGCACGCATTACCCTTTCGCGCCTCCGCGAGACTATCGACCGCCCCGAAACCGAACTGCAGTATACAACGCCGTACGAGCTGCTCGTAGCTGTTATCCTTTCGGCGCAGTGTACCGATGAGCGGGTCAACAAGACCACGCCGGCGCTGTTCGAAGCGTTCCCAACCGTGGAGGACATGGCCGAGGCCGACCCCGACGACATCTACCCCTACATCAAGTCGGTCACGTTCCCAAACAACAAGTCGGGCTATCTGGCCAAGATGGCGCGCACGGTGTGCAACGACTTTGACGGATCCATCCCGGAAACCGTTACCAATCTACAGAAGCTGTCGGGCGTGGGGCGCAAGACCGCACAGGTCGTGGTAAACGTAGCGTTCGACGTAGCTGCGCTGCCGGTAGATACGCACGTCTTTCGCGTGGCCAACCGCATCGGACTTGTACGGCGCGATGCCGACACGCCTGCAAAAGTCGAGCGCCAGCTCAAGCGCGTTATTCCGCGCGAAGACTGGGGGTATGCGCACCATCTGCTCATTTTGCACGGGCGCTACACATGTACGGCACGAAGCCCGTCGTGCGACGCATGCCCGCTCACCGACATCTGCGATCACTATGAGCGCTTGCAGCGCCTGCCCGACCCGCGTCCGGGACTGAGCACCGACAAAGGTGACTACTACTGCCGCACCTGCGACTCCTACTTCGATACGCCCGATACCCACATAGACCGCTACGACATTAAACAGACGGCCTGCCCGCGCTGCACTTCTATGATGGTCTTTCGTACACGCGACGGGAAACCGACCAAACAGCCGCTCGACTTTCGCGTGAATGGATAGAGGCAACGCCGCGGCTGGCGCGTATTACCGACTGCATGCGCCAACAGCGGCGCACAGCCGTGCTACCGAATGGTTTCTATACATACCAACCTGCTTATGACGCCCTCCGAAAAACATCTGCTGCTCATCCTCGATGGCTATGGCATTGCTGAAGACAAAGCGGTCAGCGCGATCGACACCGCCGATACGCCCTACATCGACGCGCTCTTCGATACGTACCCGCATGCCACGCTGACAGCTTCAGGAGAAGCAGTAGGATTGCCCGACGGACAGATGGGCAACTCCGAGGTTGGGCACATGAACCTCGGTGCGGGTCGTATTGTCTACCAGGAAATTACCCGCATCAACAAAGCGATCGACGACGAATCGTTCTTCGAGAACGAGCCCCTGGTGGATGCGGTGCGGCATGCCAGAAAGAAAAACTCGAAGCTGCACCTGATGGGCTGCTTTTCGGATGGGGGGGTGCACAGTCATCTCGACCATCTGTACGCGCTCCTTGAACTGGCTGCGCGCGAGGGGCTCGATCGTCGCCAGGTGTGCGTGCATGCCTTCACCGACGGGCGCGACACCGACCCGCATGGAGGGACCGACTACATGTGGGAGTTTAAGCAGGAGGCCGAACGGGCCGGCGTCGGGCGCGTGGTTTCGATCATCGGGCGGTACTATGCGATGGATCGCGACGAGCGGTGGGAGCGCACCGAACGCGCATACCGCCTGCTTACCGAGGGGGAGGGCGAAACGTTTACCGATCCGGTAGATGCGCTCCATGCAAGCTATGACGATGGCATCACCGACGAGTTCGTAGAGCCGCGTGTCATCGACTACGGCGACCGCACCCGCAACCATATTGCCGACAACGATGCGGTTATCTTCTACAACTTCCGTGGCGACCGGGCACGCCAGATTACACGCGCCTTCACCGAGGACGACTTCGATGGCTTCGACCGGGGCGAAAAGCTCGATCTGAAGTACGTGATCTTCTCGCCCTACGACGAGACGTTTGATCTGCCGGTAGCCTTTCCGAAGCTTAACCTTGAAGAAACGATCGGCGAGGTCGTGGCTGCGCAGAGCGGTACGCAGCTTCGCGCTGCTGAAACCGAAAAGTATCCACACGTAACGTACTTCTTCAGTGGCGGGCGCGAAGAGCCGTTTGAGGGCGAAGATCGTATCCTGGTGCCGTCTCCGAAGGTGGCAACGTACGACCTGCAGCCCGAGATGAGCGCCCCTGAGCTGGCGGCGCGTGTGGCTGAGGCGCTCGCTGAAAACGAGTACACGCTCGCTGTTGTCAACTTTGCAAACCCTGACATGGTCGGCCATACGGGCGACTTTGATGCTGCTGTAAAAGCAGTAGAAGCGGTAGACGCTGGCACGCGCACGGTGGTTGATGCAGCGCTGGAAGCCGGATACAGCGTGAGCATCATTGCCGACCATGGCAACGCCGATAAGCTCAGAAATGAAGACGGCAGTCCCAACACAGCACACACAACGGCACGAGTGCCGCACATCATCATCAACGATGACGTGGCAGACATCCAGGATGGCAAGCTGGGCGACGTTGCGCCTACGATCTTGGCCATGCTCGGTATTGAACGGCCCGGCTCAATGACCGGATCGGTGCTCGTGTGATGCGGCATGTATCCCTGCTAAAAAACGTCCACACAAAACGAAAAAACGCCCGCTCCAGGATAAGCCTCGGAGCGGGCGTTTTGTATGTGGTTGTGAACCTGTTTTGATTTCTTAATTTGGGCTGCGACCGGCTCCGCTGGGCTGCAAATTGTCCCCGATATCGGCCCGTAACCCCGGCTACGAACCTCTATCGTGGTCCAATTTTCGCCACAACGGCGCTCGCTCTC
>NZ_JARWGJ010000153.1:0-26296 GCF_040409695.1 Longimonas sp.
CCCCTTGGCCAAGGGGGAGAAACCCGTAGGGAGAGGGGGTTCGGAAAGAAAGAGCTGCTGCATTCAATCGCTTTATCATTTAGCGTCTATCCACTACCAACTTCGCGTGCGCCGTTCGTGTATGCAAGAAGGCTCAATGTGGGGACGGATCAACGGATACCCACGCAAGGACGAAACCTGCGGGGTAATGCTGGTCCGGGGTCTTGCAGAGAAGCGACCCCGCAACGGAGCAACCGGACTTGCCATCACAGATCGCCTGCTCATAGAGGCGGCACCCCACATCGAGGCATCAGTATACCGTCTGTACGCCGGCTTTCATCCTTGCCACACCGAAGCATGACCCTGTACAGCATTCTGGTGCGCCTGCTCCGGTTTATTAACCACCTGTACTTTGTAGACGTGCGCGCGGCGGGTCGTGAGCGGGTGCCCGACGACGGTCCGCTCCTGCTGGCGGCCAACCATCCGGGCTCGATCCTCGACACGGTGCTCATGACCACGCAGATTCCGCGTCCGATTCGCTTTCTGGCGCGGAGCGGCCTCTTTCGCTTTCCGCCCCTGGCCGCGTTCTTTCGGCAGATGGGCGCCATTCCTATTTACCGCTCCCACGAAACCGAGCAGGCCAGCGCCCGCAATCGCGATGTCTTCGAGAAAGTGTATGAGCTCTTTGAGTCTGGCGGATGCGTGGGCATCTTCCCTGAAGGGCAGAACTCGCCCAGCGACCAGGTCGCGCCGCTTCGTACCGGGGCTGCCCGCATGGCGCTGGGCGCCGAGGCCCGAAACGACTACGCGCTGGGACTGACGATCGTGCCGGTGGGTATCAACTTTGAGAGCCGCGAACTGCTCACGGCTGCCGTGCTGCTTCAGTTTGGGTCGCCCATTCGCGTAGCTGACTATGCCGACCTGCACCGCTCGGACCCGCAGGTCGCTATCGCGAAGCTTACGAACGACCTGCAGGCGGCGCTGCGGCGACAGGCCATCCACATTGAAGACCGACGCACGGGGCAGTTGGCCGACGACCTGTACGACGTGCTGGGTGAGGAGGTAGCCACCCATCTCACCGAACAAGATCCGCGCAGCACCCCTCCTACACCGTCGCGCTTGCGGCGCTGGCTGCGCGCGCTCATGCGCTGGTATCAGCGCACTACGCCTGCGTCCAGCTACGCGTTCGAGATGCGCATGCACAGCCGTAAGTACATCTACGACGTGCTACATGCTGCTCTGCAGCGCACCCCTACAGCGGTGGAGCGGCTGCGCACCCGTGTTGAGCAGTACAAGGATTATCTGAACCAGACGAACTTGCGCGATGCACTCGCCCACTCGTTTGAAGAACCGGTCCGCGAGCGCCTCCTCCGGCTGCGCATGACGCTGTACGCCGTGCTCATGGCCCCGATTGTCGCTTTTGGGCTGGTCCACAACGCGGTGCCGTATCTCTTCACAAAGCTCACTGCGCAGCGCTTCGACGACGAGGCCGTGCGTGGATTTGCCTATTTCGTGCTGGGGCTTTTTTCGTTCAGCCTCACGTACACGGGTATCGGGCTTGGGCTCTGGTACTATACCGATCTGTCGTGGGTACAGCGCCTGGCCTATGTGGCTGCGCTTCCGCCAACCGGGTTTTCTGTGCTTAGCTATCGGCGCAACATGGTGCTCTACCGCGACCGTATTCTGGTGCGTACCTTCTTCTGGCGCGACGACGACCTGCTGGCGCTCCTTCGCGAGCAGCGGGCCGCTATCGCCCGACGGTTTCGCGAACTGACGAATCAAGTAGAAACATCGTAAGCGGCCCACGGCAGCACTCTGTTACTCCTCCGCTGCTTCCTGATGCGTCTGGTGCCAGCCCGCAACCAACTGTGCTGCCTCGTCGGGCATGAGTCCGAACAGTTTGATGCTGCGCGCGGCCCCGTGTATCGAAAAGACCTGTGCCGCGTAGCGCACGCGATCGTCCATCACGACCACGAGATGCGGCGCCTGGTGGCCCTGCAAGAGCGCGCGCAGCTCCTCTTGCTGCGCAGCACCGGGCACGCCCGTAAGCACCGGCTGCCCGTTCTCGATGCGAAACGTAAGCTGCTCCCAGGCCTCTGGTCGGACGGTAACCGCATCGGGGCTAACCCACAGGGGCGCGTTGCCGTGCGGCTGCGCTTCGGCCTCAACGCGAGTCCAGCCCTCGCGCGCCTCGTCGACAGCCGCGTGCACATGCACTACTGTCGAGTCGACACTTCCCTCAGAACCCAAGGCCGTGTCTGCATCGTGCATAGGCACCCCGAATCCGAGTACAAGCGATGCAAGAAGAATAGTGTACATAGCACATGCGGTCATTGCTCAAAAGGATGGGCGAACGTATCTCTTCTGCACGGTGCCATACGGACGTGTTGCCGGGGCGGTTGGTTGCACGGAGCGTTAGCCCCCCTCGACTCGGCACTGCAATCTGCACTGCTGTCTGCACTACAAGCTGTTTGTACTACAATACGCAAGCCAGCGCATCCCGCCTGATCGGAGGGCACTTGAAAGCGCTTTTCGCATTATGTATAACGTAGCACAGACCTATTTGTCCTGCGCCTGAGCCGTCTTTTCTTTCCAACGTTCCCCAGCATAGTCATTATGGATACGACCGCCGTCGACACCACGCAAGCTCCCCCCGATCTCGAAAACCAGTACACCGACGACCGGGTGCTTACCAGCTACTTAAAACGGGCCGTCCCCAAGGATGTACGCGCCGATATCGAAGAGTCGCTGCACACGCTCGGTGCCCGTGCCGGCGGCGACCTTTATGCGCTACAGCAGTCCGATCGGCGCAACGAGCCTACGCTCACACGGTGGAGCGCCTGGGGCGAACGCATCGATGAGATTTCGGTGACCGACGTCTGGCAGACCGCCGCTCCTATCGCCGCGCGCTACGGACTTATAGGGCTGCCGTACGAGGCCCCCTACGGCGCGCATAGTCGCCCGATTCAGTTTGCGCTGGCTCACCTGTTCATCCCCTCGACCGACATGTACGGGTGCCCGCTTGCTATGACCGACGGCGCGGCGCGCACGCTGCTTGCCTCCGGCAACGAAGCACTGATCGACGAAGCCGTGCCCCACCTCACCAGCCGCGACCCGGAATCGGCTTGGACCAGCGGGCAGTGGATGACAGAGCTCTCGGGTGGGTCGGATGTCGGGCGTGCGCTCACAACAGCACGCCAGGACGACGACGGCGCCTGGCGCCTCTACGGACGCAAGTGGTTTACCAGTGCAATTACGGCCAACATGGCGCTGGCGCTGGCACGTCCAGAAGGCAATCCGGACGGTGGAAAGGGGCTGGCGCTCTTCTACGTGCGCATCCGCACCGACGACGGTGCGCTGCAGCCGGGTCTGAAGGTGCTACGCCTCAAAGACAAGCTGGGGACGCGCAAGCTGCCCACGGCCGAGCTGCATCTGGACGGCGTGCGGGCCGAGCCCGTGACAGAGCTCAAGCGCGGCACGCGGCACATCTCGCCGATGCTGAACATCACGCGCACCTGGAACGCCGTAACCGCTACAAGCTTTATGCGCCGCGCCATTGCGCTGGCGCGCGACTATGCCACCAAGCGCACGGCCTTTGGCAAACCGCTCATTGACCAGCCGTTGCATCAGGACACGCTCGCGCAGATGCAGAGCACGTACGAGGGCGCGTTTCACCTGTCGTTTCGGGTAGCTGAGCTGCTGGGCCGCACCGAAAACGAGGCCGCTTCTGATACCGACCAAGCCCTGCTTCGCCTGCTTACTCCTGTAGCCAAACTTCTTACGGCCAAGCAGTGCGTATCCCTGACCAGCGAGGCCATGGAGGCGTTTGGCGGGGCCGGCTACGTTGAAGACACCGGCATTCCACAGATTCATCGGGATGCGCAGGTGCTGCCCATCTGGGAGGGCACAACCAACGTGCTATCTCTCGACCTGCTTCGTGCCGTGAAGCACGTAGGCGGCATCGACCCGCTGTTCGACGAGTTCAAGCGCTGCATGGATACCCTTTCGGCGCCCCGACTGGTGCCGCCTATGAAGCAGGCAGCGCAGGCGCTGAAGCACGCCCGGCAGTGGCTTGGCCGCACGCATGCATCCGACAACGACGACCTGGTGCAGAGCGGCGCGCGGCGCTTTGCCATGACCGTTGGGCGCGCCCTGGAGGTCGCGCTTACAGTGCACCACGCCCAGTGGGCCCTCGACCATGAAAACGATGGGCGCCCGGCCGAGGCCGCTGTGCGCTTGGCTCAGCATGGAATCGACCGGCTGCATAAGGTTGACCCGCACGGCGCCCATGTGCTTGCCCACGACTACAACTGCCCAACGCTCTTTGAATGCCACACCGGAACGCCAGACAGGACAGACAGCGAGGCTCCCGTGCCTACCGCCTCGCCGTCTGAGGTCACGCCTGAACAGGTGCTATCGGATGCGTAGCCGTATTGCTCCTGAAGACAGCCGGATGCTTTACGTCAATTAGGCACGCTTCAAGCGGCGGGCGGCTTCTGAGGTGTCATCGCTAATCAGGTCGAGCGGTGTTTCGCCAGCATCGGTACGCCGTTTTGCGTCGGCGCCGTGCTTTAGAAGCACCTTCACCGCCTCAGCCGAATCGTCTTCAGCCGCCACATGCAACGGGGTTCGACCTGATGTATCAGTGGCCTGCACATCGGCCCCGTGCTCGATCAGTACACCGACGGTGCGTAGGCCATCGCTCCATATGGCACTGTGGAGCGGGGTGCGTTCGAACGTCGCGTCGCGTGACTCCGTGTCGGCGCCCGCTTCGAGAAGGAGCCCGGCAGCGTCTGCTGCATCATACCAGGCGGCTACGTGGAGTGGGGTCTGCTCTTCATCGTCGCGCGCGTCGACCTCAGCACCGGCATCGAGCAGCAGGCGGACGATCTCGGTAGCGTTGCTGCTGGCCGCGGCATGCAGCGAGGTTCGCTGCTCCATATCGGCCTGTTGCACATTGGCACCTGCTTCAAGAAGAAGCGTGGCGGACTCAAGCGCACCCTCGCTGGCTGCAATGGCCAGCGGTGTTGCCCCGGCATCGTCTTGCTGGTCGATAGCGGCTCCTGCATCAAGCAACAGCTCGATGAGTGCCCGTGCGTTGTTACGCGCAGCAATGTGAAGCGGTGTGCGTTCAAATGAGCTGTCGGGAAGGTCGGGATCGGCGCCGGCATCAAGCAGGATTGACGCAACCGCTTCCGACTCGTTCCACACAGCTACATACAGCGGGCTACGCCCAAGCTCTGGACTGCGACTATCCGCGTCGGCGCCGGCGTCGAGAAGTGCCTGTACGGCTTCGGCGGCTCCGACGCGGGCTGCTACATGGAGAGGTGCGTAGCCATCTTCGTCGATCACGTCGAGCGCAGCCCCATGGTCGACCAGCATTTCGATTGCAGCCGCATCGTTGTGGCGCGCAGCGATATGAATCGGGGTGCGCCCTTCGTTGTCGACTGCATTGGGGTCGGCCTGCCCTTTTAGCAGCTGATGCAGGGCCTCATCAGCCTCGTTATCGGCGGCCAGGTGGAGCGGGGTCTGCCCTTGTGCATCGGCCACCTGGGTGCTGGCCTTGTAGCGTAGCAGTGTACGCACAATGGTCCCAGCGTTCAGGCTGGCTGCGGTATGCAACGGCACGCGCTCAGAGCGGTCGGGCAGTTCAGAGTTGGCTCCGGCTTCAAGCAGTTCGCGCACGGCCTCGTTCGCCTCTTCCCAAACGGCAACGTGTAACGACGTGCGCTCAAATTCTGTATCGCGCGCATCGACCGGCGTCTTGGCTTCTATCAGGAGCTGGATAGCCCCTTTCGCATTGCGACGCGCAGCAGCATGCAAAGGCGTCTCGCCGTTTTTGTCCGTCGCGGTTGAGTCGGCCCCATGATCCAGCAGCGTGGCAATGGCATCCACAGCATCGGCAGCGGCTGCAGCATGCAGAGGAATCTGCCCGGAAAAGTGTCCGGGCACATTGACCGGCGCATCTTCCCTGATGAGCAGCTTGATCGCCTCAACGGCGTTGCCATCAGCCGCAACGTGCAGGGGCGTGTAGTCGTTGTCGTGCTCGGCCTCAAATGTTGCTTCGTGCTCCAGCAGCGCGTTCAGCGTATCGGTGGCATTGGTACCGGCCGCCACGTGCATGGGCCGCCAGCCTTTGGCATCAAACACATGGGGGTTGGCCCCCTTCTCAATGAGCATCACGACTGCTTCGACGGCATCGGCTTGTGAGGCCGCGTGAAGGGGGGTGCGCCCTTCCTGGTTGGCTGTGTCGGGGGCAAGTCCATGGCTGAGTAGTGCCGCCAGCGCGTCGCAGGCGTTGCGGTTGGCCGCAACATGAAGCGGCGCGTATCCTGACTCGCTAAAGTGATTGGCGTTGGCCCCGTTCTCCAGCAGCACCTCAATCACCTCGACAGCATCGGTCTGTGCGGCAGCATGAAGCGGCGTACGGCCCTGCGTATCGGTTGTGTCGGGGTCGAGTCCGCTTTCGATGAGCGAGGCAACAGCCTCCGGGTCGTTTCGATACGCGGCCTTATGCAGGGGCAGATAGCCGCCGCTATCGGCGGTCTCCGCATCAGCCCCGCCCTTAAGCAGCGCCGTAATGGAGTCGGTCGACGACTGGTCTACAGCGCGGTGGAGGGCCGTGCGCCCCTGCAGGTCGCGCCGGTGCGGACTCGCGCCGCCCTCAAGCAGCGACGTCACGACCGCGGCATGGTCGTTATCGACGGCCAGGTGGAGCGGCATGAGTTCGTCGTCGTCGACGGTGTGGGGGTCGGTTTCGTGTTTGAGAAGCGCGCGAACAGCCTCGTTGGCCCCTGCGACGGCGGCAGAGTGCAGCGGGGTGCGTCCGTTCGCACCACGGCGATGCGGGTCAACCCCGCGCTCGATGAGCAGCTCCACCGCATCGGCTGCATTGGCACGGGCTGCCCGGTGCAGCGGTGCATCTCCGGACTCGTCACGCTGGTATGTATCTACACCATAGTCAAGAAGTAGCTTCATAAAGGCGACCTTGTTCTGCTCTGCCGCGCTGTGTAGAGGCGTACGACCGGCGTTGTCGGTCGTGTTGGTATCGGGGTCCTTTTCGAGCAAGAGCTCAAGGGCCGATGCGGCATTGGCGCCGATGGCCCGATGCAGCGGCGTGCGGCCCGATACATCGCGCCGGTGCAGGTCGGCTCCGCTTTCCAGAAGTACCGTAATGATTTCTGTCGCATCCTGGTCTACGGCCCGATGTAACGGGGTGCATCCCTCATCATCTTTCTGGTTGGGCTTTGCCCCGCCAGCAACGAGCGCCCGAATTGCATCGGGGGTCTCGGTTGCCACGGCAAGCTGCAGCGACGAAAGCGTTTCACGGGTACGCACGTCGGGGTCAGCCCCTGCGTCTAAGAGCACCTCGATCACCGAAGCCGCGTTTGCCTCTACGGCACGGTGCAGCGGCGTGCGCTCGTCCTCGTCGCGCTGATGCAGGTAGGCGTCTCCTGCGAGCAGCGCGGCTGCCACGTCGGCAGCATCTTGCTTCGCCGCCCGGTGTAGCAGCACCTGACCTGCGTCCAATTTCTCGTTCGGGTCGGCTCCGCCTTCCAGCAGGGCCTCTACAGCAGCAGCGGATTCCGACTCGACAGCCGCCTGCAGGGCCTCTTGCAGCGCGGCCTGCCCCATGTCGTGGTCGCCGTGCAACACCGCACGGCATACCGAGGCTGCATCGGCCCGCGCCGCTTCTATGAGAAGCTTTTTGCATGGCCCCTCTGCAAACGCGTCCGCCGCCTCGCTCAGATTACCGTTCAGGGCAGATTCCACAGCGGGCCAGTCTACGCTGCTCCACTTGATCGAGGTAGCCGACGCACTGCGCCACGACGCCGCTCCTTTCACACCGAAGTGCTGATAGAGCGTGTTCGGCATGTCTGAGGCGTCGGTAGAGGAGGTTGAGTTCGCCATAGTTACGTTGGGACATTCAGTGGGCATAGAGTAGCGAAGCATGGTGCGCGGCCATACCTCTCAGTACAGTCAGTAGTAGGTCTCATTGCGGATAAGCACAGACCGAACGAGACTGCCGGTTGGTCTGCCTTTGCCACGCGCCGGCCATGAGCAGATTTAGCGCCTGTTTTGATTTCTTACTTTGAAGCCCCCAGGTGTACTTCTTCCCTGATAGTCGGGCTGCTCCGAGCGGCAGCGCTGGGCTCTTGCCTATAAACGAAAACTAAACAGGCTTCTAAGTTTAACGGGGACACTTTACACATTGCAAGGCACACACATCATCGCAAAAATAGTACCCATATACAACACATCCGCTTGAAAACTACCACGAATCCGCTACCCTCACGCTTCAGGCCCCCACATGCAACATACACATTACGTGTGTATTACATAGGGTACTCTGATTATATTCTGTATTTAATGCCCTGTGATATGGCGCGTCTACCCGTTACCGTGCTTTCCGGCTACCTTGGCGCTGGAAAGACCACCCTCCTTCACCACATCCTGCACAGCGATCATGGCAAGCGCATCGCCGTCATCGTGAACGACATGTCTGAGGTGAACGTGGATGCCGCACTCGTTGAGGGCGACGAGGTGGGTGTTACCCGTGCTGATGCGAACCTGGTCGAGATGTCGAACGGATGCATCTGCTGTACCCTGCGCGAAGATCTGCTTGTGGAGGTGAAGCGCCTGGCCCAGAAGGGGCACTTCGACTACCTGGTGGTCGAGTCGAGCGGGATCTCAGAGCCTATGCCGGTAGCGGTGACCTTCGATTTTTCGGATGAGCACGGCGATACGCTCTCGTCGTTTGCTCGCCTCGACACCATGGTCACCGTTGTGGATGCCGAGCGCTTTCCGAGCGACTTCAACTCGACGGAGCGCCTGCACGATCGCGATCAGGAGGTCGATGCCGACGACACGCGCTCTATCGTTGATCTGCTCGTGGATCAGGTGGAGTTTGCTAATGTGATTCTGCTCAACAAAACCGATCTGGTCGATGACACGCAGATCGACTATCTGACGGGCGTGCTGCGAAGCTTGAATCCGGACGCGGAGATCATTCCTACCACGTATAGCCAGGTGCCCCTCGACCGGGTGCTCGACACCGGACAGTTTGACCTGGAGGCAGCTCAGGAAATGCCGGGCTGGCTGAAGGAGCTGCATGGCGAGCATATTCCAGAGACCGAAGAATACGGCATCGGCAGCTTTGTGTACCATGCCCGCCGGCCGTTTCACCCACAGCGGTTCTGGGACGCGCTGCATGGCTCCTGGCCGGGCGTTATTCGCGCGAAAGGGTTCTTCTGGCTGGCAACGCGTATGCAGCAGGTCGGCGAGCTCTCGCAGGCCGGACGCCTCCGCGACTTTCGTCCGGCAGGATACTGGTGGGCAGCTGTGCCTGAAGCGCGCTGGCCCGACAGTCCGGAGCTGCGTGCCGACATCGAGGCGCGCTGGGAGCCCGACATCGGAGACCGGCGCCAGGAGCTCGTGTTCATTGGCGTAAACATGCCCGAGGCTGACCTGCGGGCCCAGCTGGATGCGTGCCTGCTCACCGAGGCAGAGATGGAGCAGCTTCTCACCGGCGACCTGACGCTCCACGATCCGTTCCCGGCCTGGCAGATGGCAGATGCATAGCCCGGCAGATGCATATAGTCCTGCTGACAGTCCTGCTGACAGACTGCTGGCAGAGCTTGTAGAGCCGTATACGGACGGAATGTGCTGCGCGCATCCTGTTTACCGTAAAGCGACTGGCTGTTCGCGCGCGAGTTCACACTATCGTTGAAGCCCTGGCGATCTCTATTTGGCTGCGGGCGTAGCATGAAGGCATTCGCTTTCGCATCCTTCTGCCCCTGTAGAGCCCCCATATACGCTTATGTTTACTGGTATTGTTAAAGACGTTGGACAGATCACAGAGATTGAGGACCTCGGTGGCGGCATCCGGTTTACCATTCGCAGTCGGTTTGCGCCGGAGCTGAGCATAGACGAGAGTATTTCGGTAAACGGCGCCTGCCAGACGGTTGTGGCGGCTGACGACGAGACGTTTGCGGTCGACTCGATTGAGGAAACGCTGCGGAAGACCACGTTCAGCACACTGTCGGTGGGCGACCCGGTCAACCTGGAGCGCCCGCTCAAGGCCGGCGGGCGCCTCGACGGGCATTTTGTGCAGGGGCATGTGGACGCGACGGGGACGATTACGGAGGTGGAGCGTGAGGATACGGACTGGCTCTACACGGTGTCGTTTCCGGATGCGTTTCAGCGCTACTTGATTCCGGTCGGCTCTATTACGATCGACGGCATTAGCCTGACGGTGGCGCGCATTGGAGAGGGCACGCTGACGGTCGCTATTATTCCGCACACCTACGAGCACACGATCGTATCGGATGCCTGGACGGAGGGCGCCGCGGTGAATCTGGAGTTTGACATGCTTGGGAAATACGTGGTCGGGTTTATGGAGGAGAAGGAGCGTGCTGAGACGGATCTGTAGGTCTGCCGGCTCGTTAAGATTACGTGTGGAGCCGTTCGATGTGTCTTCTTTCGTATGTCATATCTGCGAACATACCCGGTATGCCGACCTCTCGCTATCGTACCTGTCCCGACAATCCGTACCACGTGCTGGGCGTGCCGCCCGATGCGAGCCAGCGTGCCATTAAACGGGCTTTTCGAAAGCGTGCCCTGGAGTGCCACCCCGACCGGGCAGCAGCTGGCGAGGAAGCAGCCTCTACCGAGGAGTTTGTACGCGTACGTGAGGCGTTCGATGTGCTCAGCGACCCGGCATCCCGGCGTCGGTATGACGAACGGCGCGCGGCTCGACGCCGGCGATCGCGTCGGCGAGCACATCCACCGAATGGGGCTGCTCCGTCTGCATCGAACGGGCGCTCGTCGTCGCGCTGGCGGCGTGCGCAGCGCAAGGGCCGCGAGCATGCCGATCGCCGGGCACGTCGCTATGCCCGGCGCCGTGAGGGCGGACGATTCGCCCGAGCCTGGCGCAATGAGGAGACGCCCAATGTGTGGGTAGGGCCCATGTCGGAACGCATCAATGGGCTCTCGCGCAAGCACGACCTGCTACACCAGCATCACCGTACGGTTGTGCCTGCAGGGGGCATACTGGGAGCGGTGGTCTTTCTGTCGAACCCGACCATCATCCATACCACCGGGTCGCTCCTTGTTGATCTTGCGCTCTGCGTGTTTATCAGCGCGGCCTGTGGATTTGCCGTGAGCATGCTGGTGGGCGTGGCTCACATGCTGTTTCAGGAACGTCGTGCCGCATAATCTATTTTCGCTTCTTGTATTGATGGCGCGTCTGTCTGACCGACCATAAAGGCATGTGCCGTGTGTTGCTCTTTCCTGATGCCTCCTTCATCTGCTATGGAAAGCCCCTTCCAACGGAGCGCCCAACGAAGCGCTCAACCGAGCGCTGCTCGGGCATGCATATTTGCAGCCGCTTTTCTACTGACTATCCTGGCCATGGACGCCCCTGTCTACAGCCAGTCTTCTCCATCTCCTGAAGACCCGGTGCTCACGACGCATGAGCTGCTCATGGAGCGCGTTCTCTCTATCTCAGCGGATGCACAGTTGCATAGCCGTCTCACAGCGCTGGAACGCGAGCGCGATACAGGCGAGTTTGTACGCATCATGGAAGAGCTGGAGGCGCTGTCTGCTGCCTTTCCTGATAACGGCGAAGTGCTGTGGCGACTGGCGCGCACCCGCACCGATGTGGCCGAGCGCGAGCCTAACGAGGAGCGCCGCGAAGCGCTGCTGCGCCAGTCCCTGACCGATGCTGAGCGTGCGGTAGAGCTGCTACCGGAGCACTCCAACGCCCACCTTACCAAAGCCGTTGCCGCCGGGCGGACGGCGCTCGTAGCGGGTACCCGCGAACGGGTCGAGCTCTCGCGTACGGTGTACTCTTTTGCGAATCGTGCCATCGAACTCGACCCACAAAACGATCTCGCCTATCATGTACGCGGACGCTGGGCCTACGAGGTGGCCGGCCTGGGATTTGTGGCGCGCCGCATTGTGCAGATCGTCTATGGCGGGCTTCCCAGCGCGTCGTATGCGGATGCGGCAGCCGACTACCAGCAGGCCATCGATCTCGAAGAGCGCGTGGTTCATCGCTTTGAACTGGGGCGCACCTATATCGAAATGGATCGCCCCGACAGTGCACGTGCCCAGTTGCAGCGTGTGCTTGACCTTCCCATCGGCGACGTTGCCGATCCGCTTTACAAAGCACGAGCGGAGCGCCTTCTCGCAAACCTGTAGCATAGTGCAACGGGACCTCCTGCTCACCCGGTGGCATTCTGCTCAGTTAACAGAGATCGGCTTCAATGGCTGCAGACCAAAGCCCAAACAGGCTCTTAGACGCCAGGAGCATGTGCTTCTACACGTACTTTCTCGGCCTGCGCTACCGCACGGATCACATCGACCACGCTGTCGGGCGTCACGGAGATCGAGTCGATGCCTGCGTCCACAAGAAAAGCCGCGAAGTCCGGGTAGTCGCTCGGCGCCTGCCCGCACAGCCCGATGGGCCGACCTGCAGCGTGTGCTCGCTCAATCACATCGGCGATCATCTGCTTAACGGCCGGTTGCTGTTCGTCGAACAGGTTCGCAAGACGGCCTGCGTCGCGGTCAATGCCCAGCACAAGCTGCGTGAGGTCGTTGGACCCGATGGAGAATCCGTCGAACCGTTCGGCAAAGTCGCGGGTCTGAACGACGTTTGACGGCAGTTCGGCCATCACGTAAACCTGTAGGTCGTTCTGACCGCGCACAAGCCCCTCGTCGGCCATCACGGCAAGCACCCTGTCGGCTTCTTCGGGCGTTCGGCAGAACGGAATCATCACCACTACATTTGTAAAGCCCATCTCCTCGCGGACCCGGCAGATTGCCGCGCATTCGAGCGCAAAGCCCGCCCGGTACTCTTCATGGTAGTACCGGGACGCGCCCCGCCATCCGAGCATCGGGTTGTCTTCTACCGGCTCGAACGCCTTGCCGCCAATCAGGTCTGCATACTCGTTTGTCTTGAAGTCGCTTGTGCGCACGATCACTGGTTCAGGATACTGCGACGCGGCAATGGTGGCAATGCCGCGTGCCATGCGATCAACGAAGTACTCGCGCTTGTCGCTAAAGCCCTGGGTGAGCCGCTCGATTTCGTCACGCACCGCGTCATCCTCCAGGTCGTCAAACTGCACCAGCGCCATGGGGTGGATCTGGATGACGTTATTGACGATGTACTCAATCCGCGCAAGACCTACGCCGCGCACGGGAAGGCGCCACCACCGCAGTGCACCTGCGGGACTGGCAATGTTCAGCATGATGCGCGTCTGCACATCGGGCAGGTCTTTCAGGTCAACCTCCGTCACCTCAAAATCCAGCACGCCATCGTACACATAGCCGGTGTCGCCTTCGGCACAGGAGAGCGTTATCTCCTGATCATCACGCAGCGTGTCCATGGCATTGCCTGTGCCAACGATAGCAGGAATGCCCAGCTCGCGACTTACGATTGCAGCGTGGGAGGTGCGTCCGCCATGGTCGGTAATGATGCCCCTTGCCTTCTTCAGAATTGGCCCCCAGTCGGGATCCGTCATTGACGTTACCAGGATACGCCCCTCTTCAAACGCGTCAATGTTGTCTACGCTTTCGATCACACTGGTGCGTCCCGTCGCGATGGACTGGCCAACGCTGAGACCCGTCACGAGGGGTTCGGCCGACGCCTTAAGCTGGTACGATTTGATGGTGCTCTCGCCCACGCGGGACTGCACCGTCTCGGGGCGGGCCTGTACGATGAAGAGCTTCTCGCTTTCGCTATCGCGCGCCCACTCGATATCCATGGGCCGGTCGTAGTGCGCTTCAATGAGCTGCCCCCAGCGCGCCAGCTGCAGCGTTTCCGTATCCGTTAGTACGAAGTTAGCTCGCTCCTCTCGGGTTGTCTTGACAGTGCGCGTGGGCGTCTCCGCATCGTCGGTAAACACCATCTTTTCTTGTTGCGTGCCCCGTTGCTTACCGATGATAGGGATGCAGACCTCGTCCTCCAGCAACGGCTTGTACACCATGTACTGGTCTGGGGTGATGGAGCCTTTCACGACCGGCTCGCCAAGCCCCCAGCCTGCATCGATGACCGCAACGTCTGGAAAGCCGGTCTCGGTATCAATGGTAAACAGCACACCAGCTTTATCGGCCCGGACCATCTTCTGTACCCCGGCGGAAAGGGCAACCTCCATGTGGTCAAACCCGTGGTTTGCGCGGTAACTGATGGCACGATCGGTGAACAGCGAGGCGTAGCACGTGCGGCAGGCTTCCAGGACGTCGTCTGCGCCACGAATGTTGAGGTAGGTCTCCTGCTGCCCAGCAAAGCTCGCCTCCGGCAGATCTTCGGCGGTGGCGCTGCTACGCACGGCCACGTCTACCTCGTCGGCGTCATAGTCACGGGAGAGGTCGGCGTATGCCTCGCGGATGTCTGCTGCGATCTCTTCGGGAAATTCCCCGCTGTGGATAAGCTCGCGTATCGCCTCTCCGGCGTCAGCGAGTGATTGCTCACCTTCATCCCAGCGGGTAAGCTCCTCGCGAATAGGGGATTCCAGGTCATTGGTTTCGATAAACGCCCAATACGCGTCCGATGTCGTTGCAAAGCCGCCGGGCACGCGTACGCCCTGTGCGTGCAGGTTTTTTATCATCTCGCCCAGAGAAGCATTTTTGCCACCCACCAGTCCGACGTCTTCATTGGTGAGTTCGCGGAGCTGCCGGGTGTAGGTGTGCGAGGTTGTTCTGGCTGCTTTACGCATTGCTTTTTTGGCGTCCATGAGACATTCAGAGTGACGCCAACGTACGTCTGGGCCTCGACAGTTCATGTACAGAACGCACACGGATTGTCCCGTATAATGACATTAATCCATGTCATATCTTGCACCGTGGTCTCGTGCGTTTTTGGGTATGTTGCTTTTTGCATCTAAGCTGCGCGTAGCAGACACACACTTTCTGCGTTAGGTAGCTGATACGCGGTGTCGCTTACGTTAACTGGCTCTGGCTTCATCATCGAACATCCAGCTGCTCGATGACTTCGCCGCATCCGAGCATCGTGTCTGGCAGATAGGGGTTGCGGATCTCCTCTTCATCGCTGATCCAGTACGCTCCCTCGTTATCAAACGCCATGGGGCAGTACTGTCGGTAGGCCACGCCATCGATGCCGAAGCGCTGGATGCTGTAGGCCAGTACAAGCGAGATCGTGTTGAACTCGGCGCGGATGCCGTCCAGGCTGTCGGCATGATCCACATGGCTGAGGTGCGACTCAAGCGCGGTCAGGTCCTCCATCCATGCGTCGTGGGCGTCCGAATCGAGTAGGGACATATCGACGTCGTCGAGGGTGGCCTGTAGATCGTCAAGGCGAGCGCGGGCGTCGGATTCGTCGGAGTCGATGAGTGCATCGCGAACCGCAAGGTAGGCGCTCACAACGTCGGTCAGTTGGGCGCGAAACGCATCGGGGATCTCGTCTCGGAACGTTTCCTCGGGCGCTTCGAGGTCGTGCTCGTCTTCCGAGGCGTCCATGTCATCATGATCCATATCGTCGTGGTCCATATCGCCATGATCGTGGCCGCCGGGGGCGGCGCCGGTGCCGGGCTCGATGTTCATCATGCTACGGCGGTCGGCCAACTGAAATTCGCTATCGATGCGAAACGCGCCGTGAGTCACAACATGCTCTCCCGCTTCGAGTCCGTCGGTAATGACATAGTCGCTGCCAACGCGGGGTCCAAGTGTGACTTCGCGGGCCTCAAAGTGAGGCGTATCCGCTTCGGTGTCGTGCACGTAAACGAGCGAGCGCGGCCCTGTCCACAATACGGCGCTCGACGGTACGGTTAGTTGCTCAGCGCCCGCATCCCCCTGAATAACGCCCTGAACGAGCATATCGGGTTTCAGGTGGCCTTCCGGGTTGGATACCTCGGCACGCACCCGCACCGTGCGGCTGTCTGGATTCACCACTGGGTCGATATAGGTGATGTCTGCTTCGTGCGTATTGCTGCGCTGTCCGCGGGTGTGAAAGGTGACGGGCTGGCCGGTGCTGAGCCACTGCAGGTCTTCTTCGTACGCCTCAAATACCACCCAGAGCGCGCTCATATCGGCCACTTCGTAGAGCACCGAGCCTTCCTGCACGTACTGTTCGCGGGAGATATTGCGCTCCAGCACGATGCCGGATACGGGGGCGGTGATGCGCACCTCGGTCTGCACCTCACCAGCCGCTTCGATACGCTGAATCTCTTCTTCGGAGAGCTCCCACAGCTGTAGCTTGCGCCGAGCGGACTCTACCATTTCGGGGCGACGGTCTTCATGCTGAAGCGCCTCCAGCAGTTCGCGTTGCGCGCTGATCAGGTCGGGCGAGTAGAGGGTGCCCATGGTTTCGCCTTCGCGGATAGGGGCACCGGTGAAATCGACATTCAGGTCGCGGATCCGCCCATCGACATGCGCTGTAACGCTGGTGATGCGCCGCTCATCGACCTCTATGCGTCCGGGTAGGCGGACCTCACGCGTGGGCACTTTCTCTTCCACGCGGCTGGTTTGCACCTGGGCCAACTCGGTGGCGGTTTCGGTCATGCTAAGCATGAAGTCGCCCGTGTCCTCGGTCTGGCTGGCGGGAATCAGGTCCATGCCGCAGATGGGACACGAGCCGGGCTGCTCCTCGCGCACCGAGGGATGCATCGAGCACGTCCACACCTCGTCACTGGCCGCGTCGATATCGTTGTCGGCATGCTCAGCGTGCTCGGTGGAGGCATCGCTGGTTCCGGAATCGGAGCCTGAGCCTCCAAAAAGCAGAGAGCCCAGTAGCATTCCGGTTGCGAGCAGCGCAACACCGATCCAAATGTTGGTTCGAGTAGGCATGGGGGTGAAGGAGATTTAGAGGGTAGGGACACATCATCGTATGGGCACATCGGCGATGTGCCCGTACTTACGGGATCAGGGCGTAAAATCGGGAGCCGGGCGATCGGGGGAGCGGGCGAGCGTTTCGATTTCGACACGGGCCTGATGCTGGTCGGCCTGCGCCTCCACGATCGCCAGCGCATAGTTCAGCATCTGGCGCTGCATGCGAATAATCTCGTCGAAGGGCGTGCGTCCGGCCATATAATCTTCCCGGAGCACTTGAAGCGCCTGCGCCGCACGCGGAAGCAGCTCCTCACGATGGAGCGTAACGCGGCGCATGGCCGCCTGGTAAGCCTGCACCTCACGCTCAACGTCGGCGCGCAAGTCGCGCGCGAGCTGCTGACGCTCCTGCTGTACTCGGCGGCGCTCGGCGTGCGCCTGCTGCTGACGTGCACGGTAGGGGGCACGGAAGAGTGGCACCTGAATGGTCGCCATAAGCGCCACGCCTTCATTCATACGGTCCATCATGCGCATCTGCATGAAATCGCGCCCCATCACCTCTACGCCCAGCCCGATACGCGGGTAGCTCTCGCGCTGGGCCACCTCGGCATCGGCGCGGAAAGCATCGTCTTGAGCGGCAAAACGATCCAGATTGGGATTGCTATCGAGCACGATATCAATCAGCGCGTCGGCGTCCGGGGGGACGGTACGGTCGGCGAGTTGTAGGTCGGTGTCGGGCAGTCCTTCGGGAAGTTCAATGGAGGCGTCAGGGTCGCGGTCAAGCAGCGCGTTGAAGCGCGCCTTGATCGGGGCGCGTTCGTCGCGGAGCGTCTCCAGTTCGGTCCGCAGCTCCTCCTGCTCCATCTCGATGCGAAGCAGATCCACCTGGCCGCCCGATGCACGTCCGGTTTCGTAGCGGGTGCGGATGATCGGCTCCAGGTCGTCGAGCAGTTCAATCTGCTGCCTGGTCAGCTCCACCGTGCGCTGCGCGCGGTAGTAGTCGAAGTAGGCCGTTTGAACGTCGCGCATCAGGTCGAGCCAGGCGGCTTCAAACTGCTGCTCCTGTGCTCGGGTGCGGTGGTCGGCCGCCGCGCGACGGGCTGTGCGCGTGCCAAACCACGGAAACATCTGCATGGCGGAGACCGCAAATCGACCGGGCAGGCTGCCTTCCTGGTTGGGCGGATTCGCGAAGAACGCGAGGCTCACCTCCGGATCCGGCAATGCCCCCACCTGCGCCCGCTGATGCGACTGCGCGACCACCGCCTGGTACTGTGCTTGTAGCTGCGAATTGCTGGTGGCTGCTTGCTGGAGGTAGTCGTCGAGCGGGGTCAGCGCTTCGGCCTCGGCCTCGTCGAGCAGCGCGTCGTAGGGCGTGTCCTGAGCAGATACAGGTATGCTCAAGACAAGCAATACGAGAATCAAAAAGATCGGTATGTATTGCGTCATTTTTCGCACGGGCTTGAGTAGATCCAAGTCGCAAGGGAGCACATAGAGGGTACAGGGCATCACGGCGTGTCCAGTGTCCATTCTTTCCAGAGGGCGTAGAGCACGGGCACGAGGAAGAGAGAAAGCACCTGCACAAGCATCCCGCCGAAGATGGGCACCGCCATCGGCACCATGATTTCGCCCCCTTTTCCGGGGGTGGTCAGGATGGGAAGCAGGGCCAGCAGGGTGGTGCCGGTTGTCATCAGGCAGGGACGCACGCGGCGCATCCCGGCACGCACCGCCACGTCGCGCACCTCGGCGATGGTGGTGGGGGCCTCGCGATCAAACAGTTGCTTCAGATAGGTAGCCAGCACCACGCTGTTATCCACCGCGATGCCGAAGAGCGCCAGAAAGCCCACCCACACGGCTACGCTGAGGTTGATCGTGCCCATCTGAAAGAGGTCTCGGATCTCCGTGCCCAGGATGTTCACGTTCAGGAACCACTCCTGCCCGTAAAGCCACAGCATGACGAATCCGCCGCTCCACGCCAGCGCGATGGCCGACAGAATGATAGCGGCGGTCAGGGTGCTTCGGAACTGGAAGTAGATGAGCAGGAAGATGATGCCCAGCGTGATGGGCACGATGAGCGCCAGGCGGCTGGCCGCGCGCTGCTGGTCTTCAAATTCGCCTGCCAGCTGGTACGTCACGCCTTCGGGGAGCGTCAGATCGCCCTGTGCAATGGCGTTATCGATCGCGGCTCCTGCATTTTCGGCGGCTTCGACCGCTGAATGTCCCGACTGCGCGTCGAACGTCACGTAGTTGACCGGGAAGGTATTCTCACTGCGGATGTTCATGGGACCCTCGGCATACTCAATATCCGCAAGCTGGCCAAGGGGGATCTGGCTGCCGTCGGGAGCGGGTACGAGGATGCGGGCGATGGCGTCGGGATGGTCGCGCATTTCACGGGCATAGCGCACCCGTACCGGGTAGCGCTCGCGGCCCTCCACGGTCTGCGTAAGCGTTTCGCCACCCAGCGCAATCTCGATGACCGTCTGCACGTCATCGACGGTAAGGCCATGACGGGCAATGGCTTGCCGGTCGATGTTGATCTCCAGATACGGCTTGCCGGCGACGCGGTCGGCAAAGACCGACCCCGGACGCACGCCCTCGGCCTCGCGGATGACGTCTTCAAGCTGAATCGATACGTCGTCGATGGTGTCGAGGTCGGGGCCAAATACCTGCACGCCAATGGGCGCCCGCATGCCGGTTTGCAGCATTACAAGGCGCGTTTCGATGGGCTGCAGGCGCGGCGCCGAGGTTACGCCGGGCAGGTCGGCAGCTTGCACGATCTCGTCCCAGATGTCATCTTTCGACTGAATATGGTCGCGCCACTGTCGGTAGTAACTGCCGCGACGATCGGGGATGAGGTCGCCCTGGGCATCGCGAACGAACTCGCCGTCGCCATTCGTCTGGAAGCGCACGCGGCGCCCACGCTCATCGGTCTTGTACTCGCTGGCGTACTGGATGACGGTTTCGAACATAGAGACCGGCGCGGGGTCAAGGGCCGACTCTACGCGTCCGATCTTGCCGACCACGGTTTCTACTTCAGGGATGCTGGCCACCCGCATGTCCATGATGCGCATCTGTTCGAGGGCCTCCTCGGTGCCTGCATGCGGCATGGTCGTAGGCATCAGCAGAAACGACCCCTCGTCGAGGGTCGGCATGAACTCACGATCGAGCGCCTGCCAGCTAAACCAGGCGGCCACCAACAGGAGAAGCGGTCCCAGCAGGAAGAGCCCTTTGCGGGTCATGAGCGCGCGCAGCATGGTTTCGTAGTGGCGCTGAAACAGTAAGAAGCTGCCCAGCACAATCACGACTGCAGCCAGCACGAAGAGCAGGCTGAACACAACGGGATTTTCGGGGCCGAGCGGAAGCCACACGTCGGCGAGCAGCCATCCAATACCAAGGACGATGATCCCGACGGCGATGTAGGGCTGATACGTGCGCAGGTCGTCTGCCTCCACCCACGGTTGGCGGTCGGCAAAGAGCACGGCCAGCCCGAGCGCGCCCAGTCCCATCAGAATGAACCCGGCCCACGGCATGTAAAACAGCAGCGCAATGCCGCCAAGGAGCATCGCTGCGTTGCCTCCGATACGCATCCAGCGACGGGTTTTTGCACGGGCAAACAGCGCATGGGCAAACGGCGGAATGAGCGCGATGGTGATGACAAGCGCGGCAATCAGCACAAACGTCTTGGTCCACGCCAGCGGCCCGAACAGGCGCCCCTCCGACGCCTCCAACAAGAACACGGGCAGGAAGCTTATGATGGTGGTGGTCAGCGCGGTGATAACGGCGGGACTCACCTCGCTGGCCGCGCGGAAGATCACGTCACGGCGCGGCTCATCCTCTTCGGCTTCATCGAGATGGCTCAGCATATTCTCGGTCATGATGATGCCCATATCCACCACGGTACCGATGGAGATGGCGATTCCGGCCAGGGCCACGACGTTGGCGTCCACCCCGACGTAGCGCATCATAATGAACGCCATGAGCACCGCCACGGGCAGCAGCGCCGACACGATGAACGATGCGCGCAGATGCATCACCATGATCATGATCACGATGATGGTGATGAGGATCTGCAGGGAGAGCGCCTCTTCGAGGGTGCCGAGTGTTTCGTAGATGAGGCCGGTGCGGTCGTAGAACGGCACAATTTCGAGCTGCGACACGGTGCCGTCGTCCAGGGTCTTCGAGGGCAGCCCGGTCTGGATCTGCTCAATCTGCGCGTGGACGTTCTCGATCACCTCCAGTGGATTCTCGCCATAGCGCGCCACCACCACGCCGCCGACCGCCTCGGCACCGCCTTTGTCGAGCATGCCACGCCGCTGTGCCGGCCCAAGAGATACGCGGGCCACGTCGCGGATGCGAAGCGGGGTGTTTCCGCCACGCGCGTCAACCACGCTGTCTTCGATATCGGCCAGCGTCTCGATCTGGCCGCGTCCACGCACGATGTACTCGGCCCGGTTCATCTCAAGCGTGCGGGCGCCCACATCGCGGTTGCTCTTGCGCACGGCTTCGGCAATATCAACCACGCTGACGTCGCTTTCGCGCATGGCCATCGGATCGATGTCGATCTGGTATTCTTGCACATGCCCGCCGATGCTGGCAACCTCAGCCACGCCTTTTGCAGAGGCCAACCCATAGCGCACCTGAAAGTCCTGGATGCTACGTAGTTCGTGCAGGTCCCAGCCCCCGGTTGGATTGCCGTCTTCGTCGCGCCCTTCGAGCGTGTACCAGAAGATCTGTCCGAGCCCGGTGGCATCGGGGCCGAGTTGGGGCTGCACGCCATCGGGGAGAAGGTCGCCGGGAAGCGCGTTAAGCTTTTCAAGGATGCGCGTGCGGCTCCAGTAGAACTCGACATCTTCCTCAAAGATGATGTTGATGGTCGAGAAGCCAAACATGGAGCTGGAACGCACCGCCTCTACGCCGGGCACACCGAGCAGCTCGGTGGTTAGCGGATACGTAATCTGATCGTCGACGTCCTGCGGCGACCGACCGGACCATTCGGTAAATACGATCTGCTGGTTCTCTCCGATATCGGGGATGGCATCCACCGGCACCGGATCACGCGGAAGCACGTCGATATCCCAGTCAAACGGCGCCGTAGCCACCCCCCAGCCTACCAGCGCAAGCAAGAGCAGGGCAGCAACGAGTTTGTTATCCAGAAAAAAAGTAATGATGCGATCCGTCAACGACATAGACCTCCAGTGTTCAGTCGGGGGTGCAAATAGAGTGCGGTGTCACGCGTGAATCTTCGGGTAACGCATGGGCCTCATAGCGTACCGAGAAAAACTTCACAACCTTGTCATTGCGAGCGCAGCGACGCAATCTCATTGCTTCCAGACCGGATGCAGTTGCCCAATCAACGGCATGAGATCGCCGCGTCGGTCGCAAGCTCCCTCCTCGCGATGACAAGGTTGGACCTCTATCATTCAGGTGTGACAGCGTAAGAGGCGCAGCTTCCAGCGGGGGATCCGTTGGGGGGCACGCGCGCTCCGAGCGGGGTTACGACTGAACCATCAGCGTACCGCCGACCATGTCCATGCCGCAGGTGAAGGTAAACTCACCGTCTGATTCAGGCGTCACCTCAATGGCGACGGGTTCATTCATAGGAAGCTCGACCGGATCCACGCCCAGGTCGGGGATCGTGACTTTTTCGATGCAGGGCGACTCGCCCTTGCGTGTGAAGATGAGGCGGGTTGTCGTGCCAGACTCCAGTTGGATGTGAGCAGGCTCGTAGCCATCGTTGTGCACGGCAATCTCCACCGTGGGCACGTCGTTTTGCCCTGTTGGCTGGGCTCGATCCTCTGCGGATGGATCGTCGGATCCGCAGGCGGCAAGAAAGAGAGCCAGCGACAGAATGAGGGCAGGGGAAATAAGACGAATAAGCATAGCAATCAAAGCAAGAAGTAAACGTAGCATAGCGGGATGCGGGAGGCCACACCTTATTGGAAGGGGCCCCCAAATACGAACGTCCTGCGCTCGCCAGATGCGCCGGGGCTCAAGATAGACTCTCAACCTGGCGAGGCGACACAGGACCGTGCTACGCGATTGCTATATCAGAAATGAACTGTTGTGGATAACGAGTGATTGGCGTGCGGTAAGCGGGGGGGCACGATCAGAGAGCGGGGCGACGGTCGCGTGCTGCACGTTCGGAGCCACAGCAGCATGCAGCGATGCAGATGCTACCTGCATGTCATGCACAACGGTAGCGCGCGGATGCACTGCTTCGCTTGCAGCCTGCTGCATTTCGATGTCGCAGCACGCCTCTCCTGATACGAACACATCGGTTGGTTCAGGAGCGTGATCGGGGCAAGGGGCCGCATCATGAGCATCATGCGTGTTCTCTGCTTCACCGCTATCGGTTGGGCAGCAGCACATCAGCATTGAGGTCGTGCTTCCCTGCTGCATCATCTGAGCACACACGTGCTGTGCGATAGGCGCCAGACTGCTTAAGAGCAGCGCAGCCATCGTAAGCAGTGTGCCAATCCGGTGCGTATGGGAAAGGTGCCTCACAAAAACGTCTGGCGCTTAGTTGTAACGACGTCATAGCTTAACAAGAGAATAGAATCAGGGTTTCTTAGGCTACGGAGCCTCGTGCTTCCAGAGTCGTATAGAAGAGCACTCGCGTTATCCCATATGCAGTCCTTCTTCCATGTTCAAGAATCTTTCTTCGGGCCCCATCCTCAAAGGTTTGGTTGCTGGTATGGTGCTGGCAGCTGTTACGATATTTGCTCTGTCACAGTTTGGCATAGTCTCTGCCTCTGACGACCTCCCGCCGATGACGGTCTATCAGGATCCAAACTGCGGATGCTGCGGCGACTGGATCGATCACCTCGAAGAGAACGGCTTTGAGGTAGAAGCCGAATATCGAAGCGATATGGGCAACGTAAAGCAGCAAGCGGGCGTGCCGCAGCACCTCGGTTCGTGCCACACGGCTCTCGTTGGAGACTACGTGATTGAGGGCCATGTGCCTGCCGACGATATCAAGGCGCTGCTTCACAACGCGCCGGAAGGCATTCAGGGCCTCACTGTGCCGGGTATGCCTGTAGGATCGCCCGGCATGGAGCGCGGTGACCGGCTCGATCCGTACGACGTGCTGTCGTTCACCTCTGATGGCGCCACCCGGGTTGTTGCCAGCTATGGCAAGTAGCTGTGCAGCATCGTGTCTACGGTATTGCCCCTCACGCAAGACCGTACATTGGCGCTACGGCTGTGGACTACTGTCTGCACCAGCCAGTCTCAGCCAGCCTGGCTCAGCGGGAGGCGAGCGGCTCCGTGGGAAGCGTGGCGTCGAGATGAAGCACCAGCGTGTGCGCGGCATCGAGCGCGGCCAGCATCGAGTCGTACGAAGGCTCTGATGGACTAAACTGGGCCTGATCGCACGCTTTCAGAAGCTCTTGTGCGGTTTCGCGCACGGAAAAATCTACATCATGTGCCCTTAGCTCTTCATCAAGCATGCGGTGTGTCATCCCACGTGCTGAATGTCCGGTACGCTGCGCTACCAGTCCCACAACAGCCTGCTCCAATGCACGATAGAACGGCTTCGGATCGTTGTCGCGCAGTGCACGCTGGGCGGCATCGAGATGCTGCTGCGTTTTCTGGATGTCTGCTACAGCTACCTCTCTCGCTACCGGAGGCGTGTCATCGTCTTCCGACTTTACTCCTGCAACAAGCACAGCCCAAAGGCTACTCCATAGTCCGTAGCCCCATCCGCCGGCAATTAGCCCGGCAACTCCCAACCCGGCAATGATAACCCCCCAGGGTATCTCGTTAGACGAGGTGTGGTCTTGCAGGGGGGGCGGGTCAGCATCAGCAACCGTTTCGGAGGGCCGCTCTGGTCCAGGCTCCACACGAACCCGGGCTGCAGATGCCTCGTGGGTCACGTACGATTCCGCTTCGGGGTCGAAGTAGCTCCACTCCATCTCTGGGATAACAAATTCGGTCGGCGATCGAGGAACTACCGTATAGGTAAACGTGCGCGTGCCCTTCAGCGTGGTGCCCTCACGCTGCAGATCAACTTCCACCTCAGGGTCGAAGACATCGACGTGATCAGGGAGGTTGAGCGGTGGTGGTTCGATGCTGTAAAGGTTTCCGTCTCCCGTTATCGCAATTTGAAACGTGAGTGCGCTGCCAACCTCGACGCGATCGGGGATGCCGTTGCGCGTCCATTCAAAGCGCCCTACGGCCCCTTGAAAGGAGCCAGGAGCCCCCTCAGGGAGCGGGTTTGCCTGCACATCAACCGTTCCTGACGAGAGCAGAATTTCTTCGAACTGCCGGTGCGCACCACGCGGGCGTCCGCGTGCCGACTGGAATCCGGGAGTGGCCTCCGTTTCCACCCGTAACGGATCGATCTGAAGCATCCCTGTTTGCGTGGGAAAGGTGGCCACTCGTTTGATCACCAGATACCGGTAGGCTGCATCAACGTCTTCAGAGCGCGGCTGGCTCTCTACGGTTAGCTCCTCACGCCAGAATCCGGGCGCTTCCCAGGCATCTGCCAGCCGGCTCTGACGAAGGCGTACCCCCGGGCGATAGTACAGCCGATACTCGACCCCGAGCTGTTCGCCCACAAAGACCTCTGCATCAGCGGGCGTTACCTCAATAAAGAGATCATCACTGCTTACAAGTCCGGTAGGCGACTCGGCCTCTCGCTCCGTGATGTGAAATGGCATTCCTGAAGGCGGCTGCCCCGCGCGATTAGGGCGCGAGGACACGTCAACGTCGATAGCTCCAGTAGTGAGCTCCTGGTTTTGGATGCGCACGGTGGTGGAACGAAGCTGCGCAGCGCCAGGCCGCATGGGCCGGTAGCGCCAGGCGAAGACGACAGCACGCTCTGTATCGCTGTCCTCGCCCATGATGTACTGCTCTGTGGAGGGGGTCGTGTCCAGCAGTACGAGATTGGACGTAGCCGGCGGCTCTGGGGTGCTTATCTCCTCGAGCGCCGCTCCTCGAACTCGGATAGCATACGTAAGGCGGTCTTCAGATCCGATCGTGTGCGCATCGACACGGGCTTCGACCTGAAGAGACGACTGTGCCACGCTCAGGGGGCCGCCCAGACCAGCAAGTAGCCCAACGAGGATCAGTGCCAGAGGAAGTACGCGCGCGGCCATTGTCCGGGGGATGATGGAGTACTTTGGAGACGATTGCAGGGCGAACACACAGCACATCTCCGTACGCATAGCGAGACCGAGAGTTACAAGCAGCTACCCGGCGTTGCGGAGTCGAGTAGCACGAGACTCGGCTGCATTGGCTGCACGCAGGAACTGCGCTGCGGATCGCTATCCATCGGGCTGGGCCTCTGAGGCACGCCCGAACTGGCGCAGTGTGTGCATCAGGGGTTGATCCTGCGCGTCGAAGAGCTGCAAGAGCTGCTCGGCCTGTTCGGGGGTGAGCGTCGGCATCTCTAATGGCAGGGGGGAGTGCGAGGGCCTCTCTGGACCCGCATCGCTGTCATGCAATGGGGCGAGCGAGTCAGCTGCGTCGCGTTCCATGTCGCGATCCGGGTCAGAATGTTGGTTGCTGGCTTCGCCACGTTCAGATGAACCTG
>NZ_JARWGJ010000154.1:0-26150 GCF_040409695.1 Longimonas sp.
GCCTCCGAATCCAACAATGCAGGCTTTTATGTGGAGCACCGCGCTTCGGATGCGGATGACTACAGCGACTACACCTTTGTGGAAGGCGCTGGCACCACCGATGAACCGCAGGCATACCAGATAGCCATCGACGATCTGGAGCTGGGCGTGCACACGTTCCGCCTCCGTCAGGTGGACACCGATGGCACCACCACGCACCACGGTCCGGTGGATGCCGAGGTGACCCTCGCTGAGCCGTATCGTGTGGATGCGCCCTACCCCAACCCGGCACACGCCCAGGCAACGCTCGGCTTTGCTGTGCAGGAGGCGCAACCTGTCACCGTTACGCTGTACGACGTGATGGGCCGACGCGTCCAGACGCTCTACGAGGATACTCCAACCCCCGACCGCCTCGAAACATTGCAGGTGCCTGTGGCCCCCCTCTCCAGCGGCGCCTACTTCGTACGTGTGCAGGGCGAGAACTTCACCGAAACCCGGCGCCTAACGGTGGTGCGATAACCATACGATTGCGAAACTGTGTGGAAAGCCTTATCCTTCATCGCATTAAGGACTCCGCTTTCTTCCCCGTTCCACCAGCTACTTCATGCTCCGCAACCTTCTTGAGCGCGTTTCGGTGCCGCACACGCTGGTGCTGCTTCTCGGCTTTCTGCTTATCGCATGGACGGCCACGCACATCATTCCGGCGGGCGCCTTTGAGATGACGACCGACGATGCCGGACGCGAAGTGGTTGTGCCGGGCACCTTCGAGACGCTCGATGAGCAAAGCGGCGCTTCTATCGCCGAGCTGTTTACCGTCATTCCCCGAGCGCTGGCTGATGCGCAGGGCATCATCTTCTTTGTGTTGATCGTAGGCGGCGCGCTGGCGGTGGTGCGCGAAACCGGCACCATCGACGCGATCCTGGGGCGCGTGCTCGACCGCTTCGGGCAGTCGCCCTTGCTGCTCATTACAGGCGGCATGGCGATGTTCGCTGGCGCCTCGGCTACCTTCGGCATGGCCGAGGAGTACATCCCATTCGCCATCATCCTGGTGGCGCTCTGCCTGGCTATGAAGCTGGATGCCATCGTGGCTATCGGCACGATGGTCGTGGGCTATGGCATCGGGTATGGCGTGGCCCTGCTCAATCCGTTTACGCTGCTGGTAGCGCAGGATGTCGCCGATGTCGCGCCCGGTTCGGGGATGGGATACCGCGCTGCGCTCATCGTCCCGTTTCTCGCGGTAGGCATTCACCATGTGTGGCGCTATGCGCAACGCATCCAACAGGACCCGATGCAGAGCCTGGTGCACGACGTGCCTGCCGCGCAGGAGCACGACCTGGGGGAGATCCCCGCGCTTCAAACGCGCCACTGGGGCGTCTCGGCCGTCACGCTAACCGGCCTTGGCGTGCTGGTGTGGGGCATCATTCAGTATGGCTGGTACCTGACGGAGCTCAGCGGGCTGTTTATCGTGCTCGCGCTGGTGGCGGCTCTGGTCGGGCGGCTTGGGGCAGATGCAGCTGCAAAGGCATTTTCAAAAGGCGCGGCTCAACTTGCCGGCACGGCCCTGCTCATCGGGGTGGCCCGGGCTATCGCGCTTATCATGGAGGATGCGGAGGTGCTGCACACGGTCGTATATGCCGGCGCCTCGCTGCTGGAGTGGGGCACTGCCGAAGTGGCCGCCGTGGGCATGCTGTTCGTGCAGAGCGTGCTGAACCTGGTCATCCCCTCGGGCAGCGGACAGGCGTTCGTGACGATGCCGCTCATGGCGCCGATTGGCGATCTGCTTGGCGTATCCCGCCAGATCAGCGTGCTTGCCTTTCAGCTGGGCGATGGCCTCATGAATATGATCGTGCCGACCAATCCGGTGCTCATGGGCATCCTCGGACTCGCCGGCATCCCGTACGATCGCTGGCTTCGGTTCATCGGCCCGCTGATTCTGAAGCTGCTGGCCCTGAGCGCTCTGGCCCTTGTCGGCGCGGTTTGGATCGGCTACGCGTAACGCATTGCCCATCACCCGGCTTCTGGCCCCTCCACTCATGGTTACACTCCGCAACGTCACCAAAACATTCGACACGACCCGTGCCGTCGACGATGTCTCGCTCGGCATAACCGAGGGCGAGACGACCGTGCTCATCGGTCCCAGTGGATGCGGCAAATCGACGCTGCTGCGGCTGATCATCGGGCTCATTCAGCCGGATGCGGGCACAGTAGCTGTTGACGGCAGCCCCCTCGCGGACTCCGACATGCGTGCACTGCGTCACCGCATGGGATACGTCATTCAGGAAGGCGGGCTCTTTCCGCATCTGAGCGCCCGCGAGAACGTAGCGCTCCTGCCCCGACACCTCGGCTGGTCTACCCAGCGCATCGAAGAGCGCATCCGCACGCTGGTGGATCTGGTGCAGCTGCCGGCGGAGCGCCTTTCGGTGCATCCCCCGCAGCTGTCGGGCGGGCAGCGGCAGCGCGTGAGCCTGATGCGTGCGCTCATGCTTGACCCGCCGCTTCTGCTGCTCGACGAGCCGCTGGGCGCGCTCGACCCGCTCATCCGTGCCGACCTGCAGACCGACCTGCGGCGCATCTTCCAGACGCTCAACAAGACCGTGGTGCTCGTGACGCACAACCTGCACGAGGCCGCCTACTTTGGCGACCAGATTGTGCTGCTACGAGCGGGCCGCGTGGCGCAGCATGCCCCCTTCCGTGCGCTTCTCGACGATCCCGCATCCCGTTTCGTGTTTGACTTTGTGCAGGCGCAGCGATCGCTCGCCTCCGCACTCGATACGTAATTCCTGGCTGCTATGCTTCGCTCCTTCTGCTTTGCCCTGCTTCTGTGCTGCCTTAGCGCGGGGCCTACCGCTGCCCAAGATTCGACGCTCACCGTGGGTTCAAAAGCCTTCACCGAGAGCGTGGTGCTTGGCTGGGTGGCTACCCACACACTGCGCGATACCGGCCTGCAAGTGCGGCATCGCGAACAGCTGGGCGGCTCTCGCTTTCTGTGGGAGGCGCTCGTGCGCGGCGACATCGATGCGTATCCCGAATACACCGGCACGCTCATCGAGGAGATTCTGGCGGATGCCGACGTAAAGCCCTCCACCCTGCCTGATGTGCTGGCCCGCTACGACATCCGCATGACCGGCGAGCTCGGCTTCAACAACACGTATGCGCTGGGGATGCGTCCGGAGCACGCTGAAGCGCGGGGCATTACGCGCATCTCGGACCTGCGCGAGCATCCTGATCTGCAGGTAGGGTTCACCAACGAGTTCATGGATCGCGGCGATGGCTGGCCCGCGCTGCGACAGGCGTACGATCTCCCTTTCGATCCACGGGGACTCGACCACGACATTGCATACCGCGCGCTTGCCAACGAAGCGCTCGATGTGATTGACCTCTACTCGACTGATGCCGAGATTGAACGCTACAACCTGCGCGTGCTGCGCGACGACAAGGACCACTTTCCGGACTACCGGGCGGTGCTGCTCTACCGCGCCGACTTGCACGAGCGGGCACCTGCCGCAGTCGATGCGCTGCAGGCGCTCGAAGGACGCTTTCCTGCCGACACCATGCGCGCCCTAAACGCTGAGGCCGCCGTGCAGGGGCATCCCGAACGCGAGGTTGCCGCTGCGTTTGTCGAGCACACACTGGGCATTGCGCCATCCGCTGCGATAGCCTCTGATACGCGCACCCGTCGCGTGTGGACCCGCACGCAGGAGCACCTGGCCCTCACCGGGGTGTCGCTTGTGCTGGCCGTGCTGCTGAGCCTTCCGCTTGGCATCGTCGCCGCGAAAACAGCATGGGTCGGCCCCGCCATTCTGGTGGCCGTGGGGCTCACCTACACCGTACCGTCGCTGGCGCTGCTTGCGCTAATGGTACCGCCGCTGGGCGTGGGGTACGTGCCCGCGGTAACGGCGCTGGTCATCTACAGCCTGCTTCCCATCGTGTGGAATACCTACACCGGCCTGCGCGACATCGACCCGCCGCTGCTTGCCTCGGCCCGTGCACTTGGTCTGACGGCGTGGGCTATGCTTCGCCGCGTGGAGCTTCCGCTGGCGGCCGCATCGGTCTTTGCTGGAATCAAGATTGCTGTCGTTATCAACGTAGGCACGGCCACGCTGGGAGCGCTGATTGGGGCCGGGGGATACGGACAGCCGATCCTCACCGGCATTCGTCGTGCCGATCTCGGGCTCATCCTTGAAGGCACCCTACCGGCGGCGCTGCTTACGGTGCTCTTGCTCGGACTGGTCGAACTCGCTGAGCGTGGAACAGGATACGCAGGCAGGTAGCACAGAACAGCTTTCTTATTGCATTATTAGGTGGCGGTTGGCGGTTCAATGATAAGTGGTTGTCGTGTAGCTGACACTATCGGATTCGCCCCCCCTCTGTCCAACGATCTGTCTACCGAGCTTCGCCACAGGGAGAGGGGGCTTGAACAAGACAAACCTGCAGTGCCTGATAGCCTTATCACTTAGTGTCTTAGCGTCTACCCACCACCCATTATTGTACGGTATTTGGTGTCCTGCTTGTTACATGTCCTCCTATGTGTCCTCGCGCAGATAGAGACTCACGATAAGCGGGTAGTGATCTGAGATGCGGGTTGTATCTACCTGCATGGCATGCGGCTGCCAGTGGCTACTGGCCAGCACGTGATCGATGCGAGCGAGTGGAAAGCGAGTGTGCCAGGTAAAGCGCCAGTTTCCTCCGAGCGCAGCCGCCGGGTCGAGCCACGTACCGCGCACGTGGCGGTACTCCCAGTTGAACGGGGATGCGTTCAGGTCGCCCACAAGCAGCGTAGGCTGCGACTCCTCGTCGAGCAGAGCACGCAGCTCGCGCGCCTCGTGGGTGCGCTGCAACACGTCGCGGCGATAGACCGCCACAAGCTCCCGGAACGCCATGCGGTAGCGTCCGCGCGCGAGCAGGTTGAGTGCATGGCTTCGCTCAAAAGAGCGCAGGTGCACATTGTACACGACGATCGGTTGCCCACGCCACTCTAATTCCGAACGCATAACATGGCGCTCGATATCCTCCTGGGAGGGAAGCACGATGGGCTCCTGGTGCAGGACCGGACCTGATCGCTGAAAGAGCGGCACACGTGTATCCAGGTAGGAGGCTTCGTTCTGCTCAGGTTCGGCGTGATAGCCTGCCGTGGCCAGCGTGTCGAGCTGATCAGAGAACGCCAGCTGCCCGCGCCGCTGAAATACGCGGATGCTCTGCATTGCGATGAGGTCGGGCGCATGCGTGTCGGCCAGGGCGCCCAACTCGTTGCGCAGCAGCGGACGCTGATCTACAGAGCGGTCGAAGGGCGTGTAGTTGAAGCTCATTACGGTGAGCACCGATGCTGCATCGGGACTCGTGGGGGGGCTGGGCCAGGGCAGGCTGGCGCGTGTTAGAAAGAGTGCCAGCAGCCCCGCATGTAGCGCTACGTATCCCCACCGACCACGCAGAAGATGGATCGCTGTCGCCAGAAGCAGCCCCGCCGCCCAGAAAGGAAGCAACGAGGCCGGCAGCCACGTCCACCAGAACCATGCAGGCGGGAGAAACGCGCTTGCATAGCCTGCAGCAAAGAGCAGAATAAGTCCCACGTTTGCCAGTCCGGCCAGTCCGATAAGCAGCGTTTTCAGGAAAGAGCCACCGAGCGACATGCGTGCAGAACGTAGCGTAACGGAGGAGCGATGGATTACGGCGTATAGAAGGTGGGTGCTTCAGGGCCTACAGGAAGCCCGAGCCCAAAGACCCAGAGGTAGAACAGCGCAATCCAACCAAGCAAGAACGCGATGCTGTATGGAAGCATGGCTGATATCACCGTGCCGATCCCGATGTTCTTCTCGTAGCGTTCAGCAAATGCCAGGATGAGGCCGAAGTAGCTCATCATAGGCGTGATGATGTTCGTAACCGAGTCGCCGATGCGGTAGGCGGCCTGAATTACCTCGGGACTGTAGCCGGTGAGCATGAGCATCGGTACAAAGATGGGGGCGGTAACGGCCCACTGGGCGGAGGCGGACCCCAGCATCAGGTTGACAAACCCAGACACAAAGATAAACCCGATGAACACGAGCGGACCGGTAAGTCCAATATCTTCAAGGAACTGCGCGCCGGTTACAGCCACGATCTGCCCGAGGTTGGTCCACCCGAAGAACGCGACAAACTGCGCGGCAAAGAACACGATCACGATGTATAGCCCCAGCGTACTCATAGCCTCGGCCATGCCGTCGACCACATCGCGATCGCTGGTCATGGAGCCGGTCACGTATCCAAACACAAAGCCGGGAATGATAAACGCGATAAAGATAATGGACACGATACCATTCAAGAAGGGCGAGTTGAGCACCTCTCCGGTGTCGGGATTGCGAAGCACGCCTCCTTCGGGAACGATTGTAAGCGCAAGCACCGCAGTCATCCCCAGCACAGCCAGCGCGGTCCATTTCAGTCCGTTCTTTTCGTTATCGGACAGCGGCTCCAGCTGTGCATCATCGCTTAAGTCCTCAGAGGCCATCGTCGGGTCGTACTCCCCCAGGTGCGGCTCTACGATGCTCAGCGTAACCCAGGTGCCCAGGCCCGTGATCATAAACGTGCTTATGATCATAAAGTAGTAATTCACCGCTGCGTGCACCGTGTACTCGGCGTCGATGAGTTGAGCGGCCTCCTGCGTGAGCCCGGCAAGAAGCGGGTCGATTGTGCCGAGCAGAAGGTTTGCGCTGTATCCCCCCGACACCCCCGCGAAAGCAGCAGCGAGTCCGGCAAGCGGATGGCGCCCCATCGACAGGAAGACGATGGCTCCGAGCGGCACCAGCACCACGTACCCAAGCTCTGAAGCCGTGTTGGAGATCACGCCTGTGAATACGACGGAAATCGTGACGAGGCGGCGGGGCTCCAGCATAAACGAGACGATGCCCGCCCCACTCGGACGCGCCGAGGCTGCCGTGAGCACAATACCACGCACACAGGCCTTGATGAGTCCGGAGTGCTGCGCTACCCCCACCCCGAGGAGCGCAACGAGCACCGTACCCAGCGGCGCAAATGAAGTGAAGTTTTCAACCAGGTTCTCCACGATACGGCGCAGTCCGTCGCCGTTCATGAGGCTGATTGCCTCAATCGTCTCGTCGACGCCTGGACGCGGATCTTCGACAGCGACGCCCAGCCATTCGGCAATACCGCTGATCACCACCACGCTGAGTGCAAACAATGCAAACAGCGTAACCGGATGAGGGAGTACGTTGCCAAGCCACTCCACCACTTCCAGGAAACGGTTGATCCACCCGTCTTCCTCATCGGGTTTAGACGCATCGAGCTGTGCATTTTCTGGCGGCGCGCCGTCGGGAGCAGACTCATTAGGCGCGGCCGTAGGATCGCTGGATTCAGATTGGGGGTTCTCCATAACTACAGGTTCAACGGATAAGACACACAAGCCGCATCGCGCCGCACAGCGCCGAGCGGACATTTCTGTTACACGCTATCCATACACGCAGAAGCAGCGTGTATGATCAGAGTACATTCACCCTCCCTCCATAGCAGGAACGCACAACCCCGGTTCCTTCGTTGCCGTTTTGGGTCTGCCTGTCGCTATCGTTCTGGCACGCTCTACAACGTACCCTTTCTTGCTTCATACCCACCTATGGTCGTTGCCCATACCGATTACACCGCTCTCATCGCTGATCGTGTTCGGTGGATGCGTTGGGAGGCGATGATTGAAGAGCGTGGCCTCCACATTGACCGCCCCGCCCGCACCGCGCACCCGGACTACCCGACGGTGATCTATCCGGTTGACTATGGATATATTCCTGGCACATGTGGTAGCGACGATGAGGCGGTCGACTGCTTTCGAGGAACGGCACCAACCGGGCTCGTTGCGCTTCTTCTGACAACCGACCACCGGGCTGGTATACGACAGGGCAAGTGGCTCTATAACTGCACGCCTTCAGAGATCTACACGGTGCACGGCTTCATCAACTATGCCCCCAAGCTACTTGAAGGGCAGCTGGTGATGCGCCAGCCCATGCACACGCTCTGGGAGGACCTACTGTGAGAGGAAGGCCCGCCACGAGAAAGCATGATGTAAAAAGCATAATGCAACATGATGTAAAGCGCAATACGACGGCGTCTCCACGCAGAGGTCACAAACGCTTCAAGAAATCTCGGCGCAGCACCGGGCACATCTGGTTGCACCGGATCATTGTAAGTGTTACGTTGTCTGATCGTAATAGGCAACACGCACAGAGCGGCTTTAGCACAAGTAGTTAGTGCTTGCTAATATATCTGGTGCTCAGTGTCGTGCATGACCCCGTAGCTCAGTTGGTAGAGCAACGGACTTTTAATCCGTGGGTCGCAGGTTCGAGACCTGCCGGGGTCACTGGTATGTACGACGTACAACCTTCGTACGCATGCACTTATTGCCCGAGTGGCGGAATTGGTAGACGCGCATGGTTGAGGGCCATGTGGCCGTTATAGGCCGTGGAGGTTCGAGTCCTCTCTCGGGCACATTGATAGTACTAACATGCTAACACGTAAGTAGTACTAACGCCAAATAGTGCCGCACTACGAGCGCCCTGAAGCGTCCTGCTTCAGGGCGTTTTTTGTTTAGGCCAAATTTGTTTAGGGCAAACGAAACGACAGCATGATGTCTCCTCGCTTTGTCACGTAGCACCTGTCCCCTCCTTCTTCGCATCTCTTGAACAGAATTGGCCCCTGCCTCATATTAAGTAGGGCTAACCCATACGGCTGCCGCATGCCAGCGGAGGTTACGTTATATATCTCACGCTTGGCATTGCACGAGACTGCACTGGTTCATATATTTTTGGTGTGCTTCATCTGAGAGTCTGTTTTGGTTTTGGTTTGTAGCCCGGTGGAGCCGTGCGGAGCCCAAAGTAAGAAATCAAAACAGGCTCTTAGCGTCTATCCGCTACCAGGCAAGAACTAAGAACAGGCTCTGAAGACGTTTCGGACTTGGCTCCAACCTACCAGTTTGTGCTCTTTTCTCGGCAGACCTCTGTGCGCTTCATGGCCGACTCCGAAAAGCCCACCATCGACGTTCGCAGCGACGAGCTCGCTCTGCTTGATAAAATCCGTCGGCTTGCCCCTCGTTTTGACGTACCTGAACAGCGCGCTGAGATATATGGGGTCTGGACGATCTGCTACCACCGATTCTGCGAGAAGCAAGACATCCCTCCCGTCTGGATGGAAAGCGTATCGGAGTTTATGGATTTCCTCCAAACACAGACCCATCTATCGAAGTCCGAACGTAACCAGGCACTTGATGCCGTCATGTTCTACCTGACCGATATTCGCCGTGCCGAAGATCAGGACGAAGCCGATTCGGTTGAATCTTTCCCCCATCCCTCAACGTCTCGCAGCCTCTTTGCGCATCTTCTGCTCCGCTGCAACATCGATGTTGAGCAGGCTCTTGCACTCCGTGCGGAAGACGTTGACCTGGACCGCGCAACCCTGCGTATCTCCAATAGTGATAATTCGCGCGTGGTGCAGCTGCTGCCAAGTCTACGTGCGGGCATGCGCGACCATGTGAAGCGTGTAAGGCGGCGCACTGATGCGCCGAACCCCCGCCTCTTTGGTCCCGAAGCCCCCGAGTCCGCCAGCATACCCATCCCCCCTAACGAAGATGTCGGCGACGATGATGTTGAGCATGCAACACAGGTCGTTACACAAGTTATGAAAACGCTCAACATGCGCCGCCCCCCCTCCCCTACAGGTGATACGGCATCGCGCAAAAAAACGGATTCATAGAGCCTGTCTGGGTCTTGGTTTGCGGGCGAGAGCGAGCAGCAGTGCGGCGAAAATTGGGCCCCGATGGAGGAGCGTCGCATCAGGGGCATGACCTTCGGCCTCAGCCCAGCGGATCCGCTCGCAGTGCCCCGACCGTAGGAGGAAGTACTCCTGAGGGCCCAAATTAATAAATCAACACACCAGGCTCTTACTCCACTGGTTGCAGGGACGTACCGTACTGCGCGTTAATCGCGTCGACCGTCTCGTTAGCAATCAGCTGATGGGTGCTGCTGCTGGGGTGTACGCCATCAAGCGAGAAGGCGCTTCCAAAAAAGGCCTCCGGATCCTGAAAGTTGGGGAACGGAGGGATATCATCAGCGTCGCGAAGGTCTTGCAAGACCGCGTTTGTTTGTATAAATGCCCAATCGCGGTTCTGGGCCTCGGTCTGGATAAACTGATTATACGCAGCGACCCGCTCTTTCAGCAGCGTAATCTCGCCGCCATCCAGCACGCGGGCATCGTCGGCGCAGTTGAGCGTTACGTCTTCACCGGCAAGCGCCGTAGCAAACAGGCTGAAGAGGCCATAAGAAGCAGGAACAAGGGTGGTCGTGCCCTGCTGTGCCGGACTGCAGCTGGCATCTACGTCGAAGGATCCCCAGGCTGAACTCAGTGCGGTGCCGGCGGCGTTAATCTCGTCCTCCAGCGCAAAGTAGGCAGCGCCTGCCGAAAAGTGGGGGATCAGGGTCGGGTCGGCCACGCCGTAGAGCACGCCGCCCTCGGCGCCAGCGTCTTCGAGTGCATCGAGCGCTTCAGTGTAGTCGCTCGTGAAGTCGTCAACAGATGTGACATTCGCCTCGCTGACCTGCCCGGAAAGGGCTGCGCCCAGCACGTCGTTGTTGCCGATCCACATAGAGACAAACGTGGGTTGGGCCGCTACCGCTGTTTCTACCTGGGTGCGTCCGCCCAGAAAGAGCTGGGTAAGCACATTGCTGTTGGAGCCCTGACCCACATTCAGCAGGTCGTTCACCGCAGCGCCGGGAACGGCTGTGTTGTTAACTTGGGCAGGAAGCGGGGTGTCACGTAGTGCACAGACTACGTCGTCTCCGTTGCCGGCATCAGCGCTATCGAGGGGATTCGTGATAGGCGGCGGGCAGCCGGGTGCGTTCAGCAGCGGCGCGTTAAACGCCGTCCCCATCTGCTCAGCCAGCAGCACAGGGTAGGCTGCCTGCTGCGTAGCAGGGCTAATGCCGTTCGACTGGAACCCGGCGGTGATGCTGTTGCCCAGCGAGACGTAGCGGTCGAAGAGCTCGTCCTCAACCGGAGGAGGCGTGAGCGTGTCGTCGTCGCAGCCAGCAAGCAGCAGCATGCTGCCAACCAGCAGTCCGAGAAATAGGGTGAGGTGGCGCGAGCGGAGAGTAAACATAAGTCAGTACTAAAGTGGATGCAGCGGGGAGGCGATGAGGAAGAGCCCTTGCAGTGCTAAGAGCGTATAGCGTGTAGCACCTACAGCGACAGCGTAGCCGTAAGTCCAAACAGATGGGCGTCGAAGCTGTAGAGCCCGTTCGTATCGGGGCGGCCCTCGGCCAGCCCGCGCGTGCGACCTCGACGGTCGTTCTGCCCGAGGTACTGATACGCCGCATTGAGCTGCAAGAAGTCGGTTGTCTGCCAGCCCACGCCCAGCGTAACGTGGTTGCGGTCGTTCTCCGGAAGCAGAGGCGTTACAACCTCATCGGGTGCTGCTGCCTCGTTGAAGAGGTAGCCTCCACGTAAGGTTACGGCGTCGGTGAGCGCATATTCGGCGCCGAGGCGCACTGCGTTGGTGTTGCTGTAGTTCTCCTGGCGCGTCTGTGTGAGCTCCTCGCGCTCAAACTCAAGCGTAATCTCATCGAAGTCCGACCAGCTGGTCCACTGATAGTCTGCCATCAGGGTGAGACGATCTGTCGCATCCACGCTCACACCCAGCACAAGCTGCGCAGGCATCGTGAGCGAAGTCTCGATGTCTTGCTCTACGAAAAGCGCATCCTCATTCGAGGGGTTGAACTGATTTGCGAGGAGCGCATCCAGCGTCGGGAAGATCGTGACCGGCTGGCCCAGGATGTCGTTCAGCGGGGGAATGGTAGGGATGCCGGTTTCAATCTGCTCAAAGGTGGCCGTGCCCTCATAGTCGAGCTTAACGGGGGTAAGGAACCGGGCGCCCAGTCGAATCCGATCGGTTGCCTCCACTTGCACGCCCAGATGCCCTCCAAACCCTGTGGCTCCGGAGCCTTCGAGTTTTGAGTCAGCAAACGCAGTATGAAAAGGAACGCCAATCTCCCCAAACGTGATTTCACTTCCGGGGAGGGGCACGCTTGAGAGGTCGGCAACCTGATTCAGCTCAACATTGCCGATGACGATCGTGGGTCCCCCGCCAACCGAGATGCGATCGGTGAGCTGGTACGATACCGTCGGCTGGATGTAGATAGATTCGACGCTGTTGTCGTATCCTTCAAACGCGCCATCGAACGTACGATCCCACTCGGTTGCGAGTCCGTACGGCACAAACACGCCGAGTCCGACAGCGAGATCGGGCGAAACGCCATACGACGCGTACAGGTGCGGCGCAGGAATGGGCGAGTTCTGCAGGTCGGTCGTCTGCCGGGTGATGTCGTCTGTGAACGAACCGCCTGCTGCGATGAGCGTGGTACCCAGGCTGATCGTTGTGCCGTTGGTGCCTGTGAGCGCTGCTGGATTGAAGAAGATGTCGGAGGCGTCGTTACAGGTGGTGGCCACGCCTGCACCGGCGCGCCCCATAACGCAGCTTCCCTGCTCATACACGCCGAACCCCTGCGCCCGCGCTGTATCAGGGATCAGCAGAACGAGCATGAGGCCGGCAAGTGCAACAGCAGCGGGTAAGCGCTTCCAATACGGAGGAGTACTACGGTGAGTCATAGGAAGGGGGCATGAGGGTGAGCAGTCTAAGGGACGCGGGACCCACGGGCTGTTGTGAGGTGGGCTCTCAGAAGTAGCAAGCGGGCGCTACAGGTGAAGAACGCTACAGATAAAAGCTGTAGATAGAAGTAGCAGACACCGGTGCTACGCATAACAGTCTCGTAACGTGGTATGTAGTTAAGTGTATCAAGCGTCTGCCTAAAACGCAACAGAGAACAGGCAACGCATGCGTGTCGCATCAAATATTCGGACAGTGGCGTCGTTCGCTCCCGTTCCAGTTGCTTCAGTGGCCAGATAGTCAACGCGGTGTGCAAGTTTTCCATTATCCTTGTGGACGCCCATCCCCCTTTGTCGCTACGCGACATTTCCCCCTTCGCGAAGGGGGAACCCCGCACCGCGTACGAGAAGGGGGGAGGTCAGGACGGCGTATTCGGCCCCAAGGCCATCAGCAAAGGAAAAAAGGGTAGCGGTTCAATGTTAAATGATTGCCTGTGGTTTACATCATCGCAATCTGCTCAAACCCCCTCTGTCTGCCGACATCTCCCCCTTGGCCAAGGGGGAGAAACCCAACACGAGCCCGTAGGGCGACTGATGGAGCGAAGCGGAATAAGGGAGAGGGGGTTCGAAGAAGAAAGAGCTGCTGCATCCAATCGCTTTATCATTTAGCGTCTATCCACTACCCAAAAAGATTCTTTTGGGGCTCTACTTAAGAGGAGGCGAGACACGAAGCAACAACAAACAGAGCCTTGCTCCTACCTAAAGCGCGGGGGCAGGTGGAGGCCGCCAAGACGTGCAGAGGCGCTTGCACCCGTCACCGAGGGCATAGCCGTTGCCACGCCATTGACCCATTCGTACGCCAAGACGGCCATGCAGAGGGCCTCTTTCATATCGGGGTCAACGCCTACGGTTGCGGTAGAGACGACGGGAATGGGTGCAAAGGCATCGCGTAGCATATGCATAAGCGCCTTGTTGTGCAGCCCGCCGCCGCTTACGAGAACGCGCTCAGCCGGTGCTTCAGGGCGAACGAACTGCGCGTAGGCCTGGTAGACCGACGCGCTTGTAAGCAGCGCAGCCGTGGCCAGCGCATCGTCCGGACTTCCGCCGGCTTCCCGTACTGTCTTCCAGAGTTGCTCAGCAAACGAAGCCCCAAACTGACGGCGCCCAGTAGAGCGCGGCGGCGGCTGCTGAAAGAACGGGTCTTGTAGCAGATCGGCGACGACGTCAGCGTGTGCGCTGCCGGCCTGGGCGTGCGCGCCGTCTGCATCGTACGGCATGTTGAGCAGAGACGACGCGAGCGCATCCATCACCATATTGGCGGGACCCGTATCGAAGGCGTGTATGTCTTGGCGCGTGCCGTTGGCTGGCACCACTGTAAGGTTTGCAATGCCGCCCAGATTGAGCATAAGGCGTGTCTCGTTCGCATCCCCAAGCAGCATGTAATCGAGATACGGAACGATGGGCGCGCCCTGTCCGCCAAGCGCCATATCAGCGGGGCGGAAGTCGCCAATGACCGGGCAATCGAGAAGCGCGGCAAGAGCGCCGGGGGGGCCGAGTTGTAGCGTGCCGCGTCCGGTTGGGTTGGTGTGGGATGCAGGCGTGGGGCAATGCGCCAGGGTCTGGCCGTGCACGCCCACGAGGTCTACATCCGAAAGCGTGCTATCGGCTGCTTTGAGAAGCGCCCGGGTCGCCACAGCGTATTGCGCCGACAGGCGACCTTGCAGGCGGGTTAGATCGTCTAAGGAAATCGTACTGTCTGTGCTCAGCGCATGAAGCTGCTTCTTCAGATCGCTGGGATAGGCGATGTGGCGCGTAGCAGCCGTATCGACCTGAAGCGTGTGCTCGGATCCTGAGAGATCGACCAGCAGGGCGTCTACGCCATCGAAAGAAGTGCCGCTCATTAGCCCAACAACCCGAAGTGTGGAGGCCGAACAGAGCGAATCGAGCAGTTCAGGGAGCGACATGGAAAGCAGTGCGCAAAGACAGAGTGAAAAAGATTGGTTGCGTGGCGCATGCAATATGCAGATGCGGAGGCTAAACGTTTACCTGAACGTGTGGTTGAATACCAAAATTCATCCGGTGCTACTATCGGTGTTGCGGTTGGCAGCGTTGCGGTTAGTAATCCCTTTGTGCGGCGCGAGAATGTGGTCCGGTACCGGCCATGCGAGTCGCGTAGAGACTGCTCAACGTACTGCCTAAAGTACTGCCTAACGTGCCGTGCTTCAGCAGATGGAGAGTAGTAGCCACACCTATCTTGATATTTGGGGCCTCGATATCTCCTGTATAGACCGTACGATATGCAATTTGACCACGTTATGAGGTGGATATACCACAAAAACCGGACAGATGGTCTCTTGGGCGGGTATTTCAGAGTGAGAGAATTAGCGCACAGGAGCGAGTATATCTGGTGTGAGGTGCGGCCTGGTGGTAGAATTGACGAGTTGTGCTAATGGGTTGTGATTTGGGGCTATGCTGTAGTGCTGTAGGCAGTGGTTCCCTCGCACACAAAAGCAGTCAGACGAAGCGTCTACGCGCACATTACAGCGTGCTGTGCATCCCTGCAGGCAGGTTGCAGACGGAACATTGCATTCTTCGCGGTGTAACGGAAACGTCCATTGCGAATCTGCAACACATATGTTTTCCTCTTCTGCTCATCGACAACATTTGACGCCTGTGATCCCGTTTCGGTCTTCTTTCTTGTGGTGTGTGGCCTTACTGTGTATTGTTTTAGGGATGAGCGGTGGAGCCGTTGTGACATCTGCTTCGGCACAGAGTTTAGACCGTCTTCAGGAGACCGAGACCAGCGTAGCGTATCACTACTACGCACGTCCGGGAGATGCGACCGTGCAGGTATCGGTATGGGGCACCATCGGCAACACCGGAATCTATGAGGTGCCCGAAGATACGCAGCTGGACAAGCTTGTGACAATGGCCGGCGGCGCACCGATTGACGCGCGGCAACGGGGGCAGGACCCGGATAACATCCAGATAAAGCTGTACCGGACTGCCGAGAACGGGGAGCGCAGCGTGATTTACGAGGCTTCGCTGGAGCGCCTCATCGCAGATACGCAGTATCCGGTGCTTCAAGACGACGACATACTGGTCGTCGAACTTGAGCGCGCTCGTACTCCGTTTCGTTTTCGAGACGCGCTCAACATTACAAGCAGCCTTGCCAGCCTGACGCTGCTCACGTTGCGTCTGATAGACTTTTTCTAAATGCATTGACTGGGCAGTGCCAGTGCGCGTTGTGCTTGAAAGTGCGCCCTGGTTCGTAGAGCCGGTGCCGCGCAATCCGCATGGTTATGAAAAGATATTAAACGCGGATTGCTGGCATTTCTCCAGCCAATCAGTGTACTTAATTTATACATGGAGCGCTACGCTTCTGTCGCATCAGAAGGGAGACGACTCGTACAGAAACTGACAGACCTATGGCCTCTTCTTCGCTGCCTTCATCGAATGGACATAACGGACAGCATGGGCCGAACGGCGCAAGCCCTGCTCCACGGCCGGCACAGGGCCAGCTGTACGACGACCCGTACAGCCAGGAAACCGGTGCTTCGCAGCTGCGCGACCTGCTCGCAATGCTCTGGTCGTATAAGTGGTTCATTCTGGCGGTGCTGATCGCTACCGTCGGGGTTGCAGCTGTATACACCTACTCGCTACCGAAGCAGTACCAGACGTCGAGTACGGTGCTCATCAAGCCCGATGACCCGACGGTTATGACTACGCGTGCTGGATCGCGGCTCATGGGCGACCGATCGATTGCCAACCAGCTCTTCGTGCTACGCCAGTCCGACGAGCTCGCCGAGCGTGTGGCTGTGCGCATGATGGAAGAGTACCCGGAAGGCGAGCGCGCAGGGCCGCCCATCATGTACTGGGGAGAAGAGGATGAACAGGAGCGCCTCTCGCAAGAACAGTTAGCCCGCCGGCTTTCGGGGCGCATACAAGCGCGTTCGGGGGGGGAAGAGATTGACGTGATTCGGCTGAGCACCACGAGCACCAACCCACAGGAAGCTGCGCTTATCGTCAATCTGTTTTCGGAAGAGTATGTTGAGTACTCACGTGACCAGAGCCGGCAGAGCGTGCAGGCCTCGTATGATTTTCTGGAACGACAAGCCGAAACGCTACGCGAGGAAATCGCGGAGGCCGAGCAGCGTGTCGTTGACTTCATGCGTGAAGAGGAAGCGGTTGCCCTCGACCAAGAAACCAACTCAACGGTGTCGCGCATCACCAGCCTGGAGACGGAGCGTGCTCAGTTGAGCATTGAGCTGGATATGCACCGTTCGCGCTTGCAGGCGCAGCAAGACAACGTGGAGTCCATCGAGCCCCAGCTGGCCGAACGGCTCGCCTCCGACATCGACCAGGAGCTGGCTCGCATTCAAGAGCAGCGCGCCGAACTCAAGGCGCAGCTTGAGCGGGCCCGCGAGCGGAATCCAAATCTTGTGGCCAACGCAACGGGCGGACCGCTGGAGCGCGAGCTGGCGCGGATTGAAGAACGCCTGCAGGCGCTCGATGAGCGCGCCGAAGAGGTGGCCACGCAATATGTAGACCAGGCGCTGGCAGCCGGGGGCGCCGGGCCCGGGGAGAGCAGCAGCCGGGGCGTAGGATACGTTGCCCAGCAACGCGAGCAGCTGGTGCGCCAGCGCATTGAGATCAGCGGTATAGAGGCACAGCTGGCGAACATAGACAGCCAGCTCAGAGAGAACCGGGCACGCCTTCAGGAGCTGCCGGCCCAGTCGCTTCAGCTCGCACGCCTGCAGCGCGATCGACGCTCTTCGGAAAGCGTCTACAACTTTGTGCAGCAGCAGATGCAGGAAGCCCGAATGACCCTGGAGTCAGAAATGGGCAACGCCGAGGTGGTACGCTTCGACGGTGTGCCCAGCACGCCCGTCTCGCCCGATCCGCAGCAGAACATAATGCTCGCAGCGCTTCTGGGACTGGTGCTGGGAGGTGGGCTCGTCTTCATTTGGGAGATGATGGACACCCGTGTGCGTCAGCCCGAGGACGTTCGGGAGACGGGCGAGAACCTGATGGGCGTCATTCCTTCAATGAAGACGCTCATTGAGCGTGACTTCGACGGAGCTGACTACATCACGATCGATGGGCGCAACGTGCCTACCACGCTGCCCATGCTCGTAAGTCCCATGTCGGCAGTAGCCGAGTCGTATCGTCGACTGCGAACCAATCTGCGCTTTGCACGCCCCGACGATGAGGTGCGCACTGTGGCGGTTACCAGCTCTCACAAAGGCGAAGGCAAAACAACAACCGCTGCAAACCTGGCTCTTGCGCTGGCCAGTGCAGGACAGCGTACGCTTCTTATCGACGCTGATTTACGCCGGCCCCGCCTGCATACCATATTTAACGCGTCTGACGCACTTCCCTTGATTGATGTGCTGTACGACGGCCTCTCTGATCCCGAAGCCCTGTCTACTTCCGTAGACCACCTCTACGTAATGCCTGGAGGAGAGAAGGTACCGAATCCGGCAGAACTGCTGGGTTCGCAGCGCATGAAGACGCTCATCGATGACATGGAGGCCGAGTTCGACTATGTCATCATCGATACAGCGCCGGTGCTGCTGTTTAGCGATGCGATTGCGCTGTCGCCGTTCTGCAAGGGCGTTGTTATGGTGGCCTCAGCGGGCCAGACCGATAGCCGGGCGCTCGATCATGCCCTACACCAGCTACGTGACGTGGAGGCGCCACTCATCGGGTGCGTGCTCAATGCATATACATCAAACCAGAGCGGAAGCCGGTACGCGTACAACTATGACAACTACGGGTACGCACAGAGCCTGAAGAGCCTGAGCGAGTATTACAACGAAGACACTTCCTCGAAGAGCCGCCTGCGCCAGTGGCTCGGACGTTAAGCAATACCTGAAAAGGCACCAGCTGCGTGGCTTGAGCGGTCTTAAGCGCGGTGCAAACTACTCAGTACCGTTCTGCACCGTCCTGCCAGCGCGTTGCGCAACGGTCATCTCCCATAAGTGGCGCACGACAGACATACTGGGCTATACGTGCGTGCAAGCCAGATACCGCTTGAACGTGTTTCGTCGCGTATTACAGCGCTGTGTTATAAAACAGGTTGCGTGGATGCGGTGGGGATTCGTACCTTACAGCAATTGACCCTCCGCCAAACCAACTATGCTGTATGATTCGATCGCTGTTACTCACCGCACTTCTCTGCTGCATTGTCGGAACCGCTGCTGCACAGTCTGATGACGACTGGGATGTAAATACCGCGCTTGACCCCGAGATCGACGTGTCGTTCACCGTCGACGAGGGTACATGGATGAACGTAGATGTGCATCCCGACGGTGACGAGATCGTTTTCGACTTGCTGGGCGACATTTACACGCTTCCTATTGAAGGAGGCACGGCTACCCGTATCACCAGCGGTCCCAGCATGACCATCCAGCCTCGCTATAGCCCGGATGGGAGCCGCATCGCGTTTACCAGTGATCAGAGCGGAGGGGATAACATCTGGACAATGACGCGCACTGGAGACAGCCAGCAGCAGGTCACCGACGAGTCGTTTCGCCTGCTCAACAATCCGGCATGGACGCCCGATGGCAACTACATCGTAGCGCGCAAGCACTTCACCTCGCGGCGGTCACTTGGTGCTGGCGAGATGTGGATGTATCATCGCGCAGGCGGTACCGCGGGCATCCAACTGACCGAGCGGCGCACCGACCAGAAAGACGCCGGCGAACCGGTCGTTTCGCCCGACGGACGCTACCTGTACTGGAGCGAGGACATTACGCCTGGGCAGACGTTTGAGTACGACAAAGACCCGAACGGGATCATCTACGCCATTCGGCAGCTCGATCGCGAAACGGGCGATATTACCACGTTGATCAGCGGACGGGGCAGCGCCATGGGGCCACAGGTGTCGCCCGATGGCGAGCAGATCTCGTTTGTCCGGCGGGTGCGCAACGAGAGCGTGCTCTTCCTCTACGACATGGAGACGGGGGCGGAAACGCCAATCTTTGAGGGGCTGAGTCGCGACCAGCAGGAAACGTGGGCGATCTTTGGACCCTATCCGAGCTACTCCTGGCATCCGAACGGCGAAGAGATCGTCATCTACGGCAAGGGCAAACTGCATCGCGTCGATGTTGAAACGGGCGATAGTCAGATCATCCCCTTCGAAGCAGAGGTCGAGCAGCAGCTGGCCGAGACCGTTCATTCGCAACAGGAGCTTCCCGGCGACACTTTCCGCGCACGCATGCTGCGCGACGCGGCTACTTCGCCTGATGGGCAGACGCTCGTTTTCCATGCAGCAGGACATCTGTACCGTATGGCGCTGCCAGATGGCACGCCCGAGCGCCTCACCTCGACCGATCACTTCGCATACGCCCCTGCGTTCAGTCCAGACGGGCAGCGCATTGTGTACACTACCTGGAGCGACGAAGACTTCGGCACCGTGCGTTCGATGGGGATAGACGGAAGCAGCGCACGCACACTGGTGGATGCACCAGGGTACTACCACAGTCCGCAATTTTCGCCCGATGGAGCAACCGTCGTCTACCGACGTGCGAGCGGAAACAGCCTTATCGGTACGCTCCATAGCATCGATACCGGTCTCTACACCGTAGATGCTGCGGGCGGCGAGCCGACGCACATTACCGAGGACGGGCGAGCGCCTCGCTTTACGGCTGATGGCGAACGTATTTACTACCTGACGGGCGGCGGGCTCAGTAAAGCATATCGCAGTGTAGATCTCAATGGCGGCACGGAGCGCACGCACTTTACGATGCGCGACGTAAGCGCTGTGGTGCCCTCCCCTGATGGTAACTGGGTGGCCTTCCAGGAGCTCTTCCACGTCTATGTGGCCCCGTTCCCCCAAACAGGCGGCTCGCTGGAGCTGACCAAAGATACGCAGGCGATTCCCGTTGCAAAAGTCAGCGAGCAGGGCGGTAGCTATCTGCATTGGTCGGGAGACAGCGAGCGGCTGCACTGGATGGCAGGCCCTGAGCACTTCACGCTGAATCTGGACGATGCATTCGCATTTCTCCAGAACGGCGATGAGGTAGACCCTACATCGGCGGCAACGACCGCGGAGGTAGACCTGACGCTTCCCGTTGACCGGCCCAGCGGACAGGTTGCATTCACGAATGCGCGTATCATTACCATGAACGGGGATGAGGTCATTGAAAACGGCACGCTCATCGTTGAAGAAGATCGCATTGCTGCAGTAGGCGCTGCCGATGCCATTGACGTACCAGCAGGGGCGCATGTTATAGACGCTGACGGCCATACCCTGATACCGGGCTTGGTCGATGCCCACGCCCACGAAGGGCACTTCTTCGGCGGCATAATGCCACAGACCAACTGGTACTACCACGCCAACCTTGCATTCGGCATAACAACCATCCACGATCCATCCGCAAACACCGAGAACGTGTTCAATCAGTCCGAGATGGTACGAGCCGGGCATTCTACCGGGCCGCGTGTGTTCTCGACGGGGCGCATTCTCTACGGCGCTGATGGCGACTTCCGAGCCGAAATCGACGGGCTCGACGATGCGCGTTTTCATCTGAACCGCCTCAAAGCCGTAGGCGCCTTCTCGGTGAAGAGCTACAACCAGCCGCGCCGCGACCAGCGCCAACAGGTACTCCAAGCCGCTCGCGAACTTGACATGCTGGTTTACCCAGAGGGTGGGTCAACCTTCTATCACAACATGAACATGATCCAGGATGGGCATACCGGAATTGAGCACAACATCCCGGTTGCCCCGCTCTACAGCGACATGCTTCAGATGTGGGAGGCGACCGACGTTGGGTACACCCCTACGCTGGTAGTGAGCTACGGGGGGTATCGCGGCGAGCATTACTTCTATCACCACAATAACGTATGGGAGAACGACCGCCTGCTCACGTTCGTGCCGCGCCCGATGGTCGATGAGCGTTCTCGGCGCCGCACGATCGTTCCCGAAGAGGAATACTTCCACTTCGAGACGGCTGCTGTAACCAAAGACGTGTACGACCTGGGGCAGACCGTTCAGATTGGCGGGCACGGTCAGATGCAAGGCATCGCCCCTCACTGGGAGCTCTGGATGTTCGAGCAAGGTGGCATGACCCCCCATGAAGCGCTCCGCAGCGCCACCATGCACGGCGCGACCTATCTCGGCATGGACCACGAGCTTGGGTCGCTTGAAGCAGGAAAACGCGCCGATATCGTGGTGCTCCGCTCAAGTCCGCTCGACGACATCCGCAACAGCGAAGACATCGCATACGTGATGAAAAGCGGACGTCTCTACGATGCGGAGACCATGAACGAAGTGGGGAACCACCCGCGTGAGCGTGGCACATTTTACTTCGAACGCGACGGAATGAGCGATCACATGGTGTGGGATGATCAGGCCATGCAGCAGTGCACCTGCGATGCACACAGCCACGTGCATGCTGCACACTGAAAACTTTTGCAGTAACGTGACCTCCATACGCGCATCTGCATTCGTCCATACAGACCAGCCGCGCTCCTTCGTAGTGAGGGGCGCGGCTGGTTCTATTACAGGCCTACGTTGCGTACGTATACAATACAGCGTCTGCAAGCTGTCTGAGTTTGCATCAACCGCTACGGGGCCGGATAGGAGAGACAAATTGTGAAGAAGGGGAGAATGGCTGTGATTGTGCGTTACCTTATCATTTTCAGAGGCGGCTTCGCCGTTGTCTGCAGGCACTCTAAAAGTTGTCTTGACAGATAAACGGTATCAGACGAGTTGGCCGACCTGCCCCCACACGACCAGCCGACGAGTAGCCTCTGCTGAGCAGCACGCTATCGTACTAATCCTGCATCTGTTCTGTTATTTGTCCTGTGAGAAGTTGTTACGACATCTTGCAGGGGTTGTAGGCCTGGCAGGCCAGAATTAAGGATCAGCCTTCCGGGCAGGCGGTTTGCACGTTCAGAGAAACGACACGCTATACCCTCCAAAAACGCAGTAGCGCACAGCCGAATGTCTCATCCGCTTGCCATATCGGATCAAGAAGCAGCCGCACCCAAACGGGTTGCGCTGTTCGCTGGCGCATACAACCACATTGCAGATGGCGTATCGCTCACGCTCAACCGGCTGGTCAAGCACCTTGCAGCGCAAGACGACACGGCGGTACGAGTCTTTGCCCCAACCATTGAAAACCCTGCACTTACCCATGCAGGTACGTTCTGTCCGGTACCCTCGGTGCCGGCGCTCGGGCGCCCGGAATACCGGATCTCCCTGGGGCTATCTACAGAAGCCCGACAGGTCATCCAGGCGTTTGACCCGACGATCTTCCATATTGCGACCCCCGACCTGCTGGGCTTCCATGCGCTTCAAACAGCGCGACGAAAAAAGCGCCCCGTGGTGGCTTCCTACCACACCCATTTCAGCTCGTACCTGAAATACTACAAGCTTACTGCGCTTGAACCGGTACTCTGGAGCTACCTCCGCTCGTTCTACACGCAGTGCGAGCACATTTACGTTCCCTCCTCTGCGATGGCCGATATTCTGCGAGCACACGGAATCACGGAGGGACTCCGGCCGTGGGAGCGCGGCATTGATACGGAAGCGTTCCATCCGAAGCACCGCAGCCTATCGTGGCGGCGCGAGCGTGGGATTAAAGAACACGAGGTCGTCGTCGGATTTGTAAGCCGGCTTGTGTGGGAGAAAGGGCTGGCGCTCCTTCCAGAGATCCATGATGCACTCAAGCAGCGTGGATGCGATGCGCGTATGCTTATCGTTGGCGATGGGCCTGCGCGCGAGGAGCTGGAGGAAGCGCTCCCCGATGCCCACTTTACAGGGTTTCTTCGTGGCACAGAATTGGCAACAGCGTATGCCAGTGCCGATGCATTCGTCTTTCCAAGCGATACCGAAACTTTTGGAAACGTAACGCTCGAAGCCATGGCTTCCGGGGTTCCCACCGTGTGCGCTGACGCGGTAGGAAGCCGAGATCTCGTGGACGAAGGGACCACCGGCTTCCTCTGCCCGCCCGGAAACGTACACGCCTTCGCGGATGCACTCGCCCAGCTTATTCAAGATGATAGCCGCCGCTCCGGCATGGCAGAGGCGGCCCGCACACGCGCCCACAAGTACGAGTGGGCAACGCTCCTGAAGCGCATGGACCGATACTACGATGAGCTGATCGCTCGTTCTGAAGAGCCGAGCGCGGAACGAGCCCCGGCCCTTGCCTCGCAACCTGCTTAACAGCCTACCTTGCATCGTGCACCTTCTGTACGTTTCTCACTCGTTGCCGCCCAAAGGACGCCCTATGGCAAATGTTGGGGGGATGCAACGCGTCTCGCTTAAACTGCACGAGGCGTTGAACGCACGCAGTGCGCCACCGCATGTCGATGCCGTTCTGCTTCGCAGTTCGTGGAAGTGGACACCCTACAAAGTGCCGCTCTTCCTTGGACAGGCTGCCTGGCGCATCCGCCAAGCCGTGTTGAAGCAGGAAGCCGACGTCGTTCTTTTCTCCTCGATGGTAACGGCCTCGCTGGCGGTACCCCTGCGCCGCTTCTTTGACCGGCATGGCGTGAAGGCCGCAACTATTGCACACGGGCGTGACGTAACGCTCGATTTCCCCCCTTATCAATGGTTTGTTCCTAAAGTGTTCAACGCGTTGGACGCAGTTCTGCCGGTAAGCCGGGCCACCGGTGCGGCATGCACGGAACGAGGCATGGCCGCAAGAAAAGTGCACGTGGTACCAAACGGAATCGACTTAGATCGCTATCCTCAGCCGCAGAGCAAGTCAGAAATGCGGGGCGCACTTGAAGACGCTCTTGGCACACCGTCCGCGCCTCTTCCCGACGATGCCCTGCTGCTCTGCAGCGTAGGGCGTCAGGTGAAGCGCAAAGGCTTTGCCTGGTTTGTCGATAACGTCATGCCAACGATGCCCGAAAACGTGCACTACTGGATTGCAGGCGACGGTCCTGAATTCGACAAGATCGGACGCGCCATCCGGCGCAACAATCTGGGCCACCGCGTGCGCCAGCTCGGCCGCATCTCAAATGCTGATCTGGCACGCCTGTACCGGGGAGCCGACCTCTTTATTATGCCGAACATCCCGGTGGAAGGCGACATGGAAGGCTTCGGCGTTGTAATGCTCGAAGCCGGGCAGTGCGGGTGCCCCTCGGTAGCGTCGCGCCTTGAAGGGATTCAAGACGTCATTACCGAAGGACAGAACGGGCATCTCGTGGAAAGCGAAAATCCGAATTCGTTCCGCGAGGCAATCATGCAGTACGAAAACGCGCCACAGCGTCTCAAGCGTGCCTCCGCGCGCGCTGTGCGCCACACAGAAGACACGTTCGGGTGGAGCGCTGTCGCCGAACAGTACGTTGACACGCTTTGCCAGCTCGTTACGTCTCCGGCCCTCTCAGGAGACACGCTGCCAACTACGGAAGTCGACGTTGCAATTGCATCACCCCCGAAAGAGTCATCCTCAGGCGAGGCATGCGAGACGGCGACAGACCACGAAAACGCGTTAGCACCTGTTTCCGAGGCGGCCTCGTAAGTCCAACATTGTCTCTGTGCAGGGTAGATGCGTCGCAAACTGGACCTGCGCTGCCAGACGCTGTACAGACATATTATATCATCTCTCAGCTTTTGCGTGAAGCGTGAACTGCATGTGGGCATTGTGCATTACAAATCCTCGAAAGTGCCTATGCAGAGGTGCTCTTTCAGCCATGCGCTTCAGATCATCCCGATAGCCTGATGGTACCGAATTGGCCCACGGGTATCCGGTCTATCGGTTTGGGATGAGCGCGCCCATTGTGCTTCTCATGCTTGTACGTTGCTTATGTCGCGTCGCAACCTTACCCGCGAACTCGCCGAACTTCGACACCTTCTGCTCACGATGTCAGACATCGTTGCAGAGCAGTTTACAGATGCGACCGAGGCATTGCTTAGTCGCGATATTGAAAAAGCCAACGCCGTCATCGAGCGTGACAATGAAATCGACAGTCTTGAGCTACAGATTGACCGGCAGTGCGAGCGCATCCTGGCACTCTATCAGCCTGTAGCAATTGATCTACGCCTCATTATTGTCGTGGTGAAGATCAACACCGACCTGGAGCGCATGGGCGATCACTGCCGCAATCTGGCGCGTAACGTTAAGCATGTAGAAGATGTGCCCGAGGTGATCGAGCATACCCGGCTGCGTGAGCTTTCGGAGGCGTGCAACGATATACTCGTGGAGGCGCGTCGCTCGTTCCTGGAGCGTGACCATTCGCTGGCAGAGCAGGTGCCTACGTTTGATGAGCGCATAAACGCGCTTCATCAAGAGAACTTTGATCGCCTGGTAGACTTCTGCCGCTCGCATCCAGAGAAAGCGGAGCCGGCAGCATATCTCATCACGGCAAGCAAAGCCATTGAGCGCATCGGCGACCATGCCAAAAACATCGCTAAGTGCGTCATTTTCTTGATTGAGGGGGAAGATGTGCGCCACGCCTCGCTGCAAGAAGAAGCCGACTAATAAGAACCTGTTTGGGTTTTGGTTTGCGGGCGAGAGCGAGCGCCGCTGCGGCGAAAATTGGACCACGATAGAGGTTCGTAGCCGGGGTTACGGGCCGACACGAGG
>NZ_JARWGJ010000155.1:0-5795 GCF_040409695.1 Longimonas sp.
CCCTCCATTTCCGGATGCGCCCCGCTTCCAGCACGCGTACAACGGACTCCTCACCCTGGCCGACTGGATCGGCTCCGATAACGAGCGGTTCTTTCCGTTTGTGACCGACTATTCGGATCCGATGCCTGCTGCGCGCCAGCGAGCCGCCACCGCTATCGAGAAGCTCTTTCTGGAGGGCGATGCGCTGCGCATCCACCTGCCTGAATCGGTTGGATTCGACCGCATTCTCGAAGACCCAACCTGGACGCCCCACCCCGTGCAGCAGGCGTGCTACGACCTGCCCATTCACGACCGCGGCAGCCTCACCATCCTCGAATCCGACACCGGCTCCGGAAAAACCGAAGCCGCCCTCGCCCGGTACGTTCGGCTCTTTCAGGCCGGACAGGTGGATGCGATGTACTTTGCCGTGCCTACGCGCAGCGCCGCCACCCAGTTGCACGGACGCGTTGAGGCCACCATCAAACGTGTTTTTGGGGATGCGGAGCGGCGTCCCCCGGTCGTGCAGGCGGTGCCCGGCTACATCAAGGCCGACGATCGCGAGGCGATGCGGCTACCCGGCTTTGAGGTGCGCTGGGACGATGAGGACGAAACCATGCAGTACCGCGGCTGGGCCGCCGAATCCCCCAAACGCTATCTGGCTGGCCCCATTGTGGTGGGCACCGTCGATCAGGTGTTGCTCTCTGCGCTGCAGGTGCCGCATGCCCACATGCGCAGCGCCGCGCTTCTCAGGCACTTTCTGGTGGTCGACGAGGTGCACGCCTCCGATGTATACATGACCGCGCTCATGGATCGCGTGCTCGATCAGCACTTGCACGCCGGCGGCCATGCGCTTATGATGTCGGCTACCCTTGGCTCGTCGGCACGTACCCGCCTTACCACCGCCCACCGTGCGGATCCCCCCGACCCCAAAACCGCCGAGACCGAGGAGTATCCGCTGCTCACGCACGTAGCGGCCGACCGGCGCGATCCTACGTCGGTGCATGCAGCCTCGGTGAGCAGCGCCAAAACGGTGCAGCCTACGCTTCACCCCATCGCAAACGCCCCCGAAACGCTGGCCGAGCGTGCAGCGCAGTACGCCAACCAGGGCGCCCGCGTCCTCATCATCCGCAACCTGGTGGACGATTGCGTGGCTACGCAGCGCGCGGTGGAGGCGGTGGCGCCTCCTCAATATCTGTTTGGATGCGACGGCACAGCGGCTCCCCACCACTCCCGATTCGCCCCCGACGACCGCGCCCGCCTCGACGATGCGATCGAATCCACGTTCGGAAAAGACGCCGACCGCACCGGGGGGTGCATCGCCGTGGCCACGCAGACGGTAGAGCAGAGCCTCGACATCGACGCCGATATTCTGCTCACCGATCTGTGTCCGATAGATGTGCTCTTGCAGCGCATCGGACGGTTGCACCGGCACACGCGGGCCCGCCCCGATGGATTCGACACGGCCCGGTGCGAGGTGCTCGTGCCGCCGGAGCGCGACCTGGGCGCGGCCATCACCGGCGAGGGCAAAGGCATTCAGGGCGATCATGGGCTGGGCACCGTGTACCAGGATCTGCGCATGCTGGAGGCCGCCTGGCAGGTGCTCGACGACGAGGCGCTACCGAGCTGGCGCATCCCCGACCACAACCGGCTGTTGGTGGAGCGGGCCACACACCCCGACCGGCTCCATCGCATTGTGGAAGAGGCGGAGGGCGACGCCTGGGCGCGCCACGAGCGCTGGGTGATGGGCGAGCAGATGGCGAATCAGCAGCATGCTACGTACAACACGATTGACTTCTCAAGCCGGTATTCCGAGAATGGCTTTCCTGGTGATACGGAGCGCATCGTGACGCGCCTGGGCGAGCCGGATTACCGCATCCACCTGCCCGAACCGCTGCCCGGTCCGTTCGGATCGGACATCAGCGAGGTGAGCCTGCCGCAGTGGCGTTTTGACGACCCGCCCGAGACCGATGAAGCCGAGTCGGCCCGTTCGTTCGAAGGCGGCTTCCGGTTTACCATTGCCGGACAGACATTTCGGTATGATCGGTTTGGGATTGCGGATGCGTGAGATGTTTGAGCACAATCACGATACCTTGAATCCCTGCTCAACTATCCAAGCTGATCGGTGGGAATGGCGGGGCCCGTGTAGTCAACGGCACCGACAACAGCATCGAGCTGGGTTTCGGGAAACGGAGAGACTGGACGAATCATGAGTCCGTTAGCAGTTGCGACCAGTTCAAGCTGCTGGCCGGTAGACCAACCATAGCGGATGCACACATCGTCAGGGAGAACGATGGAGCCGTCGCTGGCAAGTGTGGTGTGTGCAGGCATGAGGATTCTTGTGCTTGGATAGGTAAGCTTAGGCACATTGTTGTTGAGACATCGCTCAAACCGGGTCCGTTCCTTTGCATGGGAGCGGCGCTGTTCACTCGCATGGATTGGCTGGACCTCGCTCACCAAATGTCATCTTGAGCGGAGCGGCTCCGTCTAAAAGACGTGGAGTCCTGACACGAGCGTAGCGACTGATGAGCGTAGCGAATAAAGATCTCCCTCGAAATGAGCAGGGCCGCTCGATCGATCAGAGCCTGCTGAACGTTGGGGAGATGGTTCGGCGTGCTCCGGGCTGGGCCCGTCGCGTGCTCACCATGACAGATTTCTTGGAGGTGGACGGACACAGAGTTTGGCACGGTCCAAACTTGTCATCGCGAGGAGGGAGCCCTGCGACTGACGCGGCGCTGTGAGCGGTAGCGAACGAGTACTCTTGGGGTGCGATCTCATGCCGTTGATTGGGCGGCTACACCTGGCCTGATAGCATGAGATTGCGTCGCTGCGCTCGCAATGACATGGTTGTGGATTTTTCTCGGTACGTTAGGTAGCCATGCGTTACCCGAAGATTGACCTGTGACAGCGCAGTAGCCCAGGAATTACGACGAGACAGTACGCTCCCAAAATGTTCCCGACACAAAATGTCGCGTTGGAAGAGAGGTGTTTGTATGCTACGCTCACGCATCCGGCAGCATCACAAAACCATCGCTGTCCCCAGACCTGTTTCTGTTCACGAAAAACAAACGTCCATCAAGGTTATGTTGTCACGCTGATTAAGGTCATATAAACGTCCTTCCTGTCCGCCCATTGCGCGCTACTCGTTTTCTAATCCGCTACATGTATGCCGTATTCCCTGCTTGACGAGCCGCTCTTCCGCATACGTCTGCCTGATGGTAAGCACACTGGGGCGACCCTACCGGAGGTGCTGGCCCATCTTTCTACCGATGACATTGCCTCGTTTGAGGCGCTGCAGCCGCATCAACAGCAGCCGTGGTACAGTCTGCTGGTGCAACTCGGCGCGCTGACGCTGGCCCGCACGGCCCACGAGGATCTGCCCGACACACCGCGCGAATGGCATACCGCCCTTCGAGCACTGGCAGACGGCGATGCCCAGGCGTGGCAGCTCGTGACCGACGATCCGGCGCAGCCTGCCTTCATGCAGCCGCCAATTCCCGAGGGCAGCCTGAAGGAGGCCAAGTACAAAGACGACATCCCCACGCCCGACCAGCTTGATGTGCTCATCACGTCGAAGAGCCACGACGTAAAGTCCACGCGGATTACAGCGCCACAGCCCGAGCATTGGACCTATGCGCTCGTTACGCTGCAAACGATGGAGGGCTTCCTGGGCCGCGGCAACTACGGGATCGTGCGGATGAACGGCGGCTTCGGCAACCGTCCGCTCGTGGGACTGACGCCCGATCTGGCGTGGGGGCCGCGCTTTCGGCGTGACGTAAAGGTGCTCTCGGATGCGCGGGGCGATCTGCTCGACCGCTACGATGCACAGGGACCTATGCTGCTCTGGACGGAGCCGTGGGGCGGTGCGAAAGATGAAGCGATTTACTTGTATGACTGCGATCCGTACTTCGTGGAGATCTGCCGTCGTATCCGCTTTACCACCAACGACGACGGATCGCTCCGCTGCTGGCGCGCCAATACGAAAGGACAGCGCCTGGATGCGCCCGATAGCCTCAACGGCATGACCGGAGACCCGTGGACGCCCGTCGACAAGGGCGAGGGAAAAGCGCTCACGCTGGGCGAAGCAGGATTTACCTACCAGAAGCTGCACGACATCCTGCTGGGTGAAGACTACGAGCGTCCGCCTGCGCTGCAGTTACAGTCGGGCGAAACGAATTCGATGTATCTGGTGGCCCGCACGCTGGTGCGTGGGCAAGGAAAAACCGACGGGCTGCATCACCGCATTGTGCCTGTACCGTCGACGGTAACAGCCTTCCTGACGGATAACACAGCCCGCGACCAGCTGGCAAAGCGCGCGAAGATGCGCATTGAAAAGGCGGCCACCGTGCGCAGCAAGGTGCTCTATCCCGCGCTCAGCGCAGTGCTGACCGGACGCCCGGATGAACGCCCCGACAGCGATCAGCTTGCGCCGTGGATGGATGCCTTCGACCGGGCCATCGATGCGCGCTTCTTCGAGCGGCTCTGGGCCTCGGTTGAGATGGAGCAGCAGGCGGCCCAGGCCGACTGGCAGCAGCTTCTGCGCGACGAGGCGGAGGCGCAGTTCAACGACGCCAAAGACCACGCGCCGCAGTCCGCCACCCGCTACTGGCGCGCCCACAGCAGCGCGCAATCCATCTTCCAGGGCGCGCTTCGGAATCATCTGCCTGAATCGTTTCCTGAAAAAGATGCCGCGGAACCGGCATCTGTCCAGAAGGCGAAAGCATGAGAACGTGAAACGCACTGCGGATCCGGCTTGCCGCTGCATTGGCTACATCTGTACTTCCTGAATCAATCTTTCTTACGGACATCATGCCCGAACCTGCTGCACCACCCGCCGAATCCCCCGAAACCGAGCGTCCTAATCTGGCTACCGTTGTGGGACGCGCGGCGCGGATGATCCATCCCGATGATGGCAGTCTGCCTAATGGTGACCGCGCTGCGCTACGCCGCGTGAACCCCGAGGCGCCGGTCACGCCCGCGCTCTGGAAAGTGCTACACGGACTCAACATCCCCGAGCCCGACCCGCAGTACGGCACCTCAGAGGCAGCCGTTGCCCAATATGAACGCAACTGGGGGCTTCTACTCATGGGCATGTCTCACTGTGCGGGACTACATGACTACAAGGTACCGCTTGGCAAAGCCCTCGCGCTGGCGGGCTGGTCGGAGCTGCGCTTCACCCGTCTGATGGAGGCCGACGACGAAACGCTCCCGAAGCTTCTTCGCCGCATGGCCCAGTATCTGGCCAGCAAAGACCAGGCAGCCAATTGGGCCGATGTCGCCTACCTGCTGTTCACGCGCGGTGATGCTGGACACAAAACCCGCCTGCGCATCGCCCGCGCCTACTACCGCACGCTCTACCAGAAAGAGCAAGATGCCGCCTGATGTCCGGCAGCATACGCCTCCACATAAGACGCCCCCACATAAGTACTTCTTTACACCAACCAACACCCCCTTTTATGTTTATTCAGCTTCACACCCTCACGTCCTACCCCTCGGCCCTGCTCAACCGAGATGATGCTGGTTTTGCCAAAACCCTTCCGTTTGGCGGCACTACCCGCACCCGCGTCTCCTCGCAGTGCCTCAAATACCACTGGCGCAACTTCGACGGGCCCGAGTCCATCCGCAACGCGGGCGAAGACATGTCCATCCGCTCACGCGAGACCTTTCAGCGCCGTGTAGCTCAGCCGCTCATCGACGAGGGCTACCCGGCTCCGCTCGTGCGCGCTGTCACGTTTGCGCTCAAAGAACGGCTGCTGTCGGATAAGAAGGCCGGCAAGCGGGATACGAAGAACATCATCGATCCCGGCGAAGACGACAAC
>NZ_JARWGJ010000156.1:0-5793 GCF_040409695.1 Longimonas sp.
GCCTCAAAGGTGCGTTCCTACTCCGGTTTGCTTGTTCATGTCTTCGGACGGCTTACTGCTGCCGTGCTCATCCTCGCGCTCAACCCCTGATTCGCATATTATGATGCCAGGAATGGATGGCTTGGCACTGTGCCAGGCCATCAAAAACCATCCTGACATCGACCAAATTCCGGTTGTGTTCCTTACTGCGCTGGACGATTCGGATTCGCGCGTGCAGGGTTATGAGGTCGGGGGGGATGCTTATCTAACAAAACCCTTTAATGGTGAAGAACTTGAAGCGCTTATCGAGAATCTGGTACGTGCTCGCCAATCGATGCGTGATGATCCGAATAACGCAAGCCGTAATACACGTTCGGGCCACGCCCTTCTGGAAAGGGCTCCACTGCCTTTTGGAGAACAACTCGAAAGTATCATTGAGGCTCATCTTTCGGATCCTGATTTCGGGGTGGCCGAACTCGCAGATGCCATGGCAATGAGCCCTTCGCAACTCCGTCGGCAGATGGATGAGTTATACGAGCACTCCCCCGTACAACTCATCCGATATCGACGGTTAGAAGCAGGAGCAACGCTGCTGAAAAAACGCCCTGATGCCACCATTGGTGAGGTCGCTTATGCTGTCGGCTTCAATAGTCAGTCATACTTCTCACGTTCATTTAAAAAGGCATTTGGAGTCTCGCCCTCCGTGTTCCGCAAACGGTATAGCGACGAGGCCGATGTGAGTTAAGCGGCAGCGATTGCGACAAAATACGAGCCTCTTGGAAAAGCCAAAACAAGAATTATAAGTCCAAAAAGATGTGCGCTTATCACAATCACCTCTTCAACAGGTAGAGCGGCACCGTTACGTACGCTGCTGTGCGCGTCTCTCATGCTCAATCATGCCTGTCCCGTGCCCGCAAAAGGCGCATACAGGTATGAGCTAAAAGCAAAGCAAGAGGCACATCATAATTTCATATATTACGTGGACAATACGTACAAAACCTCGTCAGGTCTGCACATGATAGTGTCGGATTTGTGCATGCAGCAGTCAGATCTGTGCATGCCTCTGATTTGTGCATAGGTTTGCGCGGTCTGTGCACAAACAGGGCCGGAATACTCCCATACGTTCGAGGCGATACCACCGCCCCCAAGGCGGTTTAGATAGCCTAAACGTATACAGCCGGTTCTGGGAACGATGCCTACTATATTGCTGCCCTCTCATGTCAAGCATGTCTCCTATACGCGTCATACAAGGACGTTCACATGGCTCACAGCGCTTATGCTTCTTGTGGGGCTGACCGTGCCGCACACCAGCACTGCCCAGAGCATCTGGAGCAGCCCCTTCGACCCGGCCCCCGAAGACGAGCAGGAGGAGACGACCCCCTGGGGCGCCCCCAGTGAAACCCCCACCTACAGTAACCCGTGGGGCTCTGATGAGGAGGACGACGACCCCTGGGGCTACAACCCGTGGGACACCAGCTACGACGACCCCTGGGACACCTCCTCCAATCGTTCCGGCGGCTCCGACTGGTCGAGCGACTTCTACGACTTTGATGATCACAGCGGCAGTCGTTCCGCAGATCGGGTCGGGGATGGGCCAGCGATGGCAAATGACCTGGAATGTACAAGCAATCTTGACTGCCCGGGAAATAGGGTATGCTGTACCGACGAAGATGGAAGCACATCTTGCGGAAGTGGTGGGAACAACCCATGCGGAAACGGTCCCTCTGATGATGGAGATCCTACCCCCATTGATGACGACGAAGTTATTAACGATGACGGAGAAATCATTGATTGTGGAGGGGAAGGCCCTTTACCACAAGAGTGTGGGGAAATATGTGGCAATGGCAACGGTGTGGATTGCGCTGAAGTCGTTCCCGTCGACGGCGCTCTCCTCTACCTGGTCATAATGGGCGTTGCGTACGGCGTCTACAAGCTGCGTGGACTGTAATCCCTGGCCTATAGTTTATGCAGTCTGTTCAGACGACATGCGCATGTCCCCACCCGTGCGTGCTTTACATCCCCACCCCACCGTTTTCCGTCCCATGCATTATTCCGCTAACAAAATTGCCCAAGAACCTAATGCGCACGATCGCTTGCGCGCAACATCCTCGTCGACACATATCCTGCTCATTGACCAGAACGACGAGCTCCGTGGATTTGTGCGGGCCTGTCTTGCCGAGCACTGGCGCGTGAACGAAGTCACAGGGGTGCGCAGTGCGCTCCGGTGGCTCCGCAAAATGCCGCAGCGCAACATCGCGATTGTAGGCACGCTCCCCAAGTCAGAAGTGGATGTGTTGGGAGAGGCCCTACGGTCTATGCACGCAACGCGAACACTTGTTTTAAGAGCTACATCCGGCGTCCCCTCCTGGGCCGAGGCCGCGCTGCAGCATCCGTTTACCGCAACCGATCTGCGAGAGGCCGTGATGGTGCTTGAAGCCTAATCGCTTCTGAACCCACACACGCGCTACCGGGTACGCAACGTCCTATCCGGTCTTACGCACACAACGGTTTGAGTATGGCTACCTCGCCCGATGCCCTTCGCTTTCTGGATCCGGTGGCCGTGTCGCAGCTCGGCACCATGGAGCTGCGCGCGCGGTTCATTGTGGAAGGCTTCATGACCGGCCTGCACCGCAGTCCGTACCACGGCTTCTCCGTCGAGTTTGCCGAACACCGTCCGTACCACCCCGGCGACGAGCTGCGGCATGTGGATTGGAAAGTCTACGCCAAGACCGACCGCTACTATATCAAGCAGTACGAGGAGGAGACGAACCTGCGCCACTATGTGGTGCTCGACACCTCCGCCTCGATGCATTACCGGGGGCAGGCCGAGCTTAGCAAGCTGGAGTACGGCGCCTATCTGGCCGCCGGGCTGCATCATCTTATGCTTCAGCAGCGCGATGCGACCGGACTTATGGCGTTCGACGAAACCGTGCATACGGTGCGTCCGCCCAGCGCGGCGCCAAACCACCGGCGCATGCTTCTCAAAACGCTCGACGCCCTCACGCGGCGCGATGCCGCTGGCACCCAGACCAACGCCGCCAGCGCGCTCAACGAGGTGGCCGAGCGCATCGGACGGCGGTCGCTCGTCGTGGTCATCACCGATCTGTTTGAGAACGTGGGCGCGCACGACGATCTGCTTACGGCGCTGCGCCGGCTGCGGCACCGGGGCCACGAAGTCATTGTCTTTCACGTGCTGGAGGGCGCTACCGAGCGCCAGTTTCAGTTTCCAGATCGCCCCATGGTCTTCCGCGACGTAGAAACAGGCACCGAACAGACGGTGCACCCGGCGCAACTGCGCGAGCATTACGCGGAGGCCGCCGCGCACTTTATGGAGCGCTTTCGTCGCGCGTGCCTGGAGCATAACATCGACTTCGCCACGCTCGACACGCAGACCTCCTACCGCGAGGCGCTGCTGGCGTATCTCAATAAGCGACAGCGGATGTTGTAGCGCTGTGGGAGCCGTTCTACACATGTCATGCTGAACGGAGTGTCGCCACTACTTATTTTGGGCTGACATCCCGTTCGAAAGCCCCAGCGCAACACCGCGCCCAGCCCATTCGTAGGCACGCCGTCTCTGCGCGCATCCATTATCACCAACCCGCCCCTGTACCATGCACCTCACCGACCCCAACGCCTCCATCTACATTGCCGGACACCGTGGCATGGTCGGCAGCGCCATCTGGGACGCTCTCGAATCTGCCGGATACACCAACCTGATCGGGCGCACCAGCAGCGAGCTCGACCTGCGCAATCAGGCGGATACAAACGCCTTCTTTCAAGCGCAGCAGCCCGACTACGTCGTTGTGGCCGCGGCGCGCGTGGGGGGCATCCTCGCCAACGACCAGTACCCGGCGGACTTCCTGTACGACAATCTCGCCATTGAGGCCAATGTCATCCGGGCGGCGCAGCAGCAGGGCGTAGAGCGGCTCGTATTCCTCGGATCCACCTGCATCTACCCCAAGCACGCGCCCCAGCCGATGCCCGAAGACAGCCTGCTTACGGGTCCGCTGGAGCCGACGAATCAGTGGTATGCCATCGCCAAGATCGCCGGACACAAGCTGTGCCAGGCGTTCCACCGGCAGCACGGCAGCGATATGGTCACGCTGATGCCGACTAACCTCTACGGCCCCAACGACAACTTCGACCTGGAGACAAGCCACGTGCTGCCGGCGCTCATCCGCAAGTTTCACGAGGCCAAGGGCGCAGCCCCCGACGGCAGCGATGCGCCGGTGACGCTCTGGGGCAGCGGCACGCCCAAACGCGAGTTCCTCTACAGCCACGACCTGGCGGATGCGGTGCGCTTTGTGCTGGAAACGCCAGAAGACGCCTTGCGTGAGGCAGCCTACGAGGGGATGCTGAACGTAGGCGTAGGCGAAGACCTCTCGATCAATGAGCTGGCCGCGACCATCCAGGACGTGGTCGGCCACGACGGGCCCATTGAGCACGATCCCTCGAAGCCCGATGGCACGCCGCGTAAGCTGGTCGACACCACGCGCATGGACGCACTCGGCTGGTCGGCGCAAACCCGCCTGCACGACGGCATCCAGAAAACATACGACTGGTACCGCGAACACGAAGAGGAGTGGGTGGCGGCGTAGCTACTGGTTTAGTAGCTACCGGTTTAGGGACGGCGCTCCGGCAGCAAAAAAGAAACGGCGTATCCACCAGACCAGGCCCCGAGATAGAAATTTGTGCGCGGGATGCCTATCTTGGGCTATCTTTGGAACGCCGCACCCTGAGCGTGCGAAGAAGCCCGCTCCCAGAATATCTGATATTACAACTGAATATTTATGTACACTGACTACGTGCACTGGTGGAGTCCCCGCCTGGAGCGAACCATGGAGATCATGGTGTACGGGCACGCCGGTGCGCCCATCCTGGCGTTTCCGTCAAGCCAGGGGCGCTTCTACGAGTGGCGCGACTTCGGGATGGTCGATGCGCTTGCCCACCAGCTTCAGCACGGTCAGAACCAGCTCTTCTGTGTGGATGCGGTTGACGGGGAGAGCCTCTACAACCGGAGCGTAGACCCGTACGTGCGCATCAAACGGCATCAGCAGTATGAACAGTACGTGCTGCAGGAGGTGCTGCCCTTCATCCATGACCGGGCGACCTCCGACTTTGTGATTGCAGCCGGGGCCAGCTTTGGGGCCTACCATGCGGCCAATCTGGTGTGGAAGCAGCCCTGGTCGTTCGGGAAATTGATCGCAATGAGCGGCGCGTTCGACATCCGGTCGTTTATGGATGGTTTTTATGATGAAAATGTGTATTTTAGCAATCCGGTCGATTACCTGCCGAACCTGGAGGACTGGGGGACGCTCGACGCCATCCGGGATACGCACATTATTCTGACCGCGGGTGAGCACGATCCGTGTCGTGGCGCGAACGATCATATGAGCCACATATTGCACACAAAGGATATCGGGCACTACTACGAGCGTGCCAACGGGTTTGGCCATGACTGGCCGTGGTGGCACGACCAGATGCGGCGCCACGTGTAGCACGGGTCGGACTTCTTCCGCTTTGCTCCATCAGTCGGCCTCTGGGATCGTATCGGGTTTCTCCCTTTTAGCCAAGGAGGAGGTGTCTGCAGGATCACGCCTTCGGCGAAGCGCGGCAGACAGAGGGGGGGTGAGTGAGCATGCGACGATGTAAACCACGTGCCAATCACTTAACGTCTTACCGCTATCCCCAAATTTATCCTTACCAGCAGCAATACTACTGCTGTGTCACACGTGATTGTTAGGGTCCAAACTTGTCATCGCGAGGAGGGAGCCCTGCGACTGACGCGGCGATCTCATGCCGTGGATTGGGCGG
>NZ_JARWGJ010000157.1:0-5759 GCF_040409695.1 Longimonas sp.
TCCGTTATTTTGCCACGAGTCTTTGCGCTGTGTATGATCGAGCTGGAGAAGCTGGACAAGATTAAAAACCGATTCGACGAGATCGAGCAGATGATGGCCGATCCGGAGATTGCTACAGATCCGCAGAAGATGTCGGAGCTCGGACAAGAGCATGGGCAGCTGCGTGAAGTCATTGAGGCGATCAACACGTACGAGAACTTGCTCAGCGAGCGTAGCGACCTGAAAGAGATGGTGACGGATGAGTCGGGTGAGATGGCCGATCTGGCACAGGATGAGCTCAAAAAGCTGAACGACCGTCTGCCCGAGGTAGAAGCTGACCTGAAGGACAAGCTCATTCCGAAAGACCCGGAGGACCGGAAGAACGCCATTATCGAAATCCGTGCAGGCACCGGTGGCGACGAGGCTGCTATCTTTGCGGGCGACCTCTACCGGATGTACGTCAAGTATGCGGAGAAAAAAGGATGGACGCACGAGGTGATTGATGCGTCGTATGGCTCGCATGGCGGCTTCAAAGAGATCACGTTCAGCCTGGGCGGCCCCGAGGTGTTCGGGACGATGAAGTACGAGAGCGGCGTGCATCGCGTGCAGCGCGTGCCCGAAACTGAGTCGAGCGGTCGTATCCACACGTCGGCAGCCACGGTTGCCGTCTTGCCTGAGGCGGAAGAGGTCGACATCGACATCAAATCTCATGAGCTCAACATAGACACGTACCGCGCCAGCGGGCCAGGCGGGCAGTCGGTGAACACGACCGACTCAGCCATCCGCATCACGCACCTGCCTACGAAGCTGGTTGTTACGTGTCAGGATGAGAAGAGCCAGCACAAGAACCGTGACAAAGCCATGCGGGTGCTGCGCTCGCGTCTCTACGAAATGAAGCTGGAGAAGCAGCGCGAAGAGCGGGCGGAGGAGCGGCGCTCACAGATTGGATCGGGCGACCGCTCGGCAAAGATCCGCACCTACAACTTTCCGCAAGATCGCGTTACCGACCACCGGATGGAAGGCGACAACAAGAACTACGCGCTGGGCGATATCATCGAAGGCGACCTCGATCCGGTGCTTGACGCGCTGAAAGCTGAAGAGCATGCCGAGCGGCTGGCTCAGTTGTAGTCGCCAATCCGAAGCGGCTCGTTGCCCTGCCTTGCGGGCAGACCCTGCAGACAGAGACCTTGCAGGCAGACCCTGTTCGGGGGAGCGGCGCAAGGCACGTGAGGCGCACACGCGCATTCAATTCGTAACTATTTCAACGCAGCAAGGCCACATTCAGCACGTGAGTGTGTAAGCCTATGCTGTCACGATACAGCCCAGATCAACGCGGCGTATGTGATCCCTGCTCCAACTGGCTTCTCGGGCGCCTGCAAGCGCCCGCGGCCACAGACCGGGGCATGAACTATCCGTTTCATTCCACAGGGATATTCTCTCTTATGGCTTCCGAAAACATGTACGAGCTTACCTACATCATCAGTGGGGTGGCTCAGCAGAACCAGGTTGACGACATTGTCAACTCCGTAAACAGCTTCATCCGTGAGAACGGTACGCTTGAGTATGTCGACGAGTGGGGCAACCAGCGTCTTGCATACGAGATCGACAAGAAGCGCAGCGGCTACTACGTAAATCTCTACTTCAAAGCGCCCGGTACCGTGGTGCCGAAGCTGGAGCGCCAGCTGCAGCTTAACGACCAGATCCTCCGCTACATGACGCTGCGCATGGATGCGAAAATGATCCGCCACTACAAGCGCCAGACTCAGTCAGCGGCCGACGTAGCCGCCGAAGTTGCTGAAGACGAGGCGTAAGCGGCTCCTTCCTTCGATTCTGCTGTATCCATACAACCTGATTTTACATTATGGCTCGTAACGACCAAGACTTCGAACACGTTGAGTACGTTGACTACAAGGACACCGAGTTCTTGGAGCAGTTCATCAACAACCAGGGCAAGATTCTGCCGCGCCGCGTAGGCGACGTGCCGGCCCGTGTGCAGCGCCAGATTACGCGTGCCATCAAGCGCGCCCGTCAGCTCGCGCTGCTGCCGTACGTATCCGACAACGTGCGATAGCTTTTTCCCGCCCACTGTTGTTGAACTTACTATCTACCAGACGACACTATGGACGTTATTCTACTTCAAGACGTTGACCACCTGGGCTCGAAAGGCGAAGTCCACGAAGTGGCCAACGGATACGGACGCAACTATCTAATCCCACAGGGCATGGCGCGCCTCGCTACAGAAGGGGCTGTGCGCCAGCTAAAAGAAGAGCAGCGCCAGGCGGCGCGCAAGGTGGCTGCTAAAAAAGAAGAGGCCGAGCGCGTGGCCGAGGAGCTCGAAGATATGCAGGTAGTGTTCACCGCGAAAGTCGGGGAAGACAACCGCATCTTCGGTACCATTACCACGCAGCAGATCGCGGTGGAGCTTGCAAACCGGGGCTTCGAAATCGACCGCCGCGATATTGAGCTGCACGAAGACATTCGCGTGATCGGTACTTACAAGGCAAACATCAATCTACATTCTGAAGTGGATGCGACCCTCGACATTCAGGTGATCCCTGAGTCGTAGGGCACTCTCTTCAGCCCGAACGTGCTGCATGCGCCCGCTCGTCCTTGATCAGGATGGGCGGGCGCGTTGCGTTGAGACGGTTGGAGCAGGTCATGCTGGATGCATCCGTTATTGCAAAAAAGGTGTGAGTCGCTTATCAGGACGCGGGTTTACAGAGAAGAGTTGTAACCTGTACGCGCAAGAACTCCCGTTCCAAAGAAGAGCGGTACGCATTCCCCTGTATCTACCTGTATCTACCTGCATCTACCTGGCGGATAAGTGAGGGCGCTACGAGCCCAGAAACACGGTACGGGGCACAAGCACGTACCAGCGAGCCGGGTGCTGCATGCGTCCGGCGCGGGTTTCAGCGTCGGGGCCGTTGCCCCAGAACACGTCGCCGCGGAGCGGTCCGCGGATGGCGCCACCGGTGTCTTGAGCCACCATAAGGCGCTGAAAGGGCACCGCGGTGGTGTCGTTAGGAGCGGCTGTTGGGGCTGTGCCGTCGATCCAGACGGGGGTGCCGAGGGGAACGAAGGTGGGGTCTACAGCGAGGGAGTGCTCGGGGATGAGTGGTACGCCCTGTGAGCCGATGGGCCCGTCTTCGGGGTCGAGGTCGGTGCGCTCCTGAAAGAAGATATACGAGGCGTTGCGATTCATGAGATCATCGGCCTGCTCGGGATGTGCGGCCAGCCAGTCGCGGATGCGCTGCATGGACATCTCTTCGCGAGGCACCTCGCCCATCTCGATCAAATCGCGTCCGATGGCGCGGTAAGGCTGCCCGTTCTGTCCAGCATAGCCGACGCGTGTGAGCGACCCGTCGCGCAGCTCGATGCGTCCTGAGCCTTGAATCTGAAGGAAAAACTTGTCGACGCGGCTGTCGACCCAGAGAAAGCCAAGGTCGTGTTCGCGCAGGGCGCCGGCCTCGATGGCCGCGCGGTCGTAGTACGGACGCACCTGGTTGCCATCGACGCGCCCCAGCAGCGTTTCTCCCTCGAATCGGTCTCGAAACGCGCTCAGATCAATGCGTACCAGGTCGGGCGGCGGAGCGCGTAGCGGTTCGGTGTAAGACGCGGTGGGCGTGCGCGACCCGTTCAGGATCGGCTCGTAGTAGCCGGTGAGAAGCGGTTCGGCGTTGCGTACGTGCAGCTGGATCGGCTGGAAGAGCTGCCAGAAGCGCCGCTCGATCGATACCGAGTCGGGGCGCTCGGCCAGGCGCATGCAGGCGTGCTGCCAGGCCCCAACGGTGCCATACCAGGCGCGATCGGGGTGCATGGACTCGTCAGGCGCGCGGCTGCTCCAGGTGCTACAGGAACGGAGCATGGCCTCGGCCGCCGGGGCGGCGTTCGCCTCGCTCCAGCCGGGCAGCTCGTTCCAGGTCGTAAAGGTGGCGGCAAACGTGGTAGGGGCCTCGGGCGTGTCGGGCGGGTCGCACCCCAGAAGGCCCATGCCCAGCAGCATGCCCATGATAAACAGCGGCATGCGGCGGCGTGCCGCGAGGAGGAACGGAGGCATATGAGCGCGTTTCTGTTGGCGGGGAATCGGTAGAAGGAGAAGAGCCGGGTAGGGGGAGGCGTAGCGTCTACGTCGCCTCGGTGGTGGGAGCCACGAACTCTGTTGTTAGCAGCATGCGAGCGGTGGGCTCATTGGTGGCCAGCGGCGTGTTCTTGACCACGCAGGTCCGCAGCAGCGTCTGAATATCGGGCTCGTGCGGATGCTTGCCCTGCGGATCGATGAAGAAAATGACCGCGTCGACGAGTCCATCGACTACGTCGGCTGCAATTTGGACATCGCCGCCGAGCGGGCCGGACTCTTTGCGATCGACGGTGAGGTCGAGCTCGTTTTGAAGGAGACCGCCTGTGGTGCCGGTCGCAATAATATTAAACTGACGGAGCTGCTCCGCGTGGTGGTGTGCGAACGAGATCATGTCGGCCTTTTTGCCGTCATGCGCAATGAGGGCGAGAGTGCGTGTGGGGGTAGACATAGCTGGAAGGGGCCAGGTGGACGCAGGCGGGGGCAAGAACATAAGCACAAGCTCCAAAACCGTAATGGACCCGCAACGGGCGGCGGACGGCTGGAACTGCATAGAAGATACTGACTAACACGCATCCGAATCAACCGTCGAATCTCCCTTTATCTCGCGTTTCATGCCGTACGTCGTTACCGAGCCCTGCATCAACTGCAAGTACACCGATTGCGTCGAGGTCTGTCCAGTCGACTGCTTCTACGAAGGCCCGAACTTTTTGGCCATTCAGCCGGAGGAGTGCATCGACTGCAATGCCTGTGTGCCCGTGTGCCCGACCGAAGCCATCTACCCCGACGACGAGCTTCCCGAGGAGTACGTGCACTATATCCAATGGAATGAGTACCTCGCCAACCAGTGGCGAGAGATGGGCTACAACATCACTGAAAAGAAAGACCCGCCCGAAGATGCAGAGGAATGGGAGACGAAAGAGAAGTCGGAAGAAGACATTCTGACGTGGGATGTGTAGCGGTTCAATGGTAAGTGGTTGCCATGTAGGTCACTTCATCACAGTTCGCTGCCCCCCTCTGTCTGCCGAGCTTCGCCGCAGGCGTGATCCTGTGGACATCTCCCCCTTGGACAAGGGGAGAAACCCGACACAAGCCCGCAGGGCGACTGATGGAGCGAAGCGGAATAAGGGAGAGGGGGTTCGTTCGACTGATAGGAGACTCCGATGGCCAATTGCTTGATCACGTAGCGTCTATCCACTGCCCTTTCTCACCTTGACGTGTGAGAGTAAACGATAGAGCCGCTGCAAGCATGCCTGCGTGCCGGACGAGATTCTGGCTGCGTGGGCATCTTTATGGCAATGCCTTTTTATGGTGACGCCTTTGTAATGATAATCATTTCATGTTTTGCGAGGCTGTTTTTTGCAGGGATGACGTGTCTATATTACCTTCTTGAGTGCGTCACCTGCCGTTCATTCTTTCCAGCATCGTGAAGTGTTTTGAAGCGCTTCCATTGCATCCTCGGATCGAATGCCCTATGTTCTACTGACGTAGCGCACAAACACACAACCTGAGACACCTACGTATCCGTTTAACGCAATAGAACGCATGCGTAGGAAGATCAATACGACCTCTGAAAAACCGTTTCATAAATCAACCAACGACCCATGTTGAACACGATGTTACGCGGCTCACGTATGGCCGTTTACCTGCTTGCGATGGCGCTTGTGCTATCGCTTGCCGCTTGCGACAGCGACGACCCGGTCTC
>NZ_JARWGJ010000158.1:0-25635 GCF_040409695.1 Longimonas sp.
AATCACAAAGGGGGCGTTGGGAAAACGACAACCGCCTTGAATCTGGCTGCTACCCTTGCAACAAGCAACAAGCGCATCCTACTTCTCGATATGGATAGCCAGTGTTCTGCGTCGTTGGCTATGGGTTTGTCTCGAAAGCAGCTCGCTTCAGGGCCTTCAACGGCCGACATGTTGTTTAACAAGCGCACAGTTCAGAGCGCATGTTACCACAACGTATGGCCAAATGTTGATCTTATTCCTGCTTCGATTGACCTTGCCCATGCTGGTCTACGTCTTGATGCCACCTCGGAAGGTGTTGAACGTCTCAAGCAAGCTCTTTCTACCGCCGAGGTTGCATCAACATATCACGCTGTGCTTATCGATTGCCCGCCGGCTCTTTCGGTTGTCACGCAGAACGCTCTGTTAGCATCAAGCGACCTACTCATACCAACGCATCCTTCTCCGCTCTCATTTGAGGGATTAAAGAGTCTGGGGCAACTCGTCAAGAAGATGCGCGATGTGCATGGTGCGTCCATTACACTGCTGGGCATCGTGATCACCCAGATGGTAGAAGATTGCCCTGAGTCTGTACGCGCTGTCCGCTCGCTCCGCAACCATTATCATCGCAATGTTTTCGATACTGTTATTCCTAAAGACGACGCTGTAGAGCAGGCGCTTCAGTCACATGATCCTCTGGTTCGCTTTGCCCCTTATGCGGAGGCGTCTATCGGATATAATAACTTGGCCGAAGAAATTACCCAGCGATGGGAAGAATACGATAGTGTTCTACACGGAATTCGCGCTACACCTGCGCAGAGCGCGCCCTTTCTGGCATGAGTACGATTGCAGCGCCTTTTATCTTTCGTCTGCGTTGCTTTTCGAGACTGTCTCATGCTAAATCTGATCTTATCACGCTGAAGGGGCATGTACACATCAACGAAACATGCAGTCATGGCGTTGGCGCATACTTGAAGAAACCACAGGACCTGGTATCCTTACGGACATACCTGTTTCATCCAGTGCATTCTTGCCTCTGTGTTTCATGTAACGCATCTCAGATAGCGTCGATGCTCTACACCATCTGGCTCAGTGTTTGCGGGCAGTGGTATGTGCGGGAAGCGTTTTACGCAGCGCGAGTTCTCTATACACTATCCACATCGATATGCTTCAGACTATTCCAGTCGTTAACAACAAGGGAGGGGTTGCGAAGACAACCACGAGCATAAACCTCTCCGTTGGATTGGCCAAGCAAGGAAAACGCGTACTTCTGATCGACCTTGACAGTCAAGGCTCAGCGTCGCTTGCGCTCGGGGTTCCTCGCTCTGAGCTAAACCCTTCTGTTGCTGACGTAATGTACGGCGATGCATCGCTTTCAGACGCATTGCACAATCTATCTATTCCCAACCTCGACCTGCTTACAGGCTCGCTTCGGCTTGCCAATGCGGATACTCGCCTTGGAAACACTTCACGGCGCGAGCAGCACCTTAACCGGCTTATCGACAGCGTCGGCGACGCCTACGATGTTGTGATTATAGATTGCGCCCCTTCCACTTCACTGCTCACGATCAACGCGTTGGTTGCTGCTGACGGGTTTATCATCCCGGTATCGCCGTCCTACCTATCGCTTGAAGGGATTATCAGTCTGGGCGAAGTGGTGCATAACGTACGACAAAATATGGGGCAGGCCGCTCCCGTACTCGGCGTTCTGATGACACGTGTTCCCGAACAGAGCGAGCAGGCCGATACCATTATCCACCAGGTGCGCGAGCACTACGGAGGCAAAGTCTTCGACACTGTGATTCATGAAGACCCTGCTCTTGAATCGGCTCCCGGCAGTGGAAAGTCAATTTTCGAGTACGCACCCGCGTCGCAGGCAGCCACCGAGTACGATGCGCTCTCTCGCGAGGTTGCTACCCGCCTGAAACGATACGGCGAGGTCTACCAGACCATTCGTCAGAACAAGCAAAAGCGCAGTGCCCCGGCTACGGGCTCATGACCTCCGAAATGCCCGCAGAGGACTTTCCCTGTGCAATCCGGGCCCTTCTTCATACAGGCACCCGACTATTATGCTCTTATCTCTCTCCTCGATCTTTGAGGACTTTTTCGACACCCCTGAAGACGACCCCCTGCTCCAGGAAGACGCGTCGCCTGCTTCCTCAAGAGATTCATCTTCAGAACAAGCCACCTCTGAGCATGGATCCACTACATCGCATACGTCGCACGGGCCCAGGCGTGACGCTGACGGAGGCTGGCCGTCTTCTGACAGACTGCTCGGAGACGCCTCTCCGTTTGAGCAGAAACCGGTAGATGCCAGTTCAGCTGCGCCCAACGAAGGCGGTGGCCACGCCCCCCGCTCGGTTACGCAGCCCCCAACCCATTCTCATGAACAACCTAAGTCGCAGTCACATGCTGCAGATCGTTCGCGGGGAGACGGGAGCAGCGATGATGCAGTGAAGCGCACCCAGAAGTTTGTTGTGCCATACCGTGCTGGGCGCGACGACTTAGCAGAGGTTAATGACGCGCTGGAGAGCGGTTGGTCTTTTCAGCATATCGCAGTTTCTGAAGCGCAGCCATCAGCCAAGCCGGTTAGCAAGAAACTGATCATCACGCTCGAAATGAACGAGCCACGCTCCCTGTTCGACTTCTGATTGTTTGGCTGCTGTATAGACCCTGCCATCTCTGTTACTTGCATGCTCGGGGAACGAAGCATGTAGAATTGATGGCCCCAAACGCAAAAGAGGTGCTGTGTTCGTACAGCACCTCTCTCTGTTTTTGTTTACGAAGCTTGCTGACTTAACTCACGCACCGCGCATAAAGTCTACTCACGGGCAGTCACGCAGCGTGCTACAGAGGTCGCAAACATGTGGGAGACACACGCCCTCCGCGTCTTTTGGCTATGCAGCAGAGGCACCGTACTTGTCTTTATATTGGACAAGACTATCTGCCACAATCTTACGAGCTACTTCAGCATCGGCAAAGTCGTTGACCATTACCTCTTTGTCTTCCAGCTTTTTGTAGTCCTGGAAGAAGCGTTTCAGTTCACGGAGGCGATGCTCAGGGAGGTCAGAGATGTCGTGGTACCCATTGAAGGCCGGGTCATCAACATGGATGCAGATCACTTTTGCGTCGTTTTCGCCATCGTCAACCATGTTCATAAGCCCGATAGGACGTGCACGCAGCAGGCAGAGCGGCTGTACCGGCTCTTGTGCTAGCACGAGTGCATCCAGCGGGTCGTCGTCGTCGGCATATGACTGCGGAATAAAGCCGTAGTTAGCCGGGTAGACAACCGATGAGTAGAGCATGCGGTCTACTCGGAGCATTCCACTCTCTTTATCTAACTCATACTTTACCTTGCCCCCTTGTGGAATTTCGATGATGACTTCAATGATGTCGGGGGCGTCGGGCCCTACGGAGATGTCGTGCCAAGGGTGGTGCATAAAGATCTTCTATCGTGCAGTGCAAAGCAGTCGCGATACATGTATAGGGTTACTACAATACGGAACGGCGCCACTGAAAGCCAGTGCCGCCGTTCGGTGCTATATGGAATGCAGGTGATTTCACATAGAATGGGCCTGCTCTCGTGCGTCATGTGCTACATCCGCCGAGCGGAGGCGCCTGAGAGCGCTGTCTTGCGTTCTGACAGTTTTCTCCCAGGAATGCCTCAATCAGGACGGCCACTATACAGGGTCATGACCTATGCTATGCAGCAATATCAGAAGACTCCGTTCCCGGCAGATCTGCACGCAGTCGCTCGGTAGGATCGGCCTTTTGTTCGTTGCTCCACCAGTACGCTATGAGCGCGCTCAGGCCCTGTGCGTCCAGGTAGTCGGCTCGAATCTCGCTTCCCTCGTTACCGTCATCAATAAGATGGCCAAGCATACGTGCCAGTCGCGTTGCGTCTTCTGTGCTGTGATGCCCCATACGGAGCGTTCCACCACGGTGTGCATTGCTTAGCGCAAAGAGCTCAGCGTGCGCATCCACAACCACTTCATCGTCAGCTTCGGGCTCTGCGCCTTCATCAGCGGCTCGCACCCGTGCCCGAACGGGACGTACGCCGCGGCTGCGCAGAGCCTGGGCGAGCGCGTCTCCTTTGTCGTTGTCTACGCGCACAACAACGGACGAGCGTGCTGTGTATGGCTCTTCTGCCAGCCGCCCCTGTACATCTGATGCAAGCGCTTCGACATCACCGTCAAAGGGGGCTACAGTTGTCTCATGCACAACAAATGAAGGGTCGCCTTCTTCTTCGCGTTCTACGATAGTAAGCGCTGCTTCCGAAGACTCACCTTCGGCGATCGCGATGCCAAGTGCAAATGTGTTAGCCATAGTGCTTCGTGTTTTCGTGCTTGAAACTGACGAGTAGAAGCCTTTCTTTCCAAGGCCCGAACAGGGGGTTCGTTTCACGCAACGATTACGAATCCGAAACGACCCCGTTTGTAGGAGTTGCATAGTGGATGCTAAATAGACTATCCGCGTCGGTCCAGGTGGCGTTAATACCCAACCCTGCCTGCCGGGCCAGTGCCGTGAAGCCTTCTATCGTGTACTTGTGTGAGTACTCGGTACAGATCGATTCGCCCTCTTCAAACGAGATGGTCTCATCAACAATCCGAACGGCTTGCGCTCTGGTGCTTACCAGGTGCATTTCGATGCGACCTTCTTCAGACACCCAACGTGCCTCATGCTTAAAAGCGTCCAGGTTAAAATCCGCTCCCAGCTCTTTGTTGATGCGTCGCAACAGATTCTTATTGAATGCAGCTGTAACCCCCTTTGGGTCATTGTATGCATGGCGGAGACGGTCTGGATCTTTCTTGAGGTCGACTCCGATGAGTATACCTCCGCCTTCCCCCACCTGCGCGCGCATCTGCGCAAGAAACGAGACGGCGCGCTCCGGAAGAAAGTTGCCGATCGTAGAGCCCGGATAGTAGGCCAGAGCACGGCGATACGCCTCCTTCTGTACCGGCATGGGCACGCGTGCCGTGTAATCAGCACAGACGGGCATAACGGGTAGATTGGGAAAGGAATCAGCAATCCGCTCGGCTGCAGCCATCAAGTGCTCTTTGGAGATGTCGATAGGCACGTACGCAGCAGGAGATTCAAGCGCCTGAAGTAACAGATGCGTTTTCTCGCTGCTCCCGCTTCCGTACTCGAGAATAGCTGCATGGGCACCTACAGCCGTGGCAATTTCGCTTTCATAGGTGCGCATGATCTGCTTCTCGGTTCGCGTAGGATAATACGCATCCAGCTCGCAGATCTTATCAAACAGGGCGGAGCCACGCTCGTCGTACAGGTACTTTGATGGGATGTGCTTGTCCTCTCGGTTTAATCCCTCCTGCACGTCAGCACGGAACGAGTCGGATGTTGGGTTGCAGTCGACAAGCGAGTGGACACCGGAGGCAAGCGTAGAAAACATAGAGAACCTGAGACAAGGTGTGGGGGGTAGAGACGGGAGTGCAGCGTCGTAGCTGAAGCCGGCAATTTTCGAACACGACCATATCGAACAGGACGATAGGAGACACCGGCTGCTATTCTTGACTTGTGCGAGCCTTAATTATTAGAAAAGGGGATCTCTCCACAAAAGTAAGGCATGCACACGCTGTGTGGTCACCTTTCCTTAAAACGTTACACCTTCTGCCACGAATACACTTTACTGCTCAACGAGCATAATGCAGATCGCAGAGAGGACTTTCAGGCAGTATACCGTGCAATGTACCAGGCCTTTTATTGAAAGCGTATTGTGGTCGCCGAAGGGGCACCAGAAAGGATGCGCACGTTATGCCTGCTGCTGAAATAAGGCTATCGGATCTGGATGTTGAAATGTGTATCCCAGGGTTTCTACCAGACGTGCTGACGACACCCGCTTGCCGGTTGGCCCTTCAGCAGGTCCAAACGTAGGGGGGGTGCCCCCGTAGTCTGTGGCAGCTGCTTCATAGAAAACACGGCGTGTAGGATGTTTCGGCGCAACAACGTTGAATATTCCTTCGCGCACATCGTTACGGATGACATGCGTGATGGCACCGACTACATCATCGCGGTGCACCATATTTACCGGTCCATGAGGGCGCGCCACGTTGGTGCGTCCTGCAATGAATCGCCCGGGGTGTCGCTCAGGTCCAAACAACCCCCCCAGGCGCAGCAGAACCGATGCCTCAGGGTATGCTGCGGTGATGATCCGTTCCGCTTTTCGCACAGCATGGGCTGTGTGGCGCGCAGGGGCATCGAAGTCTTCAGGATGCTGGGGGTCAAAATCCGACTCGTCTACCGTGCCGTTCACTGGAGGATATACTCCCGTTGAACTGGTATAGATGACGCGCCCCACATCGTGAGTCTTTGCCTGCTGCATCAGGGCTCTGATCTGGGCAGCGTATGTGTTTTCGTTAGCTGCCGTTGCATTGGAGCGTCCCGGAGGCAGGGTACACAGCAGGATATCGCTTTTGAAGAGCGCAGGCGCTTCTGGCGCTGGGGCTGGCTGCAGGGTTGTTACAAACGGAGAAATGCCCGCATCTGCCAGAACCTCTTGCCGTGATGCTCGCGTGGTGCTTCCCCGCACCAAGTATTCTTGCGAAGCGAGCATCTGCCCGGCAGGCAACCCAACCCATCCGCATCCAACAATGCTAACAGAAGGCAGCGACGTTGAAAAAGCCATAGCTTAAAGCAATGTGTGCCGATTACGACGCGTACGTACATGCGACGTATGCTTTTCTACCATAGCTTATCTATGGGTATTTAATTGCGAAGTTCGGCCACTGCCGAGGCTTCAAATGAGAGCGTAGGTGGTGCAGAACGCTCATGCGGCACGCCGTCTGAGGGCTTGTCTTCCTGGGGCGCCTCGATGCGAGGCAGCGCAATTGTGAACGTGCTCCCGTTGCCTTTCTCTGAGTCGACCTCGATGTGCCCTTGATGACGTTCTACGATCTGTTTTACAATGTACAGTCCGAGCCCGGATGAGCCTTCGTTTCCCGTTGGCTTCGTAGAGAGCCGCTCGAAGGGTTTAAACAGTTCTTCTTGTTCGTGCTCTCCAATGCCTGGCCCTTCGTCTTCAACCGAGATATAAGCATGACTGTTACTGCCCACAACTTCGATGCTGATTGTACTGTCAAGCGGAGAGTACTTGACGGCGTTGCTAACCAGGTTGTTGACTGCTTCACGCAGGCGATCTTCATCGCCTTCGACCAGAACAGGTTCGGGCGGCACAAAGCATGTGATTGACTGATTTTTGCGCTCGGCCTGTGCTGTAAAGCTGTGTGTTACGAGTTCAGCCATGCTATTTAAGTCGAAAGGACGCTTCTCCATGGACCCATGTACACTGCTGGCCGCCGAGGAAAGCAGATTCATGATCAGTTCCATGGCCTCATCGGCTGAGTTATGGATAAGACCGAGCCGGCGGGCTGTGGCTTCAGAGTGCGTCTTGTCTTCAAGCATCACTTCTGAAAGCGCCTGGATGCCAAACACCGCGTTTTTCAGGTCGTGTGCGGCAACGCCTAACACCTGCGACTTCTCATCCACTGTGCGCTGCAGCATCTTGTTGCTTCGAATCAGCTCAGCGTTGTAGCGTGCGAGCTGCCGCGCCTGCAGCTGGATACGGGCTGTGCGCTGCTCCACAAGCCTTTCAAGGCGCTGATTGCGTGCGCGCATGTGCCGGTATCCCCATACCAAGAAAGCAACGATTGCAACACCGATCATGACGTACCCGAGAATAGGCAGAAGCGCCTCGTATCGGAAAAGCAACGGCGAGATGAGTACGAGCAGCATGGAGCTTCGAGGGGACTGTATCGGAATCTGGTATGGCCGTGACAAAGCATAATCTGGATCTGAAGTGCCTTTATCGGGAGTACCTTCGCTGGCACTGCCAGACCCTTCGTACTCCTTGATACGCTGGTTCGCTAATCGGAACCGAGTAAAACGTTTTGAATGGCGCTCCTGGGTTTTCCTCTCTCTCATCGAAACCGTTAGATGCGACTGCCAGCGCGTAAGATGCATAGTTGAGAACCTTTCTTGGATATGATCGAAAAGCGTGTAGTCTCTGCGCCTTTTACTTACAGACACAGGTGCAATAACGTGACCCTGCAGCATCAGCGCTTGTCTATACGTCTCAAAATGTTTGGGATCTGTGTCAACTTCTTGGATTTCCGTATCAGAACACCATTTCATGAGCTGTACGCAGTCTTTTGGACATAATGGCGTGCTATGGGATGTTGGACGTGCGCCTTTCCCAAAAGTCACGTGATACGATTCAGAAGGCATCCACACCAGGCAGAAGCTAAACGACGTAGCAGCTTCTTGACCTGGTATACAGAACCAGTATTACAACAGAACGCATATCTGAATTGACATCCCAGACTTCAGTGACGGGATTGACGCAGGAGATTCTTGAGAGACGATCTTCCTCTCTTGAATCTCAAGCCGCTACGTTGAGACAACAAGATAGTGTCTTCTTTAAGGCTTGTGCTGCCGCCATTAATGGAGACACGCATCGTTGCATACCGCAACGTTGCATAGTGTAACGATCCTCAGGCTACGATTTGGGGACCAGACCGGGAAAGCCGTCCTGTTGCTTATCCCGATCCGAATCTGGCCTGAGATATTTGGAATGTGCTTTTATACTACTTTATACTATAACACATTCTTTCGATTTAGCCCTTCTGTAGCAATTCTCTTCGTTGTGCTTTTTGCTATGGACTAATTATAGGCTGCACCATTCCCACACACTATCTTCACAGCACTAAGATCCCTGATGTTGGGATTGAGATAAGGTGCTCTTATGGATGACACTCGGCAAAAAACGCGTGTGTTCTACCTTTCTGCTCATTGCTCTCTTCAAGAGCACCGCACTGTAAGGCTGTCCAACAAGAAACGCACCGCACACGTGCGGCATCTCCTGAAACCTGTATCTACCCAACTGCTATGAGTAAAGCTTTCTGATTCGTGCCTTCCCTCTTATGGATCTACCGTCTACGCTCTCTTCGCCCGGTGTATCACCACGTGCGTTGCTGCCCTCCAGCAGCCTTACGGCACTTGACCCTGACATCCGCTCAGTGTGGCGTATCAAGCTGTGCCTGCTACACACCGTCATCTTCCTGGGCATTCTGTTCTATGCGGTCACCCGTTTTTTTTCGGGAACCGACTGGACCATGCTGCTCGGGATCGTGACAGGCGTCCTCATCTGTATGGTTCTGTATATTCTTGTGTGGCCACGCTGGCGCTATGACGCGTGGGGGTATGAGTTGCACGAGGATGAGCTGGTCCTTGAGTATGGCGTCATTACACACGTACGCACCGTGGTACCACTGCGCCGCATCCAACACCTCGATGTGTCGCAAGACATCTTTGAGCGTGAGTTTGATCTCGGACGGCTGATCATTCACACAGCGGGCACCCGATCAAGCGATGTGGTGATCCCCGGCCTCCCTCTTAGCACCGCTGAACGCATCCGCGACGAGGTCAAGCAGTATATTCTGAATGACCCGCTCACCGAAGATGTGCTGTAGCAGCACGCCGCGGCTCATCCAATGCGGCAGCCTGTAAGGTAGCCCACGCTTCTGACGCTTCGTCCACCCCCGTTATGTCCTCTACATCTCCCGGCGCTGACCTACCTTCCGATCCTGCATCTTCCGATGCACCTACCGACCGCCCTGCCTCTTCCCCGGTCGCGGAGGATGCCTCGGATAATGGAACCAATGTGGATGCTATGAACGCCGGCGACCGTAGCGCACCTGCCAGTGATGCACCCGAGGACACATCTGAGAGCGCATCTGAAGGCGCATCTGAAGGCGATAACGGGCTGCTGGGGGCCGTGCGTGAGCCGCAGCGTCTACACCCCCTTACGCTGTTTTTGCGCTTTCTGGCTACTCTGCCTGCCCTGGCACTGATTCTGCTACCTACGCTCACCAATCCAGACTCAACGATCTGGATGCCTCTTTTTCTGGGAGGCGTGTATGCCGTCTTTGCTGTTCCAGCGATTATTCTGCAGTACCTGCGGTTTAGCTACCGCATCACCCCGCGTCAGATCGTAATTCAGAGCGGCGTCATCAATCGGCAGAATCGCAGCATCCCGATCGAGCGCGTTCAGAACGTCGAGATCGAGCAGCGCCTGCTGGCGCGATTCCTGAACCTCGCACAGGTGCGCCTCGAAACCGCAGGCAGCGCGTCTACCGAAGCAAGCATTGAGTACGTGAGCCTCCGTCAGGCGCATAAGATCCGTACGGCCGTGCGCACCTATCAGCGTGCTGCCGATGCCCAGGCCAGCGATTCGGAGTCAAGCTCCAACGACGCAGAAGACGCGACCCCACGCTCCGAAACGCTGTTCTCTATGTCGCTGCCTCATGTGCTGCTGGCCGGCGCGTTTCGCTTCTCGCTCTTCTACCTCGCAGTGATCTTCTCCGTCCTCCAGTTTGTAGATCCGGAGACCCTGACCAACTGGTTCCTACTATCGCAGGATCGTATCGATGTCGTCGTCGAAGCAATGTACGACTCCCCTGTTCTTACCGTCCTCACCACTGTCATCTTGGCGGCACTCTTAGGATGGCTCTCTGGCATCCTGCTCACCCTGAACCGCTACTATGGCTTCACGCTCTGGATGGAAGAGGGCAAACTGCGCAAACGCCATGGCCTGTTCACTGTCACCGAAGGCACGATCCCACTGGCCAAGGTGCAGGTCATGATCGTCCAAACCACACCGCTGATGCGCGCCTTCGGATGGTATACGCTTGAGGTACAGACCATGGGACTGAACACTGACCAGCAGGGGCAGCGCGTTGTTGCTCCTTTCGCCCGCTGGTCTACCGTGCTCGACCTCGCAAACCATGTGCGCCCGCTCGACCTGCCCGAAACGTTTGAGCGCGTGTCGCCCCTCACAATCCGCCGCCACTTCCTGCGGCGCCTGGGCGTGCTGCTGGCTGTGCTGGCTCCTGCTGTCTACTTCTGGCCCAGCGGTTGGTGGCATCCGTACGACATTGCCCTGCCATGGTGGGGACTCCTCGCCGTGCCAGCGCTTGGCGTAGCTGCCTACCTGCATTACCACTATCATCGGTATGCTATTGGGCAAGATGGCCTGTACGTACGCCGTGGCGTGCTGCGCCACTACCTCTGGATGATGCCTATCAACCGCTATCAGGTCTTCTATGCTACCGATAGCGTGCTGCAGCGCCGCCTCCGCCTCAAAACGCTCTTCGTAGATACCGCTGGCGCATCCGCCTTTGCCTACCCGGATATCATCGACGTTGACGCCCAGACGGCAGACGGTGCCGTCGATACGCTCCACGGCCAGTTCCATTCGCTCTACCGGTCTATGGTGGCCACCGCCACAGCCCCTCCTGCCAGCACCGACGCCCGACCGTCTCTTGTCGATCCCAACGCCGTACCGCGGGCGCTTCCGCTCCCTCGTGACTCTTCCTCATAATCTCCTCAATCGCTCTATGTCTGACGCTCGCCAGAGCGGACTCCTCGCCCACATTACCTCACTGCCCAGTCCATACGGCATTGGTGATCTTGGCGATGGGGCTTATGCCTTTGCCGATCGCCTTGCCTCGGCTCATCAGCAGCTGTGGCAGGTGCTCCCCACCGGACCCACCGGACCCTCGGGGTCGCCCTACAGCAGCCGGTCGACCTTTGCCGGAAGTCCGCTTCTTATCAGTCCCACCCCCTTGCTCGATGCGGGGCTCGTCACCGAAGACGAAGTCGCCCCGCTGCGTGCGCTGCCTGCTGACCGGGTCGATTATCACGCGGTCTACGAGCACAAAACCCGGATGCTCACCGCAGCCTTCGAGCGCTTCGATAATGCATCTGCTACCGCGCAGACCGAGTTTGCTCGCTTCCGTAACCGTGCCGCCCACTGGCTCGACGACTATGTGCTCTACCGCGCCCTGCGCAGCGCCCACGGCGGCGTGCCCTGGACAGAGTGGCCCGCTCCGCTTGCTCGCTACGACGACGATGCCATCGCCGCTGCCCGCGACGAGTATGAAACGGACTGCCGCAAGCATGCCTTCTGGCAGTTTCTCTTCTTCCGGCAATGGAATACCCTGAAGGCCTACTGCGCACAGCGCGATATTCAGTTTTTTGGAGACCTGCCTATCTATGTCGCGCACGACAGCGCCGACGTGTGGGCCAACCAGGAGCTATTTCGGTTGGATGCCGACGGCCAGCCCACAGCAGTAGCAGGGGTGCCCCCCGACTACTTCAGCCCCGAAGGCCAACGCTGGGGCAACCCGCTCTACCGCTGGGACAAAATGGCCGAGCGCGACTTCGCGTGGTGGACACGCCGCATGTCGCACGTCCTCGACCAGGTCGACCTGCTGCGCCTCGATCACTTTCGCGGCTTCGATGCTTACTGGGCTATCCCCTCCACCGCAGAAACTGCCGTTGATGGACACTGGGAAGACGGTCCGGGCGCGTCGTTCTTTGCGCATCTGCAGCAAGAACTGGGAACGCTCCCCATTGTCGCCGAGGACCTTGGCGACATCACCGACTCGGTCTACGAGCTGCGCGATGCCTTCAACCTGCCCGGTATGGTCGTGCTGCAGTTCGCGTTCGAGACGGATGCCGACAATATCTTCCTGCCCCACAACTATCCGCGCAACACGGTTGCCTACACCGGCACGCACGATAACAACACGCTCCAGGGCTGGTGGCACGACGACGCCACCACTCGTGAAAAAGAGTACGCACGCACGTATCTCGACCTGGAGCATGCGCCCTCCGTCGAGTACGAAGCGCAGCGCATGCTGTGGGCCTCCGCCGCCGACCGCGTGGTTATTCCCGTGCAAGACGTTGTCGGGCTTGGCTCGGACGCACGCATGAACGTCCCTGGCACGGACACGGGCAACTGGAGCTGGCGTATGCCTGAGGCGCTGCTCGATCATGACGGATTCGACCGCCTGCGCTCCTGGACGCAGGCATACGGGCGTGCCCCCTCTTCAGATAGCACCGAGGTAGATAGCACCGAGGCAGATAAGTCATCCACCCCGAAAGATGCTGAGGCCAGTGCGTCTTCATCTGATGCCTCGGAGCCCTGAGGTCTCAGCATACTGACCAGTGAAGCCAGCGGTTCGCCCCTACACTCGCTAACCGTGCGGCTTCTTCCTCCACTATAACACAATGCTCATAGCACAAATAAGACGCGCACGTGCCAAAAAAGCACGTGCGCGTCTTGTTTGTCGTATCCGGCGTGTACTCTTCGGCGCTCTATTATAGAATGCGACAACATAGAATGCACAATACACCGGGAGCGATATGCACGGGGCTCTATGTCTCCCTTCGCTACGCGTCTCCGCATGTAGGCGAAAGACGCACCTGCACGTCCCACGACCGGCCAAGCGCTTCAATGAGCGACTCCTCTTCATCGGTGATTGGGCCGTCGGCACGGGCTACGCAGTACAGATCGTCAAGCACGGCCAGGCGCTGCACATCCGGAAGGGCTTGCTTGAGCGTGCGCACCACGTCCTGAATGAGGGCCTGGTCGGATGCCGCATAGACCTGCAGCGCCGTACGAATGACGTCCTCAATCGCCGAGGCGCCCAGGTCGGGGTGCCACGGACCCAGCCGTTTCTTTACCATCGCGACCTCGTCGCTGTTGAGCTCGTGGTTGCCGGCGTGGGCTACGGCCACGAACAGAAAGGCCAGCTCGTGTATCAAGCTCCAGTCCTCATCGCCCGACTGCACCGCTGCAGTCGTGTTGTCCATTAGCTGCTCGCCAAGCGCCTTGTGTCCCCACGTTTTCGCTACGTGCGTAATGAGCCCCTGCTCGTGCTGCAGAAGCACACCGTCTGCCTCTGCAATGCTCACAAGCCCCTTCAGAATGTCGCTGTGATGGTCGGGACTGAACTCATCAGAGAGCCGCGCTACAGCCTCCGCCACCTCGCGATCGGGGGTGTCGCCCTCTGCCAGCAGCGTCGCCGCTTCTATTAGCGTTTCGCGCACATCGAGACTGTACCCTGCAGCCCAGGGTGCCAGCGCCTCTTGCACCGACACCGCCTCTGCATCCGACAGGCTATCGTCGAATCCATAAGCTGCGGCCATGTACAGCAGCGCAATATCGTGAGCAGGGGTCCAGTGAGCGTCAGGCATAACAACAGAATACTACGATGAAGAAGGGGGCGAAGCAGCCCGCAGCGCATCAGCCAGTTCACGGTCTACGTGCTGCCATCCGCCCTCATCATACCAATTAAGCAGTTCGTTCACAATCTCCATCTTATCCTTTCCATCGGCATTTAACGCATCGTAACGGTCTTGCGCAGGTTTCGGGCGTGGCCCCCACGTAAAACGTACAGTGCCGGCTTCGCTGAGCACGGCCAGCTTGGGGATGCTGCGCGAGCCGCCTGTCAGGAAGCGATCCATCAGATCCAGATTCTCGTCGCGCAGCACAATGCGCAGATCGATCTCGGGGTGCGCCTCCGCCGCTTCAGCAATAACCGGAAGCGAGAAGGCCGAATCGCCACACCACGGCTCAGTGATCACCATCCAGGTCTGCGGCTCCTCAACGGCTTCAAGCGCCTCTTGCAGCGTCTCAGACGGAGCGTAGCTGTCGTGCACCGTGGCCTGCCGCTCGTGATTGTAGTTCAGATAATGCTTCATGCGACGGTCGCCCGCGCCGGCATCATCGGGCAATGGCGCATCGCGCTCGGCCTCCCAGTACGCCATGTACTCGTCGTACGTCATGCCGTCACGCTGCACGCGCTCCAGATCAACGGTCTGGGGGGATGCGGTAGATTGGGTCTCAGACATAATGTGTGGATGCTATGTGAGTAAAGGTGTGAACAACGGGGGTATGGTCTCTCTTTGCAGGTGGGCCTGTGTATCCGGGCCCGGACTGCCGTTACACGCCAGAACGTGCTGGGGCTGCTCTCACGTCCAGTGCACTACTTCGTGGATTTCTTGGATGTGTGACTGCCTCACGACATACGGCCGGTAGCGCGCCCCAGGTAGGTTTGCAGATATACCTGTGCGGTGTGCCAGCGATCAAGCGCTATGGGCTCGCTCCACACGTCGAAGTCGCGGCGCTCAACCTCGCTAAGCACCTCCAGGGCGCCGAGCCACCAGAACTTGAGGCGCCACTTTGGGCGCCACGAGAGCCGGGTGAGGGCCGGGTGGCCGTGTGCCAGCGCGTCGCGCGCACGGATGCTCTGCTTCCAGAGCAGCTTGCGCACCGGCTCGGTTACAGACGCCCGGCGCAGCTCCCGCACGGAAGTCCCAACCTGCTCGATGTCGCTCAACGGTATATACAGCCGGTCGTCAGCCAGATGCTGCGGCAGATGGGTGACCATGGCGGTATAGAAAAACCCGCGGCTCAGATGGTCGGTCGCACGCTTGAGCGACCCGGCCCCCGGCACCAGTCCGGCCAGAAGGCGACCGTGCGGAACGACCCAGCGATCCAGAAAGCGTTTCAGGTCGGCACCCGTTTCGTAGCGTACCGGCGGCTGGTGATGCTTCAGCCCGTGCACCTGCGCAGCCAAGTAGCGACGCTTCAGTCCATGTTCGCGGCACGCCTCATACGCCGCCTCTGACACCGCATCGGGCACCAGGCGCAGGCGCTCGCCCGCATCGGCTGCCTTGCAATCTGCGTCGAGCACCCGCTCTGAGGTGGGTGCCGCGTCGCGCAGGGTGTCGTGCCAGTCCCAGAATGCCTGTGCAGCGGCGCGTGTGGCACGAGGCCATCCGCTCTCATACGGACGTGGTAAGTCGGTGTCGGGCACAGGCACGGCGAGAGGATGGGTTGGTGACGCAGTGATGGTGTGTATTGCGCAACACCCATACGACCAACTGCACGTCTCGTTTGCCAGCATAGCTCCCCTGCGAGAGATTCACAGGCTCTGTTTCGCATCCGAATAGGGACCGTAGCAGCCCCGTTCGCATCCACAAAAACGCCCCGACTCGTGGTGAGCCGGGGCGTTGGATGGCATATGGCCTGGGTGCAACGCGATGCGCTATGCATCCAGGTTTTCAATGATACCTGCTGCGCCCATGCCGCCACCTACGCACATGGTGCACAGGCCGTAGCGGATGCCGCGGCGCCGCATTTCGTGAAGCAGCGTTGCGGTGAGCTTAGCACCGGTGCAGCCGAGCGGGTGGCCCAGCGCAATCGCGCCGCCGTTCACGTTCACGATCTCCGGGTCGAGTCCCGTTTCGCGGATCACCGCCACTGCCTGTGCGGCAAAAGCTTCGTTCAATTCGACGAGCCCGATATCATCAAGCGAGAGGCCCGCCTGACTGAGCGCTTTCGGAATGGCCTCGACCGGGCCAATCCCCATCAGCTCCGGCGCTACACCGGCAACCGCAAAGCTTACGAGGCGGCCGATCGGGTCGGCGTCAATCTCGGCGAGCTTCTTCTCACTCACTACCACGGTAGCGGCGCCGCCATCCGAGCGCTGCGATGCGTTGCCTGCTGTGACGCTGCCACCTTTGCGAAAGGCCGGACGCAATCCGCCCAGCGCGTCCATGCTGGTGTCGAAGCGCGGCCCCTCGTCGGTATCGAAGGTGGTCGATTGCTCGTGCACCTCGCCGTTATCGTAGTGGCGAATACTTACATCAAGCGGTACGATCTCGTCGTCGAAGCGTCCGCTCTGCACCGCATCTGCGGCGCGCTCGTGCGAGCGCAGCGCAAACGCGTCCTGGTCTTCGCGCGAAATGCCATACTTGTCGGCCACATTCTCGGCGGTGATGCCCATCGACACGAAGTAGTCGGGATCGGTCTCCGTAAGCTCCGGATCCGGCTGAAAGTAGAAGCCGCTCATGGGCACGTGGCTCATGGACTCAGCGCCGCCGGCCACCATCACGTCGGCCTGCCCGGTCACGATCGCCTGCGTGGCCATCGCAATGGTCTGCAGTCCAGACGAGCAGAAACGGTTCACGGTAGCGCCGGGCACGTGGTCGGGCAGCCCCGCTTTCTGGGCGATGGCACGCCCCATGTTCATGCCCTGCGGGCCTTCCGGAAAGGCACAGCCCATGATCACGTCGTCGACGTCGTCGGGCGAGAGTCCGCCCACCCGAGCCAGTGCGCCCTTGATCGCTTCAGCGCCCAGCGTTTCGGGACGCGTGGTACGCAGCGTGCCGCGATCGGCCTTGCCGACGGCGGTGCGCACGCTGCTTACAATAAATGCTTCGTTGGTTGCTTGCATGGTTGAGTGCGTTGGATTTGTTAAGGGATGCGAGCGTGGGCTTAGTTACGCAGCGGCTTATTGTGCTTCAGGATGTGCTCTACGCGTGCCTGGGTTTTCTCTTCACCCAGGAGGCTCAAGAACACGTCGACCTCCAGGTCGAGCAGGTACTGCTCGTCGACCTCTTGCGGCGCGCTCAGGTCGCCGCCCGTCATCACGTAGGCCAGCTTGTGCGCCAGGAACTGGTCGTACTCGCTGATGTAGCCGCCCTCCTTGTACTGGTGCAGCGCTACGTCGAACGCCGCGCGTCCGGGCTCGCCCAGCACCTTGATGCGATCGAGCGTCGGCGGCGGCAAGTAGCCCTGCTCGCTCTTGGCAATCACCTGCTGCTTCGCGACATGCAGGCGGCGCTTGTCGTGCATCACGATGGTTGTGTGTTCCGGCAAGATGCCGTTGCCGATCGCCTGGTGGGCGCTCTCTGCGACCTCAGCCATCGCGATCGTCTCGAAGTAGCCGCGCAAGATCGCCTGGATGTCGCTCGGGTGGTCGCTCGCCGCGCGCTGGTCGGCCCACGCCGCCATGCGCATAGTGCCGGTACCCGCGGGAATCAGCCCCACGCCCAGCTCCACAAGCCCGATGTAGGTTTCGAGCGAGGCGACCGGCTGCGGACACGCCATCGCCATCTCGCAGCCGCCGCCCAGCACTTTCTGGTGCGTGGCGACAACCACGGGCTTGGTGGCATAGCGCACCTTCTGGATCGTCTGCTGAAACTGCTTGATGTAGGCACCAATCGCCTGAAAGTCGCCCTGCATGGCCGATTCGGCCATCTCGCCCAGGTTGGCCCCTACGCTGAAGTTTTTGCCTTCGTTGCCGATGACCAGTCCGCGCAGGTTCGGGTTGTCCTCAACGCGATTGATGACCTCGTGCAGCCCGCGCATCACCTGTTGGCCCAGCGCATTCGCCTTCGAGCGGAACTCAAAGAGCGCCACGCCATCGCCGATGTCGAGCAGCGCCGCCTCGTCGTTCTGCCAGAGCGTGCGGTCGGCATCGGTTTTAATGGATGCGAGGGTGAGTTCGTCGCGTGGGGCGGCATCGTCAATGTAGGTGGCATCGCTTGGGCGGTAGACCTGCTGCGCACCATCATCGGTCCGATAAAAAGCAGCATCGTCTCGGTTCGCGAGCGCGTCGACCCAGTCGGGCACCATACGATCCTGGTCGGAGAGCGCATCGAGGACCCGCTGAACCCCCAGCGCATCCCACATCTCGAACGGCCCCATCTCCCAGCCAAAGCCCCATCGGATGGCGCGGTCGACGTCGGCGGGGTTCTCGGTGATCTCACCGATGCGGTTGGCGCTGTAGGCCAAGAGGTCGAGCGTCGTTTCGCGGAAGAAGTGGCCTGCGCGTCCGTCGTCGTTCCAGAGCGCCTGCAGACGGGCCGTCAGATCGCCCGCCTTCTTGATCGCGCGGAGGTCGCCGAGGTCTTGCTCTTCGGCAAACGTGTACTCCAGCGTATCCGGATCGACCGACTTGATTTCGCCGTCGTCTTTGGTGTAGAACCCGGCCCGGGTCTTCTGGCCCAGTTTGCCTGCCTCCACCAGCTTCTGCAGCAGGTCGGGCGCGTGAAAGGCCTCGCGCTGCTCGTCGTCCTCGACTTTGTCGTACAGGTTCTGGGTGACGTCGAGCAGCACGTCGAGGCCCACCAGGTCGGCCGTGCGGAAGGTCGCCGACTTCGGACGCCCGACGAGCGGTCCGGTAAGGGTGTCGATCTCCTCGATTGTGTAGTCGCCGTCGGTGAAGAAGCGCAGCGCCTGCAGCTGCCCGTAGACGCCTACGCGGTTGCCGATAAAGTACGGCACATCGTTGGCGACGACAATGCTTTTGCCCAGGTGCACGCGCCCAAACTGCGCCACACGCTCTACGAGATCGGGCGCAGTATCCGCCGTCGGAATCAGCTCAAGCAGTTCCAGGTAGCGCGGCGGATTGAAAAAGTGCGTGCCCAGAAAGCGCTGCTTGAACGCATCAGAGCGCCCTTCGGCGATTTCGTTGATAGGCAAACCGCTGGTGTTCGTAGAGATAACGGCATCGTCAGCGGCATGCTGCTCCACGCGTTCGTGGATACTGCGCTTGATGTCCATGCGCTCAACCACCGCCTCAATGACCCAGTCGGCCTCGGCGATGCGCTCGAAGTGATCGTCGAAGTTGCCCAGCGTGATGCGCTCGGCCGCCTCGTCGTTCACAAACGGGTCGGGACTGGCTTTGCGGGTCTGCTTGAAGCTTTTCTTAACGACGCTATTCGGATCGTCGTCGCCTGCAATGTCAAGCAGGTGCACGTTGAGTCCGGCATTGGCCAGGTGAGCAGCGATCTGTGCGCCCATGGTGCCTGCGCCCAGCACCGCAGCCGTGCGAAACGGGCGGTGTGTGGTGGGCGTGGCCACCTGCAAGGAGCGGGTGGATACGGATGTCGTTTCCATAAGAACCTTCAGTTGGTTAAGTGAGCGGGTGAATGTCGTTTGGGTGCAAGGTCATCTGAGCACAGGGAGAATGCGCACAGGGGGAATGCGCTAAAAGCGCACGCACCGGCTTAGATGCGAGCTTAACGGTGTTAACCTACAAAGCACCTCTTAAAGATGGAAGCGCTTGCAGTTGGTTTTATGCGGTTTTACTTGGTATTCCAGCACACCGGTGCTACAAACCGGATGTAAGGGCCGGGTGCAGGGCGCCGCAATGCCCCCTGCCACGGTATACTACGCGATGGCCGGATCTACAGCGCCTGGTCTACAGCGTTACGATCACAGTGCCGCGTTCTGTACGGTGCACCGTTCCGTCGTCAGCGTCGTAGAGCGCGTCGATGTCATCGGCATAGGTATCTTGTACAACCGGACGCTTCACCTTGAGAGTCGGGGTAAGCAGCCCCGACTCGGGGGTTAGTTCGTCGGGGATCAGCACAAATCGTTTCACGGTCGACCAGTGGTCCATGCCTTTGTTCGCATCTTTGACCAGTTTGGCCATCGCCTCATAGATTACGCTGTTCTCTAACAGGTCCGAGAAGGGCGCGTCTTCGTCGAGCCCCTCACGCCGCGCGACGGCACGCACCTGATCTTCATTGGGGAAGATCAGCGCGCTGCAGTACTTGCGTCCGTTTCCTATCACGACGGCTTTATCGATCAGCGCCTCGCTGGCCAGCGCGTTCTGAATCGGCTGTGGAATGACATATTTACCGGTTGAAAGCTTGAAGAGCGATTTCTTCCGATCGGTGATCATCAGATTGCCTTTGTCATCAAACTTCCCAATATCACCTGTATGAAACCAGCCGTCATCGGTGAGCACTTTTTTCGTCTTTTCAGGCGCCTTGTAGTAGCCCTGCATCACATGCGGACCGCGCGTCAAAATCTCGTTATCGTCGGCGATGCGCACCTCTACGCCCGGGAGCGGCTCGCCAACGGTGCCAGGCATGTTGCGCTCCGGACGCGTAAAGCTGATGACCGGACTCGTTTCGGTGAGTCCGTAGCCCTGCAAGATCGTGACTCCAGCGGCTGCCATCAGGTTAGCCAGGTTCGGCTGTAGGGCCGCACCGCCAACCACGATATACTTCACCTGCCCGCCAAGCGCGGCACGCCACTTCTTGAAAACCAGCTTGTCCGCGATGCTAAGCTGCAGGTTCTCGATCAACGACGGCGACTGCGTCATGTCATAGTCTTCCGCGAGGCCAAGCGCCCAGCTTCCGATCTGGTGCTGCGCGCCTGTCATATCCATTATTTTCTTCTGGATGCCCGCGTACACCTTCTCCAGCACGCGCGGCACTGAGGCAAAGGCGGTGGGCTGCACGACCGGAAGCGCTTGCACGAGGTTGTCTGGATGCGTGAAGTACACGCTGGCGCCGATCCACATAAACCCGTAGTGCAGGGCCCGGGCGAAGATGTGCGTCATCGGCAGAAACGAGATCACGGTCTCACCACCCGCAGCCTTCTCCAGCCCGGTCAGTTCATTCAGCGCCGTCGTGGCGTTCGATGAGATATTCTGGTGTGTAAGCATAACCCCTTTGGGCATGCCCGTGGTGCCGCTCGTGTAGATGAGCGTAGCCAGGTCGTCGGGGCTAATTTGTGCACACAGCTCCTGTGCCGCTGCTGCGCGATCGGTGGTCGTATCGCGTCCGATAGATCGCACCTCGTCCATTGTATGTAACGTGACCCGATCGGGCAGCTCAGCATCGATGCCCCCATCATCCTCTGCGAGGATGACGGTTTCGATGTTAGGTAAATCATCGAGGATCTGAGCCGCCTGAGCAAGTCGCGTATTGTCGGCTACGATCAGGGCACGGGCTTCGGCATGCTCCATCACATAGGCCATCTGGTCGGGACCGTGCGACAGGTAGATAGGCACATCGATCAATCCCGCGATCAGGCAGCCCATATCCGCGAGGCAGAAGTTAACGTCGCTTTCCAGCAGGAAAGCCACCTTATCGCCCCGTTCCAGTCCCAGCTCCCGCAGGCCCAGTGCCAGCTCTTCGGACTGCACGCGAAAGTCGGGAAGTCCCATGGGCTGCCACTTCACCGGAGCCGTGGGCTGGTTGAACGAGCGGGGATTGGGATAGCGCTCGGCCGCTTCATACATGAGATCGGGCAGCGTCTTTCCCAATACGGGATCTCCTGAAGATGGAGGTGCGGTATGGATCGGTCCAGGCATAGATGCAGAGGGATTTTAGTTACGTGGTGAACGGTCTGTAGAGCTTCTGATAGGGTCGTGTTATAGGCTGGGCTGCGTTGGTACGGCATTAATGCTGTACGGCACCCCGTAGCACGATAACGCCCTGTAGTGTGGTTAATCTATGATGTCACATAAGTCAATCTATCGTGTCAGAATACGGGTGTCGTAATACAAGCATGGCTGGCCCGCGGGTCGACGATCCATCGCAGATATCAGGCTACCGACGGTACCGTGTAGCTACGCAGCGTCTGACGAATCGCCGTTTCGATAAAATCCGAACGGTCGATCCGAATGTCGACACGCTCGGCGATGAGTAGCGACACGGTGCCATGCAGCGAGGCCCAGATCGCACTGGCTGCCACGCGTGCATCCTCGACAGCAAAAACGCCGGTTTCTGCACCTTCAGCAAGCGCTTCCGCAATCGTGTCTAAGTTGCGGCGCGCCCGGCGGTATTTCTCAGCCGGGTAGCGCTCCATCTGCTCCGGACGCAGCTGAAACATGATCTCGTAGTACTCCGGATTTTCAAGACCAAAAGTAATAAACTGCTCGCAGAGAGCACGAAGCCGCGCTACGGGTTCATCATCAAATGCGCTTACGATGTCGCTAAATGCATCATACAGGCGCTGCATTCCTTCGTCGATCAGGGCGTGCAGCAGGGCGTCTTTGCTGTCGAAATGAAGGTAGATGCTGGTCGCACTGTAATTGATTGATTGCGCAATCTTGCGCATCGATAGGTTGTGATACCCCTTCTTCACCAGAAGACGGCGGGTTGTATCCAGGATAGCGCGGCGCAGGTCGCCGTTGTGGGGGGAAGCGTCGCTCATGGCAGCTTATTTGGTGAACACGTACTTCAAGTCGCTCAGCAGCGTATGATCACGCCCCGTATCTTCGCATCGCATCGCGAGAAAGGCACGCTAACATATTCGTAACGTACAACACATCTCATGGCATATTCAACCACCTGGGTCATATTCTCTTCGCATTGTCCTATAATTTCTCTGCGGTTGACTGTACGCTGCGCCAGTACAGCGCTTTCTGATGAACTTATGCCCCGCGTCGGGCTTATGAAACGACGCTATCGCATTCGCTTTCCATTCGCGTTCTTCGCTTCATGCCTGATCAGGCTCCGCCCCCCCACGAAGACCCCTCAACCCCGCGTCCACTGGGCCCGCTGGGTACCCGTGCGCTCGTCACCTTCATGATTGTTCTGGCAATAGCCACAGCTGTGGGGAGTGCTTACTTTCTTGTCTCAGCTGCCGAATCAGCAATGGAAGACGACAGTACACCGGCCGATACGACACAGGTTGAACAGGTCCCATAGCCTGTCCCACCGGTCTCTTCGGCCCACCCTCCCGCGAACCGTCTCTCCGGTCTCCTGCCTTGCACTGCAGTCGCAGGCCCAACCGTTCCTCTCGCTCCTTAACGGCTTTCCTTCTCTATCCCTGCTTCTATGTCTGCGCCTTCTGCTACATCGGATCCGTCTGAGCCGCCCCCTTCATCCGCCCCGGATTCGCCGCGCTCTGACTCTTCCCTCTCGGGACGCGCGCTGCGCGAGGCTCTTGAACGGGCTGAGGCTTATCCCTACACGCCTGACCAGATCCACGTTGTGCAGACGCACATCTCGTACGTGGCGCTGGCACCTCCGTATGTCTACAAGATCAAGAAATCAGTGGATCTGGGCTTTCTCGACTTCACTACGTTGGCACAGCGGCGCCACTACTGCGAGGAGGAGATCCGGTTGAACAGCCGCCTCTGTGGAAGCATCTACGAGGATGTGGTGCCCATTTCCCGTACGCCCGATGGCCTTCGTCTCGAAGACGATAGCAACGTCGTGGAGGTCGCTGTCAAGATGAAGATGCTTCCCCACGATGACTTTCTGGATGCTCGCCTCGAACGCGGCACGCTAACGGAGTCTGACCTCGATGCGGTGGTTGACGTCTTGGCCGACTTCTACGCAGCACGCCCTTCATCCCCGGAAGTTGCGGCAAACGGGCGCGTTGACCGGATATGGGCTAACATCCGGGAAAACTTTGAGCAGGCCGTTCCGCATCGCGGCGGACTCCTCACAGAGCCTGCGTACCGCGCTCTGCAGTATGCGGCCGAGCGCTTCATGGACCACCACGCTCTGCTGTTTCACGAGCGGCGCGCCAAGGGGCATATTGTGGATGCACACGGCGATCTCCGGCTCGAACATGTGCATCTCAGCGAGGACGGCGTCTGCATCTATGACTGTATCGAGTTCACGACGCGATTTCGTCATATCGATATTGCGAGCGACGTCGCGTTTCTCGCGATGGAGCTCGACGTGAACGGACGCCCCGACCTGGCGCGCTACTTCGTCAATGCCATTGCCGACGCGCTCGGCGACCCGAACCTGGCCCGCCTGACGGACTTCTACAAGAGCTATCGCGCGTTTGTGCGCGGAAAGGTTAACGGCATGAAGCTCGATGACCCCGACATCACCGGGGACGCCCGCACCGTGTGCAAGCGCGACAGCCAGACGTTCTACCAGTGGGCGCTCCGCTACTTCGTGGCCGGCAACACGCCGCGCGTGGTCGTTGTGATGGGGCGCCCGGGCACGGGCAAGAGCACGCAGGCCCAGGCGCTGCACAAGGCCCTCGGCTGGCCAGTCGCCTCGTCCGACCAGGTGCGCAAGCGCCTCGCCGGGTTGCCGCTGCATGAGCGCCCCGATGCCGAGACGCGCGCAGAGCTCTACAGCAGCGCTATGTCAGAGCGCACCTACGACGCGCTGGCCGAGCAGGCGGTCGGCGCTGTTGCAGACGGGTCGGGCCTTATCCTCGACGCTACGTACAGCCATCGGAGCACGCGCGAGGCCCTTCGGAAACGCCTGTCACACTGCCCCCCTCTCTTCGCTGAGCTCGTTGCCCCTGATGAGCAGCTGAAGAGCCGCCTTGCAGCACGCGCGTCGCAGCCCGATGTCGTGTCGGATGCGCGCGCTGAGGACTTCGAGCTGCTCACCGCCCGCTACGAGGCGCCCGATGCGCTTGAAGATGCCCGCCATGTACAGGTAGAAGCAACCGGAGAGCCCGAGGATACGACCGTTCAGATCTTGAAGGCGCTCATCCAGCTTAAGTAGCGTGGTAGATGGGCTGTCGGCCCAGCTGTCGTCTGGCTGTCGCCTGGCTGCAGGCGTTCTTGCTATGGGATTATTCTTCTATAGGATTATTGCGGGAGCACGTATCGCAAGACCGCTACGTAATGGATGGCGCTCCCTCCCATTACAAAGACGTGCCACACGGCATGGTTGAAGGGCAGGCGGTTCCACCCGAAAAACACGACCCCACTGGTGTACACCACACCGCCCGCCAGAATCCATCCAAACACCTCCCACGAGAGAGCCTCGATGAGGGGCTGCGCAAAGAGAATACCGATCCAGCCCATTACCACGTAAGGCACCACAGCGATCCAGTGAAATCGGTGACGCGATAGGAGCTTGAACAGCAATCCGAGGATCGCACAGCCCCACACGAGCCCCAGCCCCCCCCATCCCAGCGGCTCAGGCACCATTACCGCCAGAAACGGCGTGTAGGTACCTGCAATCAGCAGATAGATCCCCACATGGTCGAGCACGCGCGCTATGTACTTGAGACGCGGACGCGTTACCGCGTGGTAGAAGGTTGAGGCTCCGTACAGAAATACAAGGGTGGCGCCGTACAGCGCGCAGCTCACGATGTGCACCGCCGTGCCATACGTCAGGGCCAGCGCCAGCAGCACGCCCCCGCCAATCAGACTCAACACGAGCCCAACCCCGTGCGTGATGCTGTTGACCAGCTCTTCCAGATGCGACTGATGGGGCGCGGTGGCAGGACGGGTTGGACTCATGGGCAGAGGGCGTGTAGATCGCTACATG
>NZ_JARWGJ010000159.1:0-25612 GCF_040409695.1 Longimonas sp.
CTGCTTTTGACTTGAACGATCGTGGCGCTCTCTATGTTTGGATACCTCAGGTTTGGATGACGCCGGGGTTGAAGTCGGCCATCTCCGGATTCAGGTCGGCCATGTTGATTCCGCGCGACAGCCATGCGCGGGTGTCTACCGGATCGATGATTTCGTCGACCCAGAGACGTGCCGCTGCATAGTAGGGCGTGGTCTGCTTCTCGTATCGGTCTTCGATACGGGCGAGCATCTCCTGCTCTTCCTCCTCCGTAAGCTCCTTGCCCTGCTTTTCAAGCTTGCGCACCTGAATCTGATGCAGTACCTTCGCTGCCTGCGTGCCCCCCATCACCGCAATCTTGGCCGTAGGCCAGGCGCAGATAAGCCGCGGGTCGTAGGCGCGTCCGCACATGGCGTAGTTGCCGGCGCCGTATGAGTTACCCGCTACAACGGTAAACTTCGGCACGGTGCTGTTCGACATGGCATTCACCATCTTGGCGCCATCTTTGATAATCCCACCGTGTTCAGCTCGTTTGCCGACCATGAAACCCGTCACGTCCTGGAAGAACACGAGCGGAATCTGCTTCTGGTTGCAGTTCATGATAAACCGCGCTGCTTTGTCGGCAGCATCGGCATAGATCACCCCTCCTACCTGAATCTCACCTTTCGTTTCGTGATTTGTCTTATTGCGCACAACCGCCCGCTGGTTCGCTACGATGCCGACATTCCACCCATCGATACGGGCATATCCGGTAAGCAGTGTACGTCCGTATCCCTTCTTGTACTCAGTCCATGAGTCGGCATCCACGATACGCGCCAGCACCTCGCGCATGTCGTACGGCTGCTGCCCGCTGTCGGGAACGAGCCCGTAGATCTCCTCGGCGTCGAATGCCGGCGCCACGGGTGCATCACGCGTGAACCCGAAGCGGTGCTCCGGACCCATGTGGCCAACGATGTCGCGAACGGTGTCGAGCGCCTCCTCGTCCGACTCGCATTTGTAGTCGGCTACCCCTGAGATCTCGGTGTGGGTGGTGGCCCCGCCCAGCACGTCGGCTTCGACCTCCTCGCCGATGGCTGCTTTTACGAGAAAGGGCCCGGCAAGAAATACCGAGCCGGTCCCGTCTACGATGAGCGCTTCGTCGCTCATAATCGGCAGGTAGGCGCCGCCTGCTACGCAGCTTCCCATGATGGCCGCAATCTGTGGGATGCCCTTGCTGGAGAGAATCGCGTTGTTGCGGAAGATGCGCCCGAAGTGCTCTTTGTCGGGAAAGATCTCGTCTTGCATAGGCAGGTAGACGCCCGCCGAGTCGACCAGGTAGATGATCGGTACGTGGTTTTCGAGGGCGATCTCTTGCGCCCGCAGGTTCTTCTTCGCAGTGATCGGAAACCAGGCACCTGCTTTAACGGTGGCATCGTTCGCCACCACCAGGCTAAGGCGCCCGCTTACATGGCCAAGGCCCATCACCGTACCGCCCGAGGGACAGCCGCCTTCGTCCTCGTACATCTCGTATCCGGCAAACTGCCCGACCTCGGTGAAGTCGTCGGGGTCGTCGAGCAGGTGGGCGATGCGTTCGCGCGCCGTGAGCTTGCCCCGCTTATGCTGCCGCTCGATGCGCCGATCACCGCCGCCTTTAGAGACTTCGGCGCGGCGGGCGTTATACGTCTCCAGCAGACCTTTGTAGTGGTCGGCGCGGCGCTGGAAACGTGATGAGGAGGTGGATGCGGGCGTGCCCAGTTGATCGGGAGCAGATACGTCGGCCATGCAACAGGAAAAGATCTTGGTGAAGAAGAATGAAAGCGGTTCCAGCCCTTAAAAACAGAACACCTGTCCCGGAAGATCCAAGACAGGTGATTCAGTTTGTGCGGAGAACACAGCAGTGCGGCCGTGCAGCGCGACCGTGTAGTGCAATCGTAAAATACAGGAGCTAAGCTACAGAATAGCGCTCATCTTGCGACGGATCTCCTCAGGCGAGTCGCCCGTCTTGTCGTGGATGAGCCCGACCAGCTTGTCCATCTCGCCACGTGCCCGTTTCATCTCTTTGTCGTCGAAGTCCGCGTCTTCCCAGATCAGCTTAACCTGATCGCGAATGCGACGCCAGCTTTCGTTCATTGCTTCTGTAGCCATATGTATCCTTTCGTTTTGTGCGTACGGAGCTCAATCAAGACGCGCATGTGCCATCACCTCTCTACAATTTTGTGATGACGAGCACACACAACCTTTGCGTAATGTGGACTTTAATTTACGGATCGCGTGCAACGAGAGTTTCGGTAACAGGGTACAACGAGCCACTGAACACTCGTGAATCACTCTCTATGATCTTGGTGCCATCGTATGTCGCATCCTACACAGGTGGGTATCATTGGAGCAGGGATTAGCGGACTCGCAGCGGCGTACCGGCTGCATGAGGCGGGATGCGCAGTGCAGGTCTTTGAGGCCAACGACCATGCCGGCGGCGTCATCCGCACGACCCGGCGCAACGGATTTCTCGTTGAGGAGGGCCCAAACTCCATCAACGGGGCCGGCCCCGCACTTGCAGGCGTGATGCGTGATCTCGGACTCGACAACGCACGCGTCGAATCCAACCCCAAAGCTCGTAACCGCTTCGTGGTGCGCAACGCCCGGCCTGTGCCCATCCCGCAGTCGCTATCTGACTTCGTTCGCACGCCGCTCCTCTCTGCGCGTGCCAAAGCCCGCTTATTCACCGAGCCCTTTCGCACGCGCGGCCCGGCCAACGAGTCGCTGGCGCGTTTCGTGGCGCGGCGCCTCGGCCCCGAGGTGCTTGACTACGCCGTGAATCCCTTCGTAGCCGGCGTCTATGGCGGACGCCCCGACAAGCTTGCGGTGCAACACGCGTTTCCAGCGCTCAAGTCGATGGAGAAGGAGCATGGCTCGCTCTTCATCGGCGGGATCCGCAGCGCACTGCGCGGTGCAAATGCCTCTGAAGAGCCAACCGTGAATGGCCTCTTTTCCTTTGAGGACGGCCTCGACACGCTGCCCCGCACCCTGGCTGCTCACTTGCACGAGCAGATGCATCTTGGCTGCCCAGTGCATGCCCTCGTGCCTACAGACGCTGGCTGGCGCATTGAGCACGCCGCTGGAAGCACGACGGTCGACGCCGTGGTCTACGCAGCGCCCCTGCACACGCTGGGCACGGAGGTCACGTTCGGCACGTCGCTGCCGCTGCACCCGCTGCACGACGTGCCGTATGCCCCCATGCGCAGCGTATCGCTCGGGTTCAAGCGCGACGCGGTGTCGCATCCGCTCGACGGGTTCGGAATGCTTCTGCCTGCTGCCGAATCGTCGTTTGAGATCCTGGGCACCATCTTCGCCTCTACCCTCTTCCCGAAACGGGCCCCCGACGGACACGTGCTGCTTACCACTTTCGTGGGCGGGGCCCGCGCGCCTGAACACGCCCATGCCGATCCGGATGCCGCTCGTGCCCTTGTCATGCGCGACCTGCAGCGCCTGCTTGGCGTTACCGATGACCCGGTGTTTTCGCACCAGGTGGTCTGGCCCCACGCCATCCCGCAGTATACGTCTCGCCACGGCGCCGTAAAGGGGCGCCTCGACGCGCTCGAAGCCGCTCACTCCGGACTCCAGTTTGCAGGCAACTACCGCACGGGCATCTCGGTGGAAGACGCGTTCGATTCAGGGTGGCACGCTGCCGATACGCTTCTTGCGTAACCGTACGCCTTACGCCCCCCACGCCCTTCACGTAGCCCGGCCCCCAAAATCACAAGCGCCCCTGCGCAACGACGTTCACCATCGCGCAGGGGCGCTCATTACATGTGGAGGGCCGTGCCGTCTGCTATGCCCAGCCTTCCTCTTGCGCCAAGTGTCGCATGAGCGTGCGCTTCGCCACAGGCAGAAGCGTCGGCTCATATGGAAAGTCGAGGTCCGTGTTGAACATGTATGTCGCCGGATTCGGCAAGTCCTTGCGCTCATCCACCATTTCGAGCTTGACCGAGCTCGGATGCGCGTCTACGCCAAACTGATCGATCGACTTGCAGTGCTCGGTCTTGAGCGTGCGGTACTGCTCGTCTTCATTCGTAAAGATCGACACTGTGTAGCGCAGCACGTGCAGGCGATGCGCCTTGCGGTCGGGCACGAGCACGTAGCCCTCTTTCACATACGACGGCATAATGCCCACCGTCTCTACGTCGAAGTTGTCCTCAACCATCTCGTAGATCGAGCGCCCCTCCTCGATTGCCTCCTGGATACGCGGCAGCGCCCACTCAATGAGCGCACGCACCGTCGAGAGCTCACCGTCTTCCAGTTCCGGCCAGCGGTACTGCAGTGTACCTTCCTCCCAATCAATGCCGGTCGCCGTACCCGTAGAGGCCGTACGGTACGCATCCGACTGCTTTAGAATCGTTCGCAGCGACGTGTACAGCGCTACCAGACGCCCAAGATGCGGGTAGATGCGCTTCGCCGCAAAGTCGCGACGTGCATGCTGCAAGCCGCCGAGAATCTGGTACTGCGTTCGCTCTACGTCGTCGGCCGCACGGGCGAACAGGTTCATATCGAGGGTAGCCATAGCGTTCTGTACTTCTATGCTTGTTAACACATCGTTAATCCCTAAATAAGGGTGGATGAATTAAAGAGCAAGAAGTACGCCGCCGTTTCAGTGAATCGGGCGTCGTGGAATCGCTTTTCTTCATATTGGCAGGGACCGTCCTGGCACCGTGTGGTCGGGAGGATACGGACCGCCTGCGCCTCTTCGGCATACGTCGCGGTATCAAGAACGGTCTCCACGGCCCGCTGAGAAAGGGGCGCGCAGGCGCTCCGCAGGCTACTTATCGCGGGCTGCTTTCATCTTCGCAAAAAGCCCCTTGATCTGCTTGCGCGGCATCGCCGTGAACGCGTTGAACTGTCCGCCCGCCACCAGCTTCTCACCGCCATCGAACGTAACCACCTCGCCATTCATGTAAGCGGCGCCGTCAGAGAGCAGAAACGCCACGAGCGTAGCCAGCTCCTCCGGTTCACCGAAGCGGCGCGTTGGGTTGCGCTGCTTCATATCGTCCTCCACGTCCATGCCCGGCACGAGGCGGCTCCACGCGCCCTCCGTTGGAAAAGGCCCGGGCGCAATTGCATTCAGCCGGATGCCTTCAGGCCCCCACTCTGCTGCCAGCGAGCGCATCATCGCCACAATGCCGGCCTTTGAAACGGCACTGGGTACGACGAAGGCGCTTCCGGTATCGGCGTAGGTCGTGGCAATCGACAGCACCACCCCACCCGACCCGCGCTCGATCCACCGCTGTCCACACGCTTGCGTGCAGTAGAACGAGCCGTACAGGTTGGTCTTAACGATGGCGTCGAATCCGTTGGGCGAGAGGTCTTCGGTCGCCGCCAGGAAGTTTGCCGCAGCGTTGTTCACGAGAGCGGTTACCGGGCCCTGGGCGTCTTCCGCCTCGTCGAAAAAGTCGTCGACAGATTCGGCGTCGCGCACGTTGCAGGAGATGCCGTTAGCCGTACCGCCGGCCTCCTCGATGGCAGCAACGGTTTCATCGAGCGGCTCGGTGCGTCGTCCGTTAATCGTGACCGATGCGCCGAGCGCTGCACATCGCTCGGCCATCGCGCGTCCGAGACCAGTTCCGCCGCCGGTGATCACGATGTGCTCGCCGTCGAGAAGGTCAGGTGCAAAGATATTGGACATAGAGTCAGGAAGGTTTGGTTGTGAGGAAAAGCGTGGTGCCGTATCACAGGCGATTGTCTGGCGTCCGAGATGTCGCGAAAGGCTCTGCATCGAACCTACGGACAGCGCAGAAGGAAAAGCGCGAAGATCCAACCGCGCACAGATCACTTCTATCGTGCAGGATACAACAGCCCCACCGACAATTGCGAATCAAGAGCAATGCTACAGAGGCGTCACTTCCGCCAGTCAGTTCAGTTCGTTGCGGTAACGCAAGCGAAAAAACCCGTAATACAATTTACAATTTTATGTAGTGGATAGACGCTAAGTGATGAGGTGATTTGCCCCGAAGTCTCATCTCGGTCGAATCCCCTCTCCCTTATTCCGCTTCGCTCCATCAGTCGCCCTACGGGCTCGTGTCGGGTTTCTCCCCCTTAGCCAAGGGGGAGGTGTCCATAGGATCACGCCTGCGGCGAAGCTCGAAGACAGAGGGGGTTTGAACGGATTGCGATGATGTAAAACACATGTCAATCACTTAACATCTTCCCGCTACCCAATATTTTTTTACCATTACTTGTCCGGTAGACTATGTGCTTTTCGCCACCTATTTAAACAAATCCTCCACACAAAGCATGGGTGGCAACATGACGATCCTCCGTTTTTCTTCTGCAAAGCGCATTCTGCACCTTGGCCCTCTTGCCGTCCTCTGGGGACTGACCTGCCTGCTTCTCTTTCCAGGCGCCGCCCTCCAGGCTCAGGATCTACCTCAGACGACTCGGTCAATTCCTTTTGGAGCTGAGCATACGATCATCAATCCTGCGACAGCGAATCAGGCTCCTTCTGAAAAGTTCACGGCCGAGCGGGAGCTTTCCTGGGGCTCGTTCAGGAACCTTACCAGCGAGCGCTACAGCGAGCTGTTCAGCGAATATCGAAATCGGGGCTGGATGCTTATCGACGTGGAGGCTTACACACAAGGCCGCCAGACGCGGTATGCGATGGTGTGGCGCGATAATCATGATGGACGACAGTGGCGACAGTGGCGCAACATGACCTCGGATCGCTACAATGAGCGCTGGACCGAGATGCAAGAGGCTGGGTTTCGGCCTACCGATGTCGAGGGATATATGATGGGACGCAACCTGCGCTTTGCCGGCATCTGGGTGGAGAATCGTGAAGGGATTCGCTGGAAGTCGAATCGAAATATGACCACCAATCGGTTCGGAGAGCTCCACGCACAACGTCGGCAGGAGAACCTGCGCCCCGTCGATATTGAAGCGTACGAAACGCCTGGTGGATTGCGCTGGGCGGCTATCTGGTACGCCGACACCGACGACGTAGACTGGACAATGCGTACCAACATGACACGCGCCCAGTACCAGAGTCAGGTCAATGCGCTGGGCCGTCGTGGCTACCAGGTGCGCGATTATGAAAGCTATACCGAGAACAATCAGCAGCGCTACGCCGCTATTTGGGAGCGTCGCTCAGATATGCCCATGTACCAGCTACGCACGGGCCGAAACGACCAGCAGTTTCGCAATCTATGGAACGAGTATCGCGATCGGGGTTACCGGCTTGCCGATTTTGAAGCCGACCAGAACGGGGCGCGCTATTCAGGCGTCTGGGTGGAAAATAACGCACGCCTCCGCTACGCCCACCGTGAAGCGATAGACGGGTTAGTGAACGCACATCGAAACTCAGTAAGTGCACCCGGTATTTCCGTAGCAATCATTCACAACGGGGAAACCGTCTACCGCCGGGGGTTCGGAGATGCAAATCCCAGCAATGGCCATGGCGCTCATAGCCAAACCGTTTACAGCGCAGCTTCGGTCTCCAAAGTCTTTGGAGCTACTTTAGCTGCTAAGCTGGAAGATGAGGGCCGATTGACAAATGGCCGCCGTGTCAACCTTGATATGACGCGCCCAACGCGGCAGTATCTTAACCGGGGTGTCAACCAGCGGGCCACGCTCCCTGCTCACCATACCCACACCGTGGAGCAGCTCACCGCGCACCTTGGCTGCGTGGTACACTACCCGAGAAGCGAAAACTCCGGCACAATCCCCGGCATCTCAAACAGCGACATGGTCGCCTTTTATCCCAATGCCCTGCAAGCGTCTACTGCGCTGTGGAATACAGGTCTGGTTCAGACTCCAACCTGCACGGTCGGGAGCAACCGTGTCTACTCCACCCACGCGTTCACGCTCCTTGGCGCTGTACTCGAACAGGTGAGCGGGCGACCGGTTCACCGGCTCGTGCGTGAGGAGATCAATGCGTCGTGGGGACTCCCATCGGTGCGCTCTCAGTTTGAAACGGCTTCGTTGCAGTCCAACCGTGAACGTGCCACACCGCATAACAGTAGTGGAAACACGTTTAATTACGTGGACAGCAGTTGGAAAGTGCTGGGCGGGGGCCTGGAGATGCACACGCTCGACATGGCCCGGTTTGGCTGGCGCCTGCTCAATGGAGACATTGTGCGCGACGCGGTCCGCGATAACCGGCTCTGGACTCCTTTAGCTGCTGGATGCTCGTTTGGCTCAGGAGGACGGTGCAGCAACGGGGTCGGGTGGAGGCTGCTTACCCAAGACGGCCACCGCATCGCCGAACATGGCGGGTTTGGGTCGGGTGCACGCACGCACCTCCGTATCTATCCCGATGATGGTCTCGTCATTGCTGTGATGATTAATCAGGCATACAGCAGTGACTTACCAAATCCCAGCGTTCTGGTCCGTCAGATTGCAAACGAAATCCTGTAATTGCCTATGCACATGGGCGCTCCTATTGGTATCGCCGGCGCTGGACTTAGCGGGCTCGTTGCCGCCACGCGCCTGCACGAAGCCGGTCATGGGGTCGTGGTATGGGAGACGCGCAACCGCGTTGGTGGACGCACCTGGAGTCCGCCCCTTGGCCCCGATTCGCTGCAGTTGGATTTGGGCGCGGCCTGGCACTGGACTGAGCACACCCGCGTGCACGATTTAGCTGAGCAGTTGGGCATTGAGCGCATTCGGCAGCACGAGCCCGGCATCGCGCTCTATGAACCGCGCGCTGAACAGCCGGTGCAGCACTTCCCGTGGCCCGACACGCCCCCGCCCTCATGGCGCCTCGAAGGCGGTACGCAAACACTGGCCCAGCATTTGGCCGCAGCGCTCCCCAGTGATGCAGTGAAACTCAATCATCGCGTAACGCAGGTGCAGCAGACCGACGCAGGCGTGCAAGTGCATGTCGACGGCCCAAACGGCGCGGCAGTTGCAACCGCCAGGCGTCTTATCGTAGCCGTGCCGCCGCGGCTGGTGGCGCACACCATCCGTTTCGACCCTGCGCTCCCCGATTCTCTCGCATCCGCTCAGCGCAACACACCCACGTGGATGGCGGCCTCGGGCAAGGCGGTGGCTACATTTGCGGATGCGTTCTGGCATCAGCAGGGCATCGATGGGCGCGTCGTCAGCCACGCGGGTCCGGTGGCCCACTGGCATGATGCCGTCGCCTCCGATGGACGCGCTGCGCTCGCGGGCTTTCTGCATCCTACGGGGCTGCAAACCCTTGCGACAGAGGGCAAAGCAGCCCTTCACAAGGCCATCCGCACCCAACTCGCGCACTGCTTCGGGAGCGACGCCCCCGCGCCAACGGCTATCGCCACAAGCAGCTGGCGCACCGACCCCGCCACCACGCCGCCTGATGCCGACCCGCTCTATGTTGAGCATCCGCCCACACCACCGTCTGTGATCACCCGGCCACACTGGAACGGACACCTGCTGTGGGCCAGCGCCGAAACCGCCACCGAGCATCCCGGCTACCTCGACGGCGCCATCGAAGCAGGCGAGCGCACCGCCCAGCAGGTGTTTGAAGCATCCCCCAAAGCTGCTTCAACTCGCTGATCGGGAGCGCCTTCATTCGTTGTAGGACCCGGCGCGCCGTGTCCCTACGGCGCTGGAAACAGGCATTCTACTGCGTCCGACGTTCCCCCGTCGGACGACGAAATGAACGCTCCACGCTCCCAACAGAGCAGTCGAACGGGGTAACGTGTGCCGAACGCTACCGGCCCCATCGGTGCCAGATCCTGTGATTGATCTCAAAAAGTTACACTGTTTCGTGACACCCCGACGCAGCAGCACGTCTATTTCCCGAGCGCACTACTCTGAAGATGGGCTCCATGTGGCTTCGTGAGGCTCTGCCATGGCCGCTCCAGGGAGCGCATCGCCCTCGTGGGTCGCATCCGAATCCGTGGGACCAACCGCCGTTTCTCCTGGCAGAGCATCCCACCGAACATCGGTGCGTCCTGGCAGCCAGCGGCGCAGTTCGAGCGTGCCGTCCATATGCTCCACCACGCCCGTGCAGCTTTCTATCCAATCGCCGGTGTTTACATATTGGACGCTGTCAATCTTCCGAATGACCGGGTGATGAATATGCCCACAGATAACGCCGTCGACGTTTTCTTTAGCGGCCCGGCGTGCAACTACGGTTTCGAAGTTGGCAATGAACTGCACAGCTTTTTTGGTACGCTGCTTCACGTATTGCGAAAACGACCAGTACGGCAGATTCATCCAACGACGCACGCGATTTACGTACCGGTTCGTGGTCAGAAGTGCCTGGTATGCGATGGCTCCTCCATGCGAGAGCCACGGCGCATGGCGAATCATACCGTCGAACTCGTCACCGTGCAAAACCAGGAAGCGGCGACCGTCGGCAGTGGTGTGGATGTGGTTCATCTGTGTGGTGATGCCGCCAAACCGAAGTCCCGGAAAGCGCCGCGCGGCTTCATCGTGGTTGCCAGGAATGTAGATCACATCGGCGTTGCGAGCACATTTCAATAGCGTCTCGACTACGCGGTTGTGCGCCTCGGGCCAGTACCACGATCGCGCCAGCGACCAGCCGTCAACGATGTCGCCAACCAGGTAGTAGCGCTCTGCTGAATGGCGTTGTAAGAAGTCAACGACAGATGCAGCCTTGGCATCGCGGGTGCCCAGATGGACATCCGAAATCCAGACCGTACGGTAGCGTGGCGATGCATCCATATCCACAAAAAGGGTTAGACGGAAAGAGCTGTGTTTGTGCAGCAAGTGGTACGTGCTGTGGGGCGCCCAAATTGTTGCGCATGTGCGGTTGAGCGTTACAAGTCGAGCGTTACGAGACCGCTTTTACCGCGACCGCCTGATACGCGTAGCGGTGCGCAATAGGCGTGCGCGTCAGGCGGATGCGCTTGCGGGCTGCCAAGTCGTCAAGGTGAGCGTGTAGTGCCGGACGATGGTGCACGCCAAACCAGCTGAGCCACCGCTGCAATACCCATCGCAACGGAGCGGGCCAATTGGCCTGATCCCAAAAATCCACCAGGTAGAGGCGTCCCCCGGGTGCGAGCACATTGAGCGCTGCATCAACAGCAGCAGACGCATTGGGGATCATAGAGAGCACGTACGAGCAGAGCACCATGTCAAATGGAGCCGCGCGCCCAAACATGCGGGGTTCGACGGACTGCGCGAGGCCTTGCTTCAAGCACATGGCATGCTGCACTTCAGGAGAGGCCGTCGCCCGTGCTGTGTTGAGCATAGCCTCCGAAGCATCGAGTCCGTAGAGCGTGTGATGGGGCGCCTGCTCATGCAGCACGCGCAGGTTGCGTGCCGTGCCGCACCCCATTTCGAGCACATGCCCGGCAGGCCGTGCAGCCATATCCTGCAAGACGCGATCGCGCCCGAGCAGATATGGGCGGCGCGTCCAGTCGTAGATGTGGCGCGTGTAGCGATACATCCGATCCATGCGCTGTGCCGGATCGGTCGTCGTTGCAGAGCGGGCCATGGGAAGGCGATAAGTCAGCGCAGATACAAGGCGAATGGGTGTATAGAGTTATCCGTTGAACTCATACAGGTGGAATCCCCCATACACGGCTGAGCGGTCGTGCGCATGCAGCTGGGCCGAGCGGTCGCGGTGGTACGTGAACCGCGCGCGTAGCGTTCGGGGCAGCGCTTGTTCAACACACGACGTGGCTCCGGCCGAACGAAAGATGATGCGGGCGCCCGGACATCCGGTGCGGGCAATGCCTTCCCACAGCGCCTGAATAGCCGCATCGTCCATCCAGTCTTGCGCATCCAACAGGACAAACGAGTCGAAATGATTGGCTGGAGCCTGCTGCATGGCACCAGTGAGTGAGGCAACGCGCGTTTCAACATGTGGCAGGTAGTAGCGGATACGGGCGTGGTGGCGTGCTTGCAGGTAGGGCGGCAGCACGCTGGGATGATAGCGCTGTCCGAATGCCTGCCAGGCAAAGTAATTGTCGGAGAGTGGAAAGTCGCACATCAACCGGCGCAGGCGGTCGCGGAAGTAAGCGAGGAGATCGCCCTCGGCACGCATCAGCTCAAACTGGCGTGGAGGGATGCCCAGGCTGTACACCGAGGCCGGGATGCGAGCCAGCGTGCGCACGACCGGATGCTCAAAGAACGGCACAACGGCATCCTCGAAGAAGGCCTTCTGCTCGGCAAGCGTGTTGGCCTGCAGGAGCTCGGCAGGGCAGTGCCCTACGGTGTAATGCGCCAGCCGGTCAATAAAGCGCTGAAATCGGCTCATCGCGCCTCGCTGGTAGAAGCCCTCAGCAAAGTAGTGGATACGCGGAATGCGCGGCCATCCGGGCCAGGCCCGTGCCTCCCAGAACGAACGAGTCTGAGGGTCGAGATGCGGTTGGATGTGCCTCGTGTAGTTGGCGAGATTGACGTCGTGGCAGGCCTCGCCAAAGAACTGAAAGAACGCCGGGTAGTCGGGGAGTCGCTCAATGGCCGCAAGCTTCAACCGCGTGAGCGCCATGTGCGCCGGATTAACGTCGACTGCCAGAATGGAACGCGGCTCGTGCGTAAGATAGTTGAGCACGTTGCATCCTGCCGAGGCAATAGTGAGGATGCGGCTTTCTTCGTTAAGCTGAAGCGCCTCTGCATCCACACGAGGATCTTCCCAGATCTGCGTATACACCAGGCGATTGAACCACGCCGTGAAGAGGCGATCCCAGGCGCTACGCACGGAGGTGGACGCAGGCTGCAAGACGGCCTCTCGCAGCGCGTTGGACTGGGCAGAACGAAGTGGGGCGGCAAACGACCAAGCCATGGGCAGAGGGGAATGAGAATCAGTTTGGACTCAATTGTTGACGCACCATCAACGTACGAAAGATGTCTCGGTGCGCCATTACCTCGACATAACGCCTGCGTTATCGCTCTGTCATGATTGCGTCTTCATGCGTTCGACGCGCCCACGTCCGCACAAGGCGCTGCTCCTGCAAGCCCGCGACCGAACATCCAACCTGGCGAATCAACGGACGCGATGAGGCCGAATGTGCTTTTCCAGACGATGCCATGGAGGCCCGGCACCTCCTGTGCCGATAGCGGTTTATCCTGTGCGCATCCCCCTGAATCTGGTTCATAGATTATATGGCGACGCCCACGCCCGATACCTCGGATGCTACGCTCTACGGCCACGACGACACGCCGCGCATTGTGGACGTACAGCCGCTGCTGAACCGCCCCTCGCGCGAGCAGGCCATGGTGCGCCTCTACCGGCGCAGCGAAGATGGCGCGGAGGTGTTCACCGAAGACGCGCCGCTGTATCCGTTCTTCTTTATCTCGGATATTGGGCTGCTGCGCCATCGCCGCGATACCTTTCGGGCCTCGCGCCTGCAGGGCGGTGGGTTCTTCGAGCATGTGGTTGTGTTCTCGTGCTGGCAGAACTACTACGAGGCGATTCGCCACGTGAAGCGCCAGACCGACAGCGACCAGCGGCGGCCCGACGAGCTCTACCTCATTAGCGATCCGGTGCAGCAGTACCTCACGCAGAGCGGGCGCACCTGCTTTAAGGACATGACGCTCGACGACCTGCACCGCCTGCAGCTCGACATCGAAGTGATTAGCGATGGCTCGTTTCCCAACGCCGAGCGCCCGAATGATGAGGTCGTCATCGTAGCCCTCACTGACAACCGCGGCTGGTCGGAGGTGCTGCATCAGCGCTCCGGGGTGTCGGAGGCGATGCTCTTGCGCGAGCTGGTGCACACGATCAACGAGCGCGATCCGGATGTTATCGAGGGATACAATGTCTTTGCCTTCGACCTGGCGTATCTGCTGGACCGATGCACCCTGCACAACGTCGATTTCGCGATCGGACGCGACGGGTCGGTGCCCCGTACGTTTGACAGCAGCATGCGGTTTGCCGAGCGCACGGTGGACTTCCCGGCGATGGATATTGCCGGACGGCACGTCATCGACGCCTACTTTCAGGTGATGGCGTTCGACGTCTTCAAGCGCGATCTGCCGGACTATAGCCTGAAGACGGCTGCTCGCTACTTCGGCTTCGCCCCCGAGGACCGCACCTACATCGCAGGCGAAGACCTGACCGAGGCGTGGCACACCGACCGCGAGCGGCTCCTGGATTACGCCCTCGACGACGTGATTGAGACCGGACGGCTGGCCCGGCACCTCTCCGGCTCCACGTTCTACCTCACGCAGATGCTGCCGATGACCTACGGACGCGCGGCCCGGCGTGGACCCGCTGCCAAGATCGAATCGCTCTTCGTACGCGAGTACCTGCGCCAGCGTTATGCCTTACCGCAGAGCAACTGGGGCAGCCAGTCGATGGGCGGCTACACCGACATCTTCCGCACGGGCGTCATCGGCCCCGTCGTCTATGCCGATGTGGAGAGCCTGTACCCGTCGATCATGCTGAACTACGACATCCAGCCCGAGGGGGATGCGCTCGACCTCTTTCCGCGCCTGCTGGATCGCCTCACCACGCTGCGCCTCGACACCAAATCCGCCATGCGCTCCGCCGAGGACGAGGAAGTGCAGAGCGAACTGGATGCGCGGCAGTCGTCGTATAAGATCCTGATAAACTGCTTCGACCCCGAAACGGAGATCATGACCGTGCAGGGACCGAAGAATGTGCGCGAGGTGTCGGTTGGCGATCGGGTCTATTCGCTCAACCCTGACACGCTCGAAGCCGAAATCAAGCCCGTGACGCACGTGCACCACCAGTCGATGTACCGGGGCGAAATGGTCCACCTGAAGAACCAGCACGTCGACTTTCTCGTGACGCCCAATCACCGCCTTCTCACCAACCGCGTGAATGGTTATCGGGAAACGGGATACCAGTGGATCGAGGCGGATGATCTGACTCAAACGTCGGAGGCGTACTGTCTTCCTCCACGTGATGTCTATTTGGAGTCCACTTACCCGCTGCGCGATTCTGGCAAATCCGTACCTGCAAGCTTGCACCGAAGCATGCCCGAGATCCCGGATCTTCGCTCCGCTTCGTCCGGGATGACTGGTCCAGGACAAGAGACTGCTCCCAGACAAATTGCTCCTTTGCTCAAGCATAAGCACAGAAGCCGTGTCAACTACGAAGGCTCCATCCACTGCATCACCGTAGCCGACAATCACACCGTACTTGCGGGGCGCAACGGCACGTTCAACTGGATCGGGCAGAGCTTCTACGGGATGCTGGGCTTCAGCCTGGCCGCGTTCAACGACTTTGCGGAGGCCGACCGCGTGGCCCGGATCGGGCAGGATCTGGTGCAGCAGATCATCGAGGTGATCCGCGAGCGCGGCGGCACGGTCGTGGAGGTGGATACCGACGGCGTCTTCTTCGTGCCGCCCGAGGATGTGCGCGGGGCGGAGACGGAGCGCGACTTCACGATCGGGCTCACCGATGCGATGCCCGAAGGCATTCGTATTGGGTTCGACGGCCGCTACAAGAAGATGCTCTCCTACAAGAAGAAAAACTACGCGCTCCTCACCTACGACGGCGACCTCAAGTTCAAAGGCTCCTCGCTCATCTCGCGCTCGAACGAGCCGTTCGGGCGCACCTTCGTGCGGCGCGCCATCCGCCGCCTGCTTGACCACGACATCGAGGGGCTGCACCAGCTCTACCTGGATACGCGGCAGCGCATCATCGACCGCACCTGGGAGCAGGGCGTGGACAGCTTTGCTCGCACCGAAACCCTGAAAACCAGCGTCGAAGAGTACGAAGCGGCGGTCGAAGCCGGTGAGCGTCCGCGTGCCGCTGCGTACGAGCTGGCGATTCAGCGCGAAGAGGAGACCGGGCAGCCCGTGCGTGTGGGCGACCGGATCTCGTACTACATCACCGGCGAGTCGGCCAACGTGACCGCGTTCAAGCACTGCGCCCGCGCTGAGCAATGGAATCCCGACGACCCCGAAGCCCCCAATGAGAACACCGCGTACTACCTGAAGCGTCTCGACGAATTCGCCCGCAAGTTCACCCCGTTCTTTCGCAAGGAAGACTTCGACCTGGTCTTCTCGCCCGAAGATCTGTTCGGCTTCTCCGCCCAAGGCATTGAGCTGGTAACCAAAGTGCACGGGGGCGACGAGGACAGCAAGACGACAAAGGAGGTGCCGTTTTAGAGGAACGCGGCGAAGGCTGACAGTAACCTAATCAATGTGGTGTACCGGAGACGTTACCGTTTCATGCCCACCAAGCCCCCAGTGCCCTTCGTCCGCAGTAGCGTAGGGTTACAGGCACCCTTTACTGCGCGCTGAATTCGGACGGCAGTTGTTATGCACTATGCATTACCGCCAGCCCGTCGATTTGCTCTTCCTTGATACGGTAAATGATCCGATACGAGCCGTCGATCACTTCCCGTATGCCGCGGTTCGTGTGTACCCGCGTCCGGTTGAGGCGCTGGCCTGTCGCTTTCCTCTTGGTGTACCTGATTGGTATACCTGATTTAGGATCAGCCGGTGTGCCCATGCCTCTACGCCGGACTCGGGAGCTGGGCTTTTTTGACGTTGACGGGCTTTGCGGAGCGCTGTTCTTCGGACGATTCGGCGATGGTCTTGCTGGGCAGTGCGGCTGACGGGAGTTGGATGTCAGATGCTTCGGGGTTGAAGTTGAGCATTACGTCTAACACGCCCTCTTTCGTGTCCTCCTGCATGAGCAGGTGGCGCAGCTTGCTCGCGTTGCGGAAGCCTTTGAAGTATCCGCTGTAGTTTCTGCGCATCTCCAGCACGCCGGTGCGCTCGCCCAGCCATTCGCACTTAAGCGACAGGTGCTCGGCAACGACCTGCACGCGCTCTTCCCATGACGGACGCGGCGGCACCTCGCCGGTCTCCATGTAGACCTTCGCGTCCCGGAAAATCCAGGGGTTGCCGATCGCTCCGCGACCGATCATGACGGCATCAACGCCTGTTTCGTTGAACATGGCGTCGATAGCTTCGGGGTCGAGGGCGTCGCCGTTGCCGATGAGGGGGATGTCGCGCACGCCCTCCTCTTTGATGCGCCGCAGCCACTGCCAGCGCGCCTCGCCGCCGTACTGCTGCGAGCGCGTGCGGGCATGCACCGCAAGCCCGGCAATGCCGAGAGCTTCGAGGCGCTGTGCCACCTCTATGATGCGGATGGAGCTATCATCCCACCCCAGGCGGGTCTTTACGGTTACCGGACGCGTGCTGGCTTCGATGACGGTTTCGGTGATGCGCTCCATCTTGTCGAGGTCGCGCAGGATGCCGGCGCCACCGTCTTTGGCGATGATCTTACGTACCGGACAGCCGAAGTTGATGTCGATCACATCGGGTTCGGCGGCGTCGACGCGAGGCGTGGCGCGGCGCACCTCGTCGATCTCGCCGCCCCACACCTGAATGCCGATCGGCCGCTCCTCCGGAAAGATATCGAGCTTCTGCTCGGCGTCTTCTACGCCCCGGTTCAGTCCGGCCGTCGACACAAACTCGCTGTAGAGCATATCGGCGCCGAGCCGCTTGCAGATCATCCGAAAGGGCGGGTCGCTCACGTCTTCCATGGGGGCAAGAAAGAGCGGGCGGTCGCCAAACGTCAACGAGCCGAGGGTCATGGCAGGGGGTGTTTCGTTGGTAAAAAAATGCTGCAGCACCGTATACACGATCCGGCAGGCTGCGTTCAGTCAAGCATGCGTAGCACGGCCTGTGCAAAGGGATCCGGCGCCTCGGCGTGCACCCAGTGCCCGGCATCCGGAATGGTGACCAGCGAGGCATTCGGAAAGCGCTCCTGGATCATCGGCCAGTCGCTGTCGGTGATGTAGTTCGATCGCGCGCCGCGGATGAACATGGTCGGCTTCGTGAAGCGTCCCTCAGCCTCGATAGGTCCAACCAGCTTATCGTAGTGGGCGTCGATAGCCTGCAGGTTAGGCTTCCAGACATACGTGCCGTCGTCGTACTCCAGGTTCTTCAGCAGAAACTGCCGGATGGTCCACGACGGCACGTCCTCAGCCAGCATCTCGTCGATGGCGCTCCGGCTTTCGTACTGCGTGGGGTCGATGGCCCGGAGCGCGTTGATGAGCGCCTGGTGGTTGGGGGTGTACGGACGCGGCGCTATGTCGACGACGATGAGGCGATCCATCAGGTCGGGATAGCGCAGCGCAGCCTCCATCGCCGTCTTGCCACCCATGGAATGGCCCATCACCGTCGGCGACGACAGGTCGTGCGCATCCGCAAAACCGCGCAGGTCCTCGGCCATACTCGGGTAGTCAATCAGGTCGGTATGCGGCGAGCGTCCGTGGTTGCGCTGGTCTACGGCGTACACCGTTGCTTTGTCGCTAAACGCATTGCGGCTAAGCGTATGCCAGTTGCCGTGTGCCCCCAACAGTCCATGAAGAATAATGAGTGGCGGCTTTTCTTCGCCGTATGTCTTGTAAAAAAGCTGCATGCTTGCTTGGTTGGTGCGATGAGATAGCGGTTATTGTGTACGATTACGCTTCTGGTGGTACACCATGGCACACGACCGTTGGCATACCACCGGATGCTCCGTACGCGCAACGGATGCGTCGACGCATCTCACCCTGCGTTTGGGTGCGGTGTTTCGATGCGTCCTCTCCCCATGCCCCCGGTTTATTTTTGCCTTCTGCTTATGCGTACTTTTGTTTCTTTGTTAGCCGCAGCCTTTATCGGGCTTGGCGCTTCGCTCGCGTCTGTCCTGCCTGCAAGCGGCCAGTCTGTAAACGGCCAGTCTGCAGATACGCCTACGCCCATCCAGGCCAGCGACCTGTTTCGCATCCACCAGCTGGGCGATGTGCACATTGCACCCGACGGACGCCACGCCGTCTACACGGTTACGCGTATTGTGGATGCCGACGATGGCGGCCGCACGTACCGCACGCAGCTGTATGTGGCCCGCCCCGACGGACGCGTGGCGCCCGAGCCGCTTACGCGGGGCGCCTCGGCCTCACAGCCTGCCTGGCATCCGGATAGCGACCAGATCGCTTTTGTACGCAGCGTAGACGGTACGCCACAGGTCTTCGTAACGCGTCTTACTGGCGGCGAGCCCTACCAGCTTACCGAACATCCGTACGGCGCCTCGCAGCCGCAGTGGATTGATGGCGGACGCCGCCTGCTCTTCGCCGCCTCGGTACCGGGCGACTCGCTGGCCGCGCAGGGCGATCCGGTGCCTGCATGGTTTGATGCGCGCCCTGGCAGCGCAAACCGCTCTACCGCGTACAGCGCCCCCACAGTAGAGCGGCTTGTACTACGGGATACGGTAGCGCATCGCGCCCTCGATACGCTCGCAACAGATGTAGACCTGTCAGACCTGAGCATGGACGACGACTACCTGAGCACGCGCGACGATCTCACGCGGGCTGATTCACTGCGCGCCCATGCGCTGACCCGCCGCGCTATCGTTGATACGATCTCGGTGGAGCAGCCGGTGCCCTCGCCCTCGCCCGACGGCCCGCTTCCCCTGCAGCGCCAGTGGCTCGACGAGCGTGCCAGCGAGCGCAACCCGGATGTGATTACGCGCCTGGACTTCCAGGGCGAGTTCGACCTGCGCGGACCCATCTCGTTTCAGCACTACTTTACAGTCGACGTGCCCGGCACAATCTGGACGGGCGACCCGGACCGGCCGACCGCCATCCGCGTTACGGAGGGCTTTCGCAGCTACAGCGGCGCGCAGTGGCTCAACAGCACCAATCAGATGGTCGCCAGTACGCGTCCGCTCGACGGGCGCCACCCTGACGACGTGCGGGCCCGTCACATCGTACTCGTTGACCCCGACACCCGCGAGGCCGAGCGCTTTTTGCAGATCGACCCGTATGCGCTCTCCAACCCACGCCTGACGAACGACGGCACCCAGCTGGCCTTTACGGCGTCGGATACAACTGCTGCTGGCTACGCACAGACTCAGATCGGCATCTTTGCGATGGATGGCCGCACCGAGCCCCAGCTCATCACCGCCGGACTCGACCGGTCGGTGGGTACGCCGCGTTGGTCGCCCAACGGCTGGTATGTCTATACCACGGCGCCGTCGGAGGGCGGCTTTCCGCTCTACCGCTTTGCCCCGTTTGCGCGCGACACCACCGATGCCGAGAACGGAGCGATGCAGCCGCCCGAGGTAACCGACTCGCGCACCGTGTTCGAGGCCGACTCGACCATGATGCAGGCGCTGCCGCCCGAACAGCTCTCCTCGATTGAGCGCGGCATCCGCTCGTTCGACATTACCGACGCCTCAGCCGTGTACGTCGTCACCGAAATCGAGAACCCCTTCGAGCTGTATGCAGCAAGCGCCGACCTCTCGAATGAACGGCGCCTATCCAGCCATAACGCACGCTGGCTCGCCGATCGCGTGATCAGCCGCCCCGAGCCGTTTTCGGTGACGATGGAGACCGATAGCGATACGTTTGCCGTCGACGGCTGGCTGATGCCGCCGACCGAGGTTGACCGGCGTCAGGAGGCCGCCTATCCACTCATGGTGCAGATGCACGGTGGCCCGTCTGCCATGTGGGGCCCCGGCGAGGCTTCGATGTGGCACGAGTTTCAGTTCATGACCGGGCAGGGATTTGCCGTGGTGTACAACAACCAGCGCGGCTCAGGCGGATACGGCAACGCCTTTCGCCGGGCAAACTACCGCGACTGGGGCACCGGCCCGATGCGCGACGTACTCGCCACAACCGATTACGCAATCGCTAACAACGACTGGATCGACGCGGACCGGCAGGTCCTCACCGGCGGCTCGTATGCCGGCTACCTCACAGCCTGGATCATAAGCCAGACCGATCGCTTCGACGCTGCCGTGGCGCAGCGCGGCGTATACGACCTGCCTACGTTCCTCGGTGAGGGCAACGCCTGGCGCCTCGTCCCCTCGCACTTCGGCGGCTTTCCGTGGGAGGGCAACGTACCGCCACCGGTGAACGCCCCCGCCGATACCGTGAGCGTGTACACCGACTCGCTCGACACCGCGCGTACTACGCTGATCCGTAACTCTCCGCTAACGTATGTCGACCAGATTACGACGCCGTTGCTCATTATGCACGCAAGCAACGACCTGCGCACCGGTGTCATACAGAGCGAGATGCTCTATCGGAGCCTCAAGCTGCTGGATCGGCCTGTGGAGTACGTGCGCTACCCCAATGCCGGACACGACCTCTCGCGCACTGGCGACCCCAATCAGCGAATCGATCGGGTGCTGCGTATCTACGAGTTTATGACGCGCTACGTAGAATGAGTGGCTCGGTAAAGGACGTGTTCTTGTAGGAGCAGTGGCTTCTGTTGCGGGCCACCTCCTCGTGGGCGCGCACAAGGCGGGCATCCGCTTTACGCTTTTTACCCATACAAAAACGGCACTGAGGCCTAATCGCCTCAGTGCCGTTTGTATATGTTTTTCGGTGTGTCTTACACCTGGTACCAGCGGCTCACATGGGGACCTCTTCTGCAGAACTGCCCTTTTCGAAGCCGGAACCTTGCACCTATTCCCGAGGCTACATGGCGGCAGCCCCCGCTTTTTCAGGCGCTGCCTGTTCATGCTCAGGAAGCCCTTCGCCTTCGGGCCCCTCATTGTACTGCTCCCGGATGTTCGGGTAGGCGGTCTGGAACATCTCGTTGACTTCTTCAATCTCGCCCGCGTGGTGTTCGGTGCGTGCTTTATGGAGACGCACGCAAGCCTTCCACACGGCGCGACGCAGGTTCCACTTTCGCACTGAGTACGCCGCGCTACGGCGCGTTCCGTCGCCCTCCAGCCAACTCAACTGAACGTAAGGCTTGGCCGTACCGCTGCCGTCGTCTTTCCAGCAGAAGTTAAGCCCGATAACCCCGGTCTTTGAGCGCGCCTCTGCCGATCGTCGAACAGGGTCCATCGGATCAGGCAGTTCGTCCAGCAGTTCGTCGCGGTAGGCAATCGCTTCCTGAAGCGCCTCGTCTTTGCCGCCATGGCGCTTATCAGAGAAGTACTTGGTATGCTGCTTCTTCTGCCGCTTGATGCGTACCTGCCACCCATGTGTCGGATGGCGGTCGGGATGTTCGGAAGTCGGCTCGATATCGATTCGAAATATATTCTTCGGCTTATCGCCCATCGTTCTATCTTTATAATGGTAAAAATTAATGTCGGACTTGGAGCGGAACAGGCGTGTTGATCTCATCACACAAGCCTGCACAGGCACGCACCGCCCTTTCACAAATTATGTGGCGTGGGTGGGTTATCGGTGCCTGTTTTCGTAGGCAGCACCGGTCATTACCGAAATAAAGACCAACTGCCGACTTGGAAATATATAAACGCACGTTGTCATCAGCAAGTGTTTGCGCACCCCTACCCCCACCTCCTTCTGTAGCCTGTACGGTGCACTTTCACGGAGCCTCGACTCAGACCGTCTTTGCAGATCGTCTTTCATGGTGTCGTAGACGACTCTACTTCGTTACACCAAGGTGGCCATCATAGCGTGCAAAGTAAAGTAGCATGACCATACTTCTTCGTCTGATGCAACCAGGTAACGGTTCTGCGCCATGAATGGGGTCTTACGCCGCTGTGCGTGGTGCCGCCCAATCACCTGTATCTCCCCAAACACATCAAGGCCTGCCGTGCCGGGGTGGCAGGGCAGGCCTCGTAGTCGGCTTTCCAGCCGGGATGGGAAGAGCTACTCCTCATCTGTCGTGAAGCTATCCCAGATGTGCTATGCCAGATCTGTTGTAAACGATCTGTTATGGACGGCTTACAGCAGTCCTCGGCTCTTCGTCCATGAGCGGAAACCATCGACCAGCTGCTCAAACGAGTCCATCACGAAGAGCTCGTCTTGTAGATTGTAGACCTCATAGTCTTTCTCCGTGATGTGTGCCGGGTCGAACGCGTGGGTGGTTACCTCATCAGAGAGCGCGTGGGTCACTTCCTCGTTCGACGACACGATGCCGGCCCCAAAGATACGGGTATCGCCCCCTTCATTCAGGAGTCCAAACTCTACCGTGAACCAGTGGAAGCGCTCCAGGCGCGGACGATCGGCTCCCTCAGCATTCAGCGCAGCTTTGCCGAAAAGCTGGTAGAAGTCCGCGAAGTCCGGCTGCGTGAGCATCGGCATGTGCCCGAACATGTCGTGGAAGCAGTCCGGCGCTGGCGTGTAATCGAGCTCGTCCCAGTTGCGTACGTAGTCAGTCGACGGGAATTTGCGATTGGCAAGCAGCGTAAAGAAGTCTTTCTCGTGTAGCAGCCCCGGAATCCGTGCGACCTGCCAGCCGGTCTGGTCTTCAAGCTTGCGGCTTAGCGCACTCAGCTTCGGAATGCGGTTCGGGGTGATGTCGAGCACGTCGAGCCCGCGCATGTAAGCGTCGCACGCCCGGCCGGGAAGCTGCTCCATCTGGCGCTCAACGAGCGTGCCCCAGATCTCGTGGCGATCATCGTCGTAATCGGGGTACGCAATCTCGTCGCCCACGGGCGGCTCCTCCTCCAGATTCTGAGGAACGCATCGCGGATCGATCTCTTGTCCGTCGGCAGGCGCTTTTTCATAGGCCGAGCGCTCGTCGGCTGCCTGCGAAGCGGTCTCTGCAGAGGCGGTATTCGAATCCATAGCAAGTAATAGGTAATAGTGTGGGCGATACAGCGAACACATGTGGCTGCCTGCCGGAACCGCTTCCAAGGCGGAGAGGCCTCATGAGGCAAATCGCACATGACAATACGCGCGGAGCCTCATGTCAAGCAGCGTTACTGTATTGTAATGCCTGCTGCACGCATATGATTCTCTCTCTGAATGCGCCTTCTATACCATGTACCGTATTCCGACAAACCCGGCACGAACGCTCTGCATCCCTCTATGAGTTGCATTGGCGATAGGCCGCTGTCCGCACGTATCTGCCCGCGCGAATCTGATTGCCTCGTTGCCTGTTTGTCAAACAGCGCCTGTTCTTTCTTCTGTCCCATGATCTCTCTACCCGACCCTCCTGCTATGCTCGATGCCATTCGCACCGCCGCCACCCGTTACGAAGCCGACGTCATTGCCTGGCGACGCGCTTTGCACCAGCAGCCCGAGCTCTCGACCGAGGAGACGCAGACGGCCCGGTTTGTGGCCGATGCGCTTGCGCCGCTCAACCTGCCGCTGCGCACGGGCCTGTACGATACAGGACTGATGGCTACGCTCCAGGGCAAGAAGCCGGGGCCTACGGTGTTTTTGCGGGCGGATATGGATGCGCTGCCCATCCACGAGGAGACGGGGCTGGACTTTGCCTCCCAGAACGACGGCGCAATGCACGCCTGCGGACACGATGCCCACACGGCAATGCTGCTTGGCGCTGCATACATTCTCGAAGGGATGCGCGCGGATATTCACGGGGCGATCCGGTTCTGCTTTCAACCCAGCGAGGAGCGCCTTCCGGGTGGGGCCCCGTTTCTCATCGAAGAAGGCGTGCTCGACGACGATGAGCACAGCCCCGCCCCAGAGGTCGTCTACGGACAGCACGTCGCGCCCGACCTGCCTGCAGGTACGATTGGCGTACACAGCGGCATGTACATGGCCTCTGCCGACGAGATCTACCTCACCATCCACGGCGAGGGCGGACACGCTGCCGCACCGCACGAGCTGTCGAGCGATGCCGTGGTGGCCGCGGCCCACGTGATTACGGCGCTGCAATCCGTGAACAGCCGCCACCGTCCGCCGGATGTGCCGAGCGTGCTGTCGCTGGGCCGCGTGCAGACCAACGGCGCCACCAACGTGCTCCCCGACGCGGTGCAGATTGAGGGTACGTTCCGTGCCATGGATGAAGCATGGCGGCAGAAGGCGCACAAGCTTATTGAGCGCATCGCCACGCAGACCGCTCGGGCTCACGGCGCCACCGCCACAGTGGACGTCAAAACCGGCTATCCGGCGCTTTACAACCACGAGGCCCCCACAGCCCTGGCTCGCAATGCTGCGCTGGACTACGTGGGCGAGGACCGCACCATTGACCTGGAGAAATGGTATGCGGGCGAAGACTTTGCCTACTATCTGAACGAGTGCCCAGGCAGCTTCTACCGGCTGGGCACGGGCAGCGCTCCCGGCCACGACACGCACGGACTGCACACGTCGCGATTCACCATCAACGAAGATGCGCTCTCCACGGGTGCGGGCTTCATGGCGTACCTGGCATGGCGATACGGGGCTGAGGCATCGCACGGATGAGGCGATGTGCTGGGCATCCCCAAACAAAAAACGCCCACCCCGACGATGTGTCCGGGTGGGCCGCGGTCGTAGATGAGTAGTTTATAGTTGGAACGAGTCAATCTGAGGGGTGTCTTTGGACACTTGCAATTATCTCGCCATTGCATCCCCGAAAGTCAAACTGATCCTCTTGTAGAGGAAAGACTAAAGTCGTGTCATCTCGATATTCGACGAAGCCATAATGTTCGCCAAGATAAAAACCGTCGGCAGTTTTGCCATTAATGACAGCTCTATCCATATTCCTCCTAATGTTTTCAGGCAAGGACTGAGCAAGCAAACCCCCTACTTCGCCGACCTGGACCTTTTCCTCCAACACATCAAGCACATCAGTATCCAAATTGGTGTAGTAGCAACGAACTGAGCAAGAACAGTCCGGTACGCAATCGCAGCTAAACCAACCAATGAATGCACCAGATCTACGTCGCACTCATCTGTTGAAGATTCACAAGTTAAGCATGTTGACTGTGCATAGGCTTGTGTACAAACAAATAGCAGCAGGAAAGCAGTAGGGATAAAGATTAATCGATGATGCCAATCAGGGGTAGAAAAAACCATGTCGCCGCAGGCGGCTTGGAAGGGAGATGGACCAACACCTTCCCACACAAGCAGCCCTTGGCGACATGGA
>NZ_JARWGJ010000160.1:0-25105 GCF_040409695.1 Longimonas sp.
TCCATGTCGCCAAGGGCTGCTTGTGTGGGAAGGTGTTGGTCCATCTCCCTTCCAAGCCGCCTGCGGCGACATGGTTTTTTCTACCCCTGATTGGCATCACTCCTTTACCATCCGCTCGCATATATGTCTGCACTTAAGATTCTCGTTACCGGGGCCGTAGGATCAGGAAAAACGACATTCGTTGCTTCGCTCTCCGACATGGAGCCGGTTAACACCGACGTTGAAAGCAAGGAAACAGAAGGCAAGTCCTATACAACGGTTGGGCTTGACTATGGGAGCACAACCGTTGACGGACAGGCTGTACGTCTCTTTGGTACGCCGGGACAAGAGCGGTTCAGTTACATGTGGGATGTGCTCGGCGAGGGGGTAGACGGTATCGTGCTGCTGATTGACGCCTCAAACGAATCAGCAGTTTCAGAGACCGAGACACTTCTTAAGACGTTGCTTCCGAGCGGGGCGAGTGCTCCAATCGTAGTCGGGGTTACCCACACAGACGTGTCGCCCAACCACGTCGACCAGGTGCACACGGCCTCCTTCACACGACGTGTCGCCTGGATGGGAGAGGTGGATGCCCGCGACTCAGAAGACGGACGGGTGCTCATCGATAAGCTTATTGAGCAGGTGGCGTAGCGCACGCAATCATCGCTACCACACACTACCATCGTTATTACACACCAATATATTTAGTGATATGCAAGCAAATATGGAACGCTCCAGCTGGTCGGTCAAAAACGAAGAAGTTGCTGAAGAGCTCTCTGCGCTAATGGGCGTATCTGACGAGGACGTGGGTCACCTGACTGCGCTCGAGGATGCAGCGCGTGAGCAGGCGCGTCCGATGACCGATGACTTTTACGATCGACTCTTCGACCACGAAAACACGAAAGAATACTTTGAAGGGCACTCTATGGATCGCCTGCACGGCATGATTGGCGACTGGTTTGTAGAGCTCTTCGGGGGCGACTATGGAGCCGATTACGTTCAGGATCGCCTGAAGATCGGACATATTCACGTTAAGATCGGACTGCCGGTGCGGTATCCAATCGCGATGATGGATGTCGTTGGGAAGCATGGTGAGATCGTCACCGCTCAGAGTGACAACCCAGAGGCAGCCAAGGAAGCGTTTAAAAAGATAATGGCTCTCGACGTAGCGGTCTTCTACCAGGCGTACGAAGATAATCAGCTCAAGCACCTGTCGGAACTGGTTGGTGGAGAGCGCCTTGCGCGCCGCCTGCTCATGGGATAGAAATGCCGGATAGAACGCGGCAGGAGCGTAACAGCAGCATACCGGTGGTCTATGCTATACGCACAGCTTGAGCGTTCTCAATTACTGATCCTGGCATAACCGGGGCGGCATGACTTTTCATGCTGTCCCGGTTGCACGTTATACCAGAATCATGTACATAATAGGGGTGCATAAGGCATGCGCATAGCAATAACCTGTCACCGAGTCACTCATCGGGGGCGTTTTTCGGAGTGAATAATTCAACGGCCCGCACGAAGTGCCCGTAGCGCGGTTCCTTGGCAGCCGCAGCTACGGTAGATTTGGGCGTTAAGAGAAGACTGCGAATGCTCGCAAGAGCATCTGCAATTTGGATTCGCTTGCTATGAAGTGCTATGAAGCACCATCAGCGTTTCCCTGAGTCGATTCCCGCTCGCCTGGGCCAACGAAACCATTATGCTCTCCGGTTCACTTGAGAACACCGAATGTATTGATCTTCTCTGGAAAGAAGGTGCATTAGGACACACGCCTGACGCTCCGATGGAGCGTATTGCGCGTACTACAGCCCATCTCTTTGGCACATCTAAAGCACGCATCCGGCTGCGTAACGGGAGCGATCTGTGTACAGTTGCTGATGTGCCCGAAGCACAGACTCCGGTCCGTACTCCTATAGCACAGGCCCCGCTGGCACGACGCATTATAGAGCAAGATCAAACGGTGGTCGTATCATCGTGTGCCAACGCAGGTTCTGAGCAGACCTGGCAGTCGATAGCTATTGACTGGAGAGATGCAGAGGCGGTGGGCGTTATCGAGGTCGCTGGCGGCGAGTCCCCTCATAGGGAGGACGGTGAAAAAGGCGCTTCAGCGAAGGAAATGCTATGCGATATGTCGGCCTTCGTTGCGACCGAATTAGACCGTCGCTATGAAGCGATTCAGCATGAACAGGCTGAGAGCCACCTGGACAAAGTGGCGGCTAACATGCGGGATGGGCTCTACCGAAGCACTCCCGAGGCTGGTATTGTATACGCAAACGAGGCGTTTGTCGACATGCTGGGGTATGATTCGCTCAGCCAAATAAAAGCCCTGACGCCCGATGCACTCTACGCAGACCCTGCTGAGCGAGAACAATTGCTTGAGGTGGAGCGGAAACGTGGAGGACTCAACCGGTTCGTCGTGGATCTGAAACGCCGGGACGGGACGGCTTTTACTGCGCGCATTAGTAGCACGGTAGAGCGAGATGCGAGCGGCAAAATTCAGTACCTTGATGGGGTCGTTGCGGATGTTACCGAACAGCGGCGGATTGAGCAGGCCTTGAAACGGCAGCAACGGCTCTTTCGCACGCTCGTTGAGAACGCGCAACCTATCGTCTTTGCCATTGATGCAGACGGAACGTTTCTGCTTTCTGAAGGAAGCGATCTCGCTGTGCTTGGCTTGCAACCCGGAGAGGTCGTTGGACAGTCGGTATATGACCTCTACGCCGATCGGCCCGATATTCTGGTTGGTGTAAACCAAGCGCTCAGTGGCAGCAATGTGCGCGATCTTATCCATATAGAAGATGCTGTCTTTGAGATATGGTACTCGCCGATTCAAAACGAGAAGGAGGATGTTGTCGGAATCGTTGGCATGGCTGCAGATGCTACAGACGAACATGAGGCCGAGCAGGCGCTGCAGCGCAGTGCTGAACGGTGGGAACGCCTTGTCGCATCACACCCAGACCCCATTGTAGTCAGCGTTGACGGGCACATCAAATATGTAAACCCGGCAGGGGTAGAGCTGCTTGGGGCACCGAACGCGAGTTCGATTGTCGACATGCCCCTCGTTCACTTTATCGCCGACAAAACCGTGCATGCAGATGTTGAGGCGCGTATTCAGCGCGTCTATGAATCAGGCTATACCACTGAACCCCACGAGCATGTCATTTGCGGACTTAGTGGAGAGACGCGAATCATTGAGGCGCGGTCGGTGCCAATCACGTACAATGGGATGCAGGCTGCACAAACGATTGTGCGAGACATTACGAAACGGCGAGAGGCCGAGCGAGAGCTTCAAAAAGAGCGCGATTTGCTCGAACGTGTATTTAACACGAGCGCTGCGGCTATCACAATATTGGGGACTGATGGACAGATCAGGGAGGCAAACAGCCGAGCTGAAGAGGTGCTGGGGCTTTCGAAAAGCCATCTGCACAGACGTACATACAACGATCCGGATTGGCAGATAGAGGGGGCCGACGGAGGGGCGTTTCCAGAAGAGCAATTGCCGTTTGAGCAGGTGCGGCGTACACATCAGCCTGTCTACGACGTGCAACACGCAATCGTGTGGCCCGACGGCAGGCGCAGAGTGCTTTCTATAAACGGAGCGCCGCTGCTGGATGAGCAAGGTCTGTTTGCTGGGGCGGTGTTCACTGTGTCCGATATTACTAAGCAGCGTAAGCAGGCGCAGACGCTTCGCGAAATGCAGCGTATGCTAGACGCCATTGTACAGACAGCCGGGGTGGGCATCTGTGTGATTGACAGTTCAGGACGCTATGTACGCGTAAATCCGAAGTATACAGAGATCTTCGGCTGGAGCAATGATGAACTGGTTGGTATGTGCTTTACGAAAATGGTTGATGAGGATGAGATAGATGCCGCGCTGGCAGCGCATAACCGCATCATTGCGGGCCTCGATACGCCAACAAGCGAACAATGGACGGTACAACGAAAAGACGGAACGACCCGCGACGTGTTAGCTACGGCAGGGCGCGTTGAGCTGGAGAGCGAGACGTATAACGTGACGACGATTACTGACATCACAGACCGGGTGCAGGCGGAGCAGGCACTGAAGCAGGCGAAGCACGAGGCCGAGGCGGCTGCACGACTCAAAAGCGCGATGCTTGCAAACATGAGCCATGAGGTTCGAACGCCGCTCACATCAATCATTGGTTTCTCTGAGGTCCTCGAAGAAGAAACGAAAGGAGAAGCCGCTCGCTTCGCAAGCCACGTGAGTCAGAGTGCCCAGCGGCTTCTTACAACGCTTGACTCCGTGCTTCGCCTCTCTAAACTGGAGGCCGATCGGCGCGAGATGGATATGCGGCCCATCGACTTCGGGGCCTTGGTCCACGACATTGCACAGGAGCGCGTGCCATATGCAGCGTCTGAAGACGTTCATGTGTCCGTTCGATGTCACCCCGACGTAGTCCGTATGGTGGGGGATGAGGGGGCGCTACAGCGTATTGCGTATAATCTTATCTGCAACGCAATCAAGTTTACCGACTCAGGAGGCACCGTTCACGTTGATGTAGTGAAAGGGACACAGGCTGTCATGTTAGAAGTAACCGATACAGGGGTCGGAATGGAGGCAGACTTTCAGAAGCGAATGTTCAATGCCTTCACACAGGAGTCTGAAGGCATTGCACGGATGTACGAGGGAAGCGGACTGGGCCTCGCCATTGTGAAGAAGCTGGTTGACCTGCTGGGTGGGTCGATTGAAGTAGAGTCGACGCGTGGCTATGGCACCCGAATCGCTGTCTTTCTACCGGCTATAAATCATGAGGCGTCTGGTGGAGCAGTATAGGTGATAAGGAAAGGTATTTCTCAACGACTTGCATCACAACATAGCTTGCCCTACAACATGGCAGCAAAAATGCCTTTAACGGTTACCATTTCGGGTAGTGGGTAGACGCTACGTGATAAGGTGGTTGTAAATTGCAGCCTCGTCTCGGTCGCCCCCTCTCTTATTCCGCTTCGCTCCATCAGTCGTCCTGCGGGCTCGTGTCGGTTTTCCCGTGCTTGGCTAAGGGGGATGCCCATAGGATCACGCCTTCGGCGAAGTTCGGCAGACAGAGGGGGGGAGCGGGCTGCAATGATGCAAACCACATGTCAATCACTTGCCATTGAATCGCCACCCCATCTTGCTTGTGTTCTAATCAATAGTAAACGGATGAGCGATAGTTCTTTTGATCCGAGTGCTGTTCTGGAATGCCAGACTCTGGTACGTGAACAGCTTAATAGTCGGCCTGAAGGCCCGTCTGTGCTTCAGGCTATGAAGAAATTAGATCCCAACGGGTCGCAGCAGCAACGTGAGGCTCTTGGCGTGATAGCACGGATCTGTGAGGCCAAGCCAATTCAGCAAGCATGGAGCATCTGGGACGAGAAGACGAGCCGTCAGGAAATCCAGTTGCGACTGGCGTGCATAGCGCATTTCCATAACGTGCACGCATGTCTGGATGATCTGCTTTTCTTCTTTTTTCGGGCGTCCGACCCAACCCTATACCAGGCAGCAGCACGTGCTCTTGGACGTCACATACATGCTGAAACAGAGCGCTGGAGGTGGCTGCAGCGCTATGCCGCGCAACACAATGTTCCGCTCGATGAACCCGTTCCCCTGCAGGGCCAAAGAGCCAGGCGCCGTGTGCTCATGCTGAGTGCCTCTCATCATGCACGCTCCGCTCCTCCTCTACCTGATCTTGCATATCCGGTCCATCTAAGCACACCTGCTTCCTACCTGACACGTGCACCTGCAGATGTACGCGTCACATTGCAGGCCATGCACATGCTGGCTGCAGAGCATCAAGGGCGAGCAACGCGGTGGAAGCAGGCCGCACAAGTGCTGGTGCGAGGCATTGCAGAAGGAAAAGGACCGTTCCCCGATGCACTGCTTGTGCGTCCCTGGGCTGCTTTGGAAGCTACCCTTTTTGGAGAGGAAACGCCGCCTCAAAGACTATGGGGCGCATTGATCCGGCAAGTCGCGCATATGCACAAGACAGATGAGCCATCATTCAGCGATTGCTCACACCGGCTACGCGCCTTAGACGAGGTGGTGCACGCGCTGGCATCTCGCCTGCATACAGACGTTCAGGCTGTGCACGAACTATTCAGCGACGCCCCCCTTTCTGAGGAGACGCGCGCGTTTGCTGTTACACGCTACGATGTGTGGAAGGCTCGCTGTACGGGGGCACCCGCTCCGCGTTCCTCGTGGCGCGTTGCAGCCCGAAGCATGACTGCACAATCGCGGTGGATGCTGAATGAACCAAGACAGCGTGCACGCGATGCACTCGTATTGCTGGATGCCAGCCAGTACGCTACGTCTGGCGAAAGCGCAGCACTCAGCCAGGCTCTGGATGTGCTCGGCGTACCACAGAGCCCACTCGTAGCAAACCAGCCCTCGCACACCTCATACACGGGAAGTGTTACCGAGGCGACGATACGACTGCTTGTTTTGCTAAGAAACTGGGAAAGGGGCGGGGTAGACGGCATTCTCGATGCTCGTGTCATCCATGAGGTGGCATCCCACGGCGGATTGGTTGACCTGGTGCCGCCTCACCTGGAAGAAGTAGACGACGAGCAGATCGATATTTTTGCGGATGCGTTTGAGCACCAACTACGCCTTCATATCGCTAAAGCAGACGCCCCGCGTCCGGCTCATCAGGTATATGCGCTGGCAGCTCGTGTACCACACGCCTCCCTTTTCGCGGGTATAGCTGATCTGTGTCAAGGACGTGAATACGTAGCCAAAGATGGGCAGTCTGTGCCTCTCGAGAAACTGGTACGCGCTTTGTCGCCGGGTGCTGGGGCGAATCAGACGTTGCAAGAGGCCGCTCCTCCGTTCTATGAGATGCTAAAAGAGGTCCGGCATGCTGCAGAAAAGCTACAGACAGCGCAGACGCCTGCCAAAGCGATAGCAGGATGGATAGCGCTTATGAGACGTCAAGACCAAGATGGCGATGCTTCAGCATCAATCTATGCATGGGTGCGGCGCATCTATGGCCCAACGATAGATACAGCGTTACGCCCCTTAGCAACCAAAGCCGTAGCACAACTACAAGGACAGCGCTCGCATCTCTTGATCGACGCGTTGGCCGATGCTCCAGCATTTCAAGACGCCGCACAAGTCGTCCGCGAAGAAGTCGAAACAGTTTGCACGGCGCTCGCGACCTACCTGTCCCCTTCAGAAACGACCCTGCTTCAGGACACCAGGCGCCACACTGAGGCGTTGCTAAATCAGTGGGGAGAGGCGTGCTCAGCGTTGTACGAGCACAGCCGAAGCGCAGCGGTCTCTTCCCCTACTGAACTTATGGCTGCTGTATTCCGATATGAAGAGGGGCCGCTACGACATGCGCTGGTTGCAGCGGCGTCTCGTAGCATAGTCCACGACTCAGCACTGCGAACGTCTTTTGGAGAGCGAGAAGACGATACTGCTTGGCACGCAGGCATGTTGAAGCAGGCAACTAAAGAGGAGCAGAGTACCTGGCAGCGTGTGTTGTATGAAGCCTGGGAGGCACGGGTGCAACGCGCTATGGCACAGGGCCGCGAGTCCGAGGTGGTTGCGCTGGTCCAGAAGCACAACGCTCAGAGCCGACCTGCATCCCCAACAGAGGCACTGTCCGAAGAGGTTGAGCACTGGCTGTTGGATCGCTACCATCTAGTCGGAGCTGCGCAGGCGCAACGTCTCCGTAATCCCGATGCACGTTGGGGTACACGGTTGGGAAGAGCGCTTCTTGCGTATCTTGGGCATTTCATGCACGTCTGGTTCGCATTGCTTGTAGGAGCACTGCTCATGCTTGACTTCGGCGATGCGTGGTTTACTATGGCCGAGGAAGGTGACCAGGCCGGGATCGCGATCACGTTTGGATTAGGCGTTGCGGCTACACTCGGATATCTGTTTGCAGACTTGCGTGGCAAAGTATCTACTGGAGACGTGTACGATGCGAAGGCTTGGATCTGGCGAACAGGACGCCTCTTGGTATTTTTAGCGGTATCACTGCTTGTGGCAACGGGGTATACAAGCGGCTTCTGGTACTTGCTCTCAGGAACCGAGGAAGTCGCTCAGTATGGCTATGAAGCGGTCTTGAGCGTTCTGGTGTGGACAAGCTTCGCGCTCTTTGTTGGCGTTTTTCTTGGGCTCATTGCTAAATCAGAGGCGTAGCAGGTTGGACGCTCAACCTAAGTACAGTCTTTTAAGAATCTGTTTTGATTCCTTAATTTGGGCTACGAACCTCTATCGTGGTCCAATTTTCGCCACAACGGCGCTCGCTCTCACTGCCAAACCAAAACCCCAACAGGTTCTAAGCATGGCGCTTATGCGTCTGCGAGCGAAGGGGCTGCGTCAAATGGATGATCAGCCACGCTGTGAAGCCAAGAGGCATATCCCATAGAAGTGTCTTCCGAAAAGGGTAGGTCGGCGGGTAGGTCGTTCATCCATAGATACTTGGCATGCCCTAAAGCGTCGGCCAGCGGCTGGGTGGGAGAGGTGCTTTCAGCTTCGATGCACACGCTCCAGGCCGTCTCGTTGCACGCCTTCACACGAGTCAGTTCAATCTTGATCACGATGTCATTGGGAAGCAACTTCGTGACTTGGTGACGCACTTTCTGCATGCGGACCCACAGGTTGGCGTCGCGTTCAGGAGGGGCATCGTCGGTTTTAAAACTCCATTTATGCCAGCACTCCTGCCACCCTGTATATCCGGTGGGCGTAACTGCCGAATTCGGGGCACGCACGCGCCGTTTTGTCTGAATCTTGCCGCTTCGCCATTTCACATTACAGGCCGGGGCCGCGGTTAGCAGGTACACGTCGCTTCGTTCTTTCTGACTGGCATCGCCAAGGGTGTCAAACCAGTCGTGGAGGCGGTCGGGGGGCGTATCTTCATTGGCAAACCAGCGCAGCTCAAGGGTGCGATCCATATCGAGTAGGGGGGCAAGTGAGGAGAAAACGACGAGGCTGTGCCTGAGCAGTAGAGGCTATCCCTGGGGACCTTCCTGTTTCGCGTCATGCATGAGGCGCCACTGTAAGGCGGATGCGGCGCGGGGCGCATCGTCATCGGGCACGCGCTGGACGTAGCGGCCATCGTCGTGTAGCTCCCATGCAGCATACTGGTCACTCAGGGCATAGTCAAGGATGCGTGTCACACGCTTGCTTAACGCAGCGTCATGAATCTCGACAATAGCTTCTACCCGGCGGTCCAGGTTGCGGGTCATCCAGTCGGCACTTCCTATAAAAACGCGGGGCGCATCGTTGTTGGCAAAGTAATAGATGCGCGTGTGTTCGAGAAAGCGGTCGAGGATACTGACTACACGAATGTTTTCGCTGATGCCGTCGAGCCCCGGACGTAGCCGGCAGTGCCCGCGAACGATCAGGTCGACCTGCACGCCGGCTTGCGAGGCTTCATATAGCTTGCTGATCATGTCGGCATCGTTGAGCGCATTCATCTTGGCAATGATGTGCCCGCTACCATCCGCCTCCTGATGGGCAATTTCTTGGTCGATCAGAGCAAAAAAGCGGCTGCGCATGGCGTGCGGAGCGACCAGCAAGTCGTTATATGACTGGTCGGGAGCATAGCCGGTAAGGTAGTGAAACAGGTTCATTACATCCTCGCCGATATCAGGGGCGCAGGTGAAGAGCCCCAGGTCAGTGTACAGCCGGGCTGTCTTAGCGTTGTAGTTGCCGGTACCAATGTGGCAGTACAGGCGCAGCGCATCCCCCTCTTCTCGCACGACCAGCGTAACCTTTGCATGCGTTTTGAGGCCCACCAGCCCATAGGCAACATGCACGCCCGACTCCTCAAGCGTGCGTCCCCACTCGATATTGTTTGCCTCGTCGAAACGGGCTTTTACCTCAACAAGCACAGCCACCTGCTTGCCCTGTTCAGCAGCGCGCACAAGCGCAGCCACGATAGGCGAGTCGTCGGAGGTGCGGTAGAGCGTTTGCTTGATCGCCAGCACGTCAGGGTCGTCGGCAGCAGCCTCCACGAAACGCTGCACACTCGCATCAAACGACTCATACGGATGGTGCACCAGCACGTCGGCCTCTCTGATGATGCTGAAGATATCGCCGCCCGAGGCGGGGCCGGCATCGTCGAGCAGCGAGGTATGGGTAGGCTGGCGCAGGCGCCGGGGCGTAACGGGTGTCCACGGCGTGTAGTGGTGCTCGGCCAAGTCGATGCTACTCAGTGCCATCAGGTCGGCATGCCCGAGAAGCGAGGGGGCCGTGTAGAGGTCATCGTCCTGCAGCGATAGCTCCTTCATCAGGAAGCGCCGCATGTCGTCGGGCATGTCGCGTTGCACCTCCAGGCGTACAACCGGGGCAAAGCGGCGCTCACGAAGCTCCTCCGAGATAAGTTTCAGCAGGTCGTTGGCTTCCTCTTCATCACGCCGGATGTCGGCATTGCGCGTTACGCGGAAGGCATTTACACCGCGTACTTCCATGCCCTTGAACAGCGCCTGCGCATTATGAGCAATGATCTGCTCCAGCGGCACGTACTGGTGCGTATCAGGAAGCTGCACCCAGCGGGGTTGATTGTCGGGTACCTTAAGACGAGCAAAGCGCTGTGCGTCGTGGTCAGGGTCGTGCAGGCTAATAGCCAGCGACAGGCTTAAATTAGAGAGGAACGGAAACGGGTGCCCGGGATCAACCGCAAGGGGGGTGAGCACTGGAAAGATGTGCGTATCAAAATAAGAGTCGATATAGCGCCGTTCGCTCGCGCTCAGGGTTTTGTAGGCACGCACATGCACATCGGCCTTTGTGCGTAGCCGGGGGCGCAGGGTCTCCTCCCAACATGTGCTCATGCGTTCATAGAGCCGCTGGGCCGCGTCGTAGATAAGCGCGAGCTGCTCCTCGGGCGTACGCCCGTCGGGCGACAGCGAAGAGACGCCCGCGGCCTGCTGACGCTTCAGCCCGCCTACGCGCTTGCGAAAGAACTCGTCGAGGTTGCTGCCCGTGATTGCGCAGAAGAACACCCGCTCCAGCAGGGGAATACGCTCATCAAGCGCCTGGTGCAGCACGCGCTGGTTGAAGTCAAGGGTGCTCAGCTCCCGGTTAAAGAAAAGCCGTGGGTCGTCGGTAGATGCATCAGAAGAAACGGACCGTACGGCAACAGAAGGGGGAAATGAACGTCCTTCGGAATTGGACTGTGTGGGCATGTGCTCGGGGTTCACATTAAGGAGACAGGTTTGTACCTTGTCAGGCAAATGAAGCGGATCGTTCGCACACAAGGTTCCTCTCTGTAGTTAGTTTTTTCGTTATGCTATTTAAACTGCTGGCGCGGCGCACCTTTCCATGCGTCCTTCTGTTTGCTGCGTTGCTGCTTTGTACCCCTCTTGACAGCGTCAGTCAGCAGACGGGACGCATATCGGGGGGGTACAGCGTAGAAAACCGTCCTGACTCGGTCGCTTACCGGGTACTTCCGATCGAGGGGTACGATCTCATCTACCAGGCAGGGCATCGGGCGTCGGCCGAGCGGGTGGCCCGCATCCTGCATGAAAGCGAGCACACTACGCATGAGATCATGGGTGATGCACGCCCACAGCGCCGGATGCCGGTGGTGCTCAATGCCTACAACGACCGCTCGAACGGCTTTGTACGTCCGTTTCCGTTCAAGCAGGAGATCGAGATTCCCAGCATTCGTAACCAGGCGCTCACCGCCCGCTACGCATCATGGTTCGACGTGGTCGTGCCGCATGAGCTGACGCATGCGTTGCACGCGGAATACGCAGCAGGATTCGGGGTGGGGGCGATCCTCGGTACGTTTGCCCCAGACATTGAGCGCGCCCTGAACCTGGGCGTGCCCCGCGGATGGGTCGAGGGCGTTGCTGTGTACCGTGAGAGTTATGGATACGACGGGGCCGGACGCCTCGGGCTGCCGGCGGCGCTTATGTCGTACCGCGCCGCGCTCGGAAGCGACACGCCCTGGCGTCTCTCACGCTTGCTCTACGCGCCGCGCTACACGCAGCCCTTCGACCGGCACTACATCGGGGGCGGCCAGCTCTTTCGTTACCTGGTTGAGCAGGCCGACGAAGACGATCCGTATGCGTTCTTCCACCGCACGCTGGCATGGTACCATCGCTTTCCGCTGTTAGGATACGGTCCGGCGCTGTGGTATGGGATGCAGATGCCCCCGCCGCGCATGTCAGGTCAACTCGTAGAGGCAGAGCAGATGCGCGAGGCGGAGCGCCTCGCATCGCTCGGCCCACTCACCGATGCCAACCCGGTGGTGGCTCCGCGCGAAGGACGCAATCATCGCCGTCCGCTCTGGACACATCCTGACACGCTGGTAGTGCATCGCTCCGGGTACAGCGACGTGCCCGGAGTGTACACGGTGCATGTACCCACCGGACAGTCTAACCGGGTTGCCGCGTATCAGGTTACGGGTGACTACCACATGCACCTTGCCCCCGACAGCCAATCCGTATGGATGAGCCGGTACGAGCAGGCGGCCACGGTACCCCGGCAGGCCATTGCTGATGTTGAGACGGTAGATCTTGAGACAGGGCATATTGCACGAGCAAGCGAGCAGGCACGTCTCTTGGCGCCATCGCCTCGGCCCGACGGCTCTTTCTGGGCGGCTGAGATCGACGGGCCCGAGCACCGGCTTGCGCTGCGCGGACTTGCCCACCGGCATGAGGCGCTTACAGCACCACTGCCGCCGTACACGCGCATCCAGCAGCTCGCCACGCATCCCACAGCAGACCGAACCGTAGCGCTGCTGAACCAGAGCGGTGTGCAGATGCTATACACGGTGCATCACGACGGCGATGCCGCCCGGCTGCGTGTAACCCCCCTATTTGCATTCGAAGACGCGGTCATCTACGACGTGAGCTGGGGGCCCGATGGAGCTACACTGCTCATAAGCGCCGATCCTACAGGCGTCCCCAATGTGTTCGCGATCGACTTGGCTTCTGAGACGGTGCGACAGGTTACTAACGAACCGTACGGGGCGCTGGAGCCAGCCCTTTCGCCCGGTGGCGAGCGTATTGCCTACGTACGGCATGCCCATGAGCGCCACGACCTGGTAGCGGTGCCCTTTGTGCCCGACGAATGGGACGTATGGGAGGGCGGGCACTGGCGCGCGCATCCCGATGCGAGGCCCGATGCGAGGCGTGCGCAGACCCAGAGCAGCGGGGCTGAGGCAGGTGGAGCACAGGACCCGTACGCGCAGATCGAAGATCGCCCGTACCGGAGCCGCTCATATCTACGCCCACGCATCGCATATCCTACAATCCGAATTGAGAGCGAGGAGTTGGAGACAAGCCGGGTGCCCGGTACCACGCTCGGGCTGGGCGTGGGGCTTGGCATAGGAGGAGCCGACCCGCTTCAGCAGTGGGCCTACCAGGCGGAAGCGTACTACCAGGCCGGACGCGTGTGGGGAGAGGCCCGTGTGCAGACAAGTCGCCTGTGGGGACAGCCGGGCATCGGGCTGTATCGGCGCCCGTTTACAGTGCTGGGTCAGGTGCAGACAGCATCAGGCGGGGCGGTGCCGCGTCGTCTTGGCGCTGAGGAACGCGGCATTGAAATGACGCTGCAGCAGCCCATTGTGCTGCGCTCGAACGTCTACCGGTCGCAGCTGCAGCTTCGGTGGCGTAGCGAGCTGCGACAGACCCGTCTCTTTGCTGACTTCATCGAAGAGCAGCCCCTGCGAAGTCGCGTTACGCTGCGCCCGAGCCTGGTGTACGCGCATCGTTTGCAGCAGAATACGCGCGACCTGGTCCCCCGCACAGGGTGGGTCATGGCGGTGAGCCCTTTCCTCGATGTCTGGACCGACGGTGTGAGTGGGGGGCGGGCATTGCAGGTAAGCAGTAGCCTCTACGTGCCCGGTTTCGACCGTAGTAACACCGGCATTCGGCTGGGAATGAGCACGCTGGCGCAGAACCGCGCCGCGATCTTCGACCTGGATCTCTTTGTACCGCGCGGATACAGCAACGTGCTGCTTCCTGAAGGCATTTACACGCGGTTTGATCTGGACCTTACGCAGCCTGTCTGGTATCCGGATTGGGGCAGCACCTTGCTGCCTGTCTATCTGGAAGCGGGCTATCTGTACGGCAGTGCGCAGGCGCTGTTGGACTGGGACGGCGCCGTCGATACGCTGTCAAGTGCCACGGTTGGCATGGGGGTGCGCACGCGTCTTTTCTACAATGTAGCGGTTGATCTGCGCGTAGGGGCAACGTATCGTATCCCCCAGAACGACTGGGCAGGCGTGTTTCGGTAGCGGTTGTTTCGGTAGGTAAGCGTCGGCGTAGCTGGAGCGTGCTCAATGCATGTGATGCATATGACCTGAGACTTACGTTGACGCCTTGAGACACTGGTTAATAGCTTCGGTCAGGTCTTTCTGTACAAAAGGCTTGCTAACGTAAGAGGTGAACCCTTCGTTTTTGAATCGCTGCTGGTCGCCGGGCATCGCATAGGCTGTAAGCGCTATAGCCGGCGCTGATACCTCGTAAGGCGTGGCACGTAGCGTGTGGAGGAGGTCGGTGCCGGTACGCTCCTCACCGAGATTAATGTCGAGGATGAGCAGGTCAAACACGTGGTTGAGGCACGCCTGCAGCGCTTCATCCACAGAAGAAACGATCGTAGTCTGGTACTTCGTGCGTAAAATATGCTCAAGTAACAGCTGCGTCTCAGCATTGTCTTCGACGATCAGCACCGATTTGGGAGTATCGGTCATAGCGGCATCATTTGATGGCAAAAGGTGGGTGGCGGGATGCATAGGCAGAACCGAGGCTTTTAGATATGATACTGTGTAGTAGTATAGGTGTCGGCTTGCAACAAGTAAAGGGCACAAACAAAAAAGTTGTTGCGCTGCAATGCAATGATGCACGCATGCATCAGAAAAGCACTAAGTTCCCCTGGAGGCATAGAAGAGACGTGAGGAGACAGGGAAATAGAATGTGTGAATCCACCGCAATGTATGGATCCATTATAAAGCCCAGCGCAGTTGGACGCGCCAGTCTCGCACGCGGTGACTGTTGATGGTGTCGCGCCCCTGTCCGATGACGTCGCGTGTGGTGAAAGCAGATACGCTGTATCGGGTTTCTACGCGGAGAGCACGAGATACGTTGAGACGCACCAGGGCATGGGCGCGCTGCCCTTGGTCGAAAAGGGCAGGGATGCTAAACCCGTACTGTAGATCGGGCTCGTACGCGAAAAGTCGGCTCTCAAACCCCTCGGTATCGAAGAGCGTCCACCGCGTATTCGTGCTGATGCGGCGATGCGGAGCATAGTCGGTTTCAACCCAGAGCAGCGTACCTGTTTCTGACTGATCGGAGAGCTGCACACGGGTGGCCGCAGTGCGTACAGAAAACCGGAGGTCGGGCGTAGCCGCGTACTGCATGTGCAAGCGAAGGTTGTGCTGCGTGCGGCGCCCATGTACCGGCACAGTAGGTCCGTACGGATGGGTAACGGATTCACGGATATCTCCGGTGCGCCACTGTCCTTGCACACGAAGGTCGAAGTGGCGGCTGGGCATGTAATGGACGGATGCCGCCGTGCGCGTAGCAACCACGGGGCGTGTCGTACGAAACTGGGGAACGCGCACATAGGTTTGCTGCACCGTTCCGTAGAGAGTCCAGTAGGCATGCACAGGGAGTGCAAGCCGGGCTGTAATACCCCGTTCGCCCGCAACAGAGCGTCCGTCAAGTCCGCCCAGGTCGAGCGGGTCGTAGAAGCGATTTGCAGCATGCCCGCGCAGTCCAACCGAGCCAGCCCGCCCTACAGGCGCATGTACGCCGAGAACGGTAGCAGCGCCACGGGGACCGGTGCGCGCTGTTTCGCCAAAGAGCACCACGTTGCGCATCGTGCTGTACTGGGCGGCCAGTCCCCAGTGGGTCGTCCAGCGCCCGGCGAACGCGTAGCGCGTGTCGGGGCGCGCAGGGGGCACTATCGGATGCCCGAAGCGCGCGTACAGGCCCAGTACGCCAATATGAAGGCGACGATGCCGCCACTGCATGTGGCCACCCACATGTGTTGCAGACAAGAGGCGGCGGTACTGCCGCTCTGTGTCGGTGCGCCGTAAAGAACTCGTGCGTAGCGACCGGGCCACCACCGCCTCGCTATGGTGCAGCGTATCCAGCGTCGCATCTCGGCGCCGGTGTGATGCAAACGCAGTCGCCTCCAGCGAGCGGGTAACACGTACCGAGGCACCGGCCCCTCGAAAATAGGTGTGCGGACTGGTGCCCCGATACGGACGTATTCCGCTGCCTTGCCGCGTTAGTGTGCTCGGAGGGGCGTATGCCGAGGAGAAGCGCGGGCCCGTCCATAATGCCAGTCCCTGCCCAAAGGCGGCCTGATAGCTGCCTGCCACCACCTGCCGGATGCGCCCCCGGTTGCGAAGGTGCACGTATCCGATGAGATGGTCAGCGCCATACTGCCTCCGCTCCGGATCCCACAGCAGCGGCTCACCGGGGCGCTTGTCGGCCGTAAGGCCTACGTCAAGGTGCGGATTCCAGGCTCGTACCCGCGCCACCGATCGGTAGGGGGAGCCCAGATACGGAACCTGTGTCTCGCCGGTATATCCGCGGGCCCGTTCAATGCGGCGCCCAGTGCGCAGCAACATGCGGCCCTGCCAGTCCGCCCGCCACCACGCAGGCACGTCAGTCGTAACAGGTTCGTTGGCAGGCACGTGTGCAAACGGGCGAACCAGGAGAAGCGTCTCGGGCGATACAGTCGGCACCTGTACAAGCGAGTCGATATGACCGAAGGGGCCGTGCGTGCCTCGATACGACACGATATGCAGGGCCTGACGCAACGTAAGCCCGGGAAGCCGATGCAGTTCGTCGGCGGTGGACGCATTTACGTTGAGCGGGGCCTCTGCCCAGTGCTGCCACAATTCAAGCAGCTCGGCATCGGGCTCATCGCCAAGGTACCGCAGCACGACGGTCCATGAATCGGTTGTGTCGGAAGGAAGCGCAACCTGCTCCACAGTCGTCAAAGAGCCGGCTGTGCTTCGGGCAGCGAAGAGACAGCTAACCGCAACGGCAAAGAACCCAGCCACAGATAGACCAGCCACAGATAGAACAGCGCGCGTGATGTTGTACCCCCGCATAATTGCACCCGTATGTTATACTCCCCTCTGTTAGAATTTGCCCCGTGCGGTAGAGGCGAAGATGCCACGGCAGGCCGCCTTGCATGGCATCACGACCAGCAGCGCGCACTACCAGACGACACGCAGGTCCGCTGCAGGCGACCACCCCAGCTCCCAGTGCTGCTCGGCCGCCAGCCCGGCGCGCAGCGGTCCGTATCCCACCTCAACCCCGGCAGCAAACTCAGCAGGAGCCGTCTGCAGTCCGCCCCGAAGCGTAAGGACCGGAAGAAGCGCCGCTTCCAGGCCGGCGCGGAAGCGCAGCGGAAAGTCAAGATCTTTGAAGAAGTCTGCGCTCAGGTCGATCGCGTCCGACACGTCATAGGCGGCGCCTGCACTAAGCGTGCGCGGCAGCGGGGTGTCATCGGTCCATTGCGGCTGATTCACGTTAGTTGCGTGCACGCCCACATAGACGAGTGGAAGCACCTGCATGATGGCACCCAGGTGGACCCCAGCAGCCTGTGCATGGCCGAAGGGCCCAACATCCACGTGATAGTACCGCACGGTTGCTCCCAGATGGAGAGACTGCATGGCTCCGAAGTGCACAAGCCGCGCCGCCCCCAGCGACAGGTACGTTTCACGATAGTCCTCAAACCCAAACGTACTGCTACCCCCAGCCAGATGGGCAAACGATGTGGGCCAGTGCAGACTAACCGCACCATGGCGCAGCTCCGGCATCCCGTACATCTGCCCTGCGTACACAGCCGCCTGCCGCGCCTCAATAGCCGCCCACGATGCTGGGTTCACGTGCATCCCTGAAAGCCCTGTTCGGGCCGCTGTAGCGTGCGCCAGCCCCGTACTCTGCGTGGAACCCCGCAGGTCAAACAGAGATTGGCAGTGTCCCCCAAGGGGCATCAAAAACACCCAGGCAAAAAGCCAAACAGTAACGCGCAGCGGGCACCACAAAAACGTATTCCTCATGAGGAAACCAGGGTCTGTATGAGGTGATGTTTCTACTTAATATGACACGTGTTTTTATGAAAACATTACGTAGACGTGCTGCCAAAAGAGTGCTGACCTGGATTGGGACGTGCGCATGCGACTGGGGCAGGCGGATACGGGGCGTGCTGCCCCCAAGCATGTCCCTCACGATACTCACGGTCGTTCTTGCGATCGGAAGCAGTGCACTGATACAGCCTGCGGGTGCCCAGGAGCTCGACTGCCGCGTCCAGGTAGACTATTCCCAGATCGCAGGCACGGATCGCTCAGCGCTCGACGAGCTCGAATCGCGCATGGCCGACTACCTAAATCGTCGGTCGTGGACGTCTCATCGGGTGCAGAGCAGCGAGCGTATTGGCTGCCGCTTGCAGGTTATCATCCAGGACGAACCGTCTACCGGCACATACCGGGCCCGCGTTGTTGTCTCGTCTCGCCGTCCTGTATACGGAACGGCCCAGTCGACGCCCGTGCTGCGCCTGAACGACCCTGAATGGACGTTCAGCTACAGCCGGGGGGAGAGCCTTGTGCATAACCTAAACCGGTACGATCCGCTCGCTTCCGTGCTTGATTTCTACGCCTTTCTCATTCTGGGAATGGACTTCGACACGTTCGCAGAGCACGGCGGAACGTCTTACCTGGAACAGAGCCGAAGCATATCCGACCGGGCACGCTCTGACCCCAGCAGCACCGGGTGGGATTCGTTTGGGTCTGACCGGAACCGATCTGACTTTATTGAGGCGTTGCTCAGCAGTCGACATCGCGACTTTCGTGGGATTGTCTTCCGGTACCACTACGAAGTGCTCGACCGTTACACCGAAGATCCCGAGGCCGCGCAGGCTACAGCGCTCGACCTCCTGCAAGAGGTCGCAGAGATGGAAGACCGCCTTGGGCGCACCTATGTCTTCGACCATTTTTTCTCATCGAAGTACCAGGAGCTCGGTGCAGTATTTAGAGGGGGAAGCCAGCGCCAGCAAGCCCGTGCTCTACTCACGCGCATAGATCCGTCACACTCATCGACCTACAACGATCTGCTTAATTAAACAAGTGAACACGTAGTGAACAGATGCTTTAGAATAAAGTATCAGTTAACGAGTTGCTTTATTACTTTAAAAAACTGTATAGGTGGTAACTATCGTAGTATGATTTCGTCACACAGATACACGCAAAAGTAGTGTTGGTCTCTTTTCTCGTTGTGCTGGTGGGCTGCTACGTTCATGGCAGTGCATCGAACTCGCGTGTTGCTTGAGAGCCCAATAGATTCTTTCATAGACGGTTACTATCCATGTATAACACTGAAGGCGTCGACGCCATTGCGACAATCACTGAACTGCGCTCAGAGACGTCTGAGCTGATTGAGCATGTCCGTAAAACCCAGAACGGGGTGCTCATCCAGAAAAACAACGACCCTTATGCGGTTCTGATTGACTGGGAGACCTACCGCAAGATCAAAAAGAAGCTCGGCATAGACGAACTGCGAGAATTGAAGTAGCGCAGCGTCCATGCAACGCAGAGCAGTGCGCTCTAAGGCAAAAGAAATTGTCTTTATCTCATTAGTACGATAAAAGGAGTGCAAACTGTATAGATTTCTGCTGCAGGCACATGAGTTAAATAAAAAAGCAAAGAGACCAAGAAGCATCAATGCTTCACCTGGCCTCTTTGCTTTTTTGTTTGTACAGCTGATATACAACCGGCATCTGATATGCGTCCGATGCAAAGTGCACACAGTGCGAAAGGGGGGACTCGAACCCCCACGCCCTAACGGGCACGAGGTCCTAAACCTCGCGCGTCTACCAATTCCGCCACTTTCGCAAGCAGATGCTCTATATTGTTTTTAGAATTGGGGGGTTCCTCATTTGGTGAACTTCACATACGCCTAAAATCACATACGTCCAAAAGTAGCGGGCCGTTATGTCAATTAAGATAGGTCAATTAAGTAGATCAGCAAGAATACATGTACACCTTGTCATGAGATCCTGGCCACAAGAAATCCTGGCCACAAGAAACGGGGGCGAGCGGGTGCAGAAGCGAGGATCAGCAAGAGACGTAAAACGATGTGCCGCATGGTGGGTATACTTGTTGTGTATGAGCCATCTTTAATTTTTTGGTTTAGGCTTTCAGTAGCTCTGCTTGACTGCCGTGAGCCCCCACTTATAACCGTGCGCACAGCGTACTTGTTGGATGGGAGTGCACGTCCCTTTCAGCTCTCCTTCAGCTGGCCAGTTCGCACCTGCTTCTTTCTATTTCCGATGCTTACGTGTACCCTATGAACGGTCTATCTACTTCCCGTTTTCCGCAAGGAGCAATTGCACTGATTGCTGTAAGCTTCCTTATCGCTGTAGCGTCTGGATGCTCGGCGCCCCGTGACACGGTGCCTGTCGTCGAGCGACCCGCGTCAACTGAAGAGGGGCCTGACGTGCAGGCGCGCATGCCATCCCAGTTACTTACCGAGATGCCTGCTGGCTACGACACCGTGCAGGTGCGCCCCTTTGATCTTGGCAAGATGTGGGCGATCGACGCCGTTCCGCAGTCCTACCTCAACGATGAATACGGGGTCGACGCCTCCGACGACTGGCTCTCGCACATGCAACGGGCATCGCTGCGGTTCAGCGATACCTGCTCGGGTGGATTCGTGTCGAACACCGGTCTGCTGGTGACCAACCACCACTGCGCGCGAGAGCACATTACGGCCGTCTCTGAAGAGGGAGAGGCGCTTGGGGAAAGCGGATTCGTAGCGGGCTCGCTGAGTGAGGAGCGGGAAACCCCCGACCTGTTCGTTGATCAACTCGTCGAGGTCGAAGAGGTGACCGACCGCATTTATCGCGGCGCCCGCACGCTGCGGTCATTTGTGCGGCGCGAGCGGGTAGACTCGCTCGAACGCGAATTGAACGAACGGGCTCAGGAGCGCGACGAAACCCTGCGCGTATCGGTCGAGGCGCTCTATCAAGGCGCCCGCTACAAAGCATATACATATCGTCGCTACACCGACGTGCGGCTGGTTATGGCGCCCGAGCAGCAAGTCGGCTTCTTCGGTGGAGATACAGACAACTTCACCTATCCCCGGTATAACCTCGACGTTGCGTTCTACCGGGTGTACGACGAAGACGAGCCAATCACCCCTGAGCGCTACTTCGAATGGAGCCACACTGCAGGCAGTGAAGCCGATATGGCAGTCTTTGCGGCAGGAACTCCCGGAAGCACGAGCCGCCTTACCACGGTAAGTCAGATGAAATACCAGCGCGACTTCAGCATTCCCGACCAGCTGCGTTTCCTGGAGCCGCGCATCGAAGCGATGGAAGCCTTCTTCGAAGAGAACAGTCCAGCCGACTGGCCCCAGCTGGGCAACACGCTGGTTTCGCTTAAAAACTCGCAGAAGAGCCTGCAGGGACAGCTTGAAGGACTCGACGACCCTTACTTCATTGCACGACGCACAGCCAACGAGCGTGCGCTGCAAGACTCCATCCGGTCGGTCGACTCGCTGCGGCAGCATTACAGCGGGCTTACGCGCGACATGGACCAGCTCCAGGAGGCCCGCTCCTCGTTGAACCGCCGGGCCCGGGCGTTCAACGGCTTTGCGAATACCCGCGTAGGTTCGCGTATCATCACACGAGCCATGTACGGCTACTATATGGACCAGCTTGGCGGGCGGCGAGGTACCTCAAATGAGATCGTTGAAGCGCGCCGCGAGGCAGATCAGATTGAGGATTGGCCGGCCGAGGTAGAGCAAGCCGCGATTACCCAGCGCCTGCAAGAGATTCGGGAGAGCTACGGAAGCAGCGACCCGACCATGCAGCGCATCTTTGAAGAGCGCACGCCCTTGCAGTGGGCCGAGATGCTGGTCGAAGAGAGCCGGCTCAGTACGCAAGAAGGCGCCAGCCGGCTCTTTGACCGGGGCTACCGAGACAGCAACGACCCTTCAGTACAGCTGGTGGAAGCGCTGGCCCCCCTTTACTTTAGCGTGGTAGAGCAGATTCAGGACTTCAATGCCTCTGAGCAGTCGATCAATGCGCGTCTGAATGAAGCACGCCTTATTATCTTTGGCAGCGACCGCATCGCTCCCGATGCAAATGCAACGCTTCGTGTAAGTGATGGCCGCGTACGGGGATACCAAGTCGACACAACTGCTATCGAGCCTTACACTACCTTTGGCGGTATGTACGACCGGGCAGCTGATAGACAGGGCGGCGCGTGGCAGCTTCCAGAGCGATGGATGGTGCACGAGGCCGATAGCACGCTGCGCAACACAGCGCTCAACCTTGTATCGACCGTCGACATTTCTGGTGGAAGCTCCGGGTCGCCGTTGGTCAACGACCGCCTGGAGCTGGTCGGTGTAGTTTTCGATAGCAACTATGAGGCGCTGCCCAACCGCTTCCTATACCGTGATGAGCAGGCTCGTGCCATCGCCGTAGACAGCCGTGGCATTATCGAAGCCCTACGGCGCGTCTACAATGCAGATAGCCTGGTTGATGAACTGGTTAACGGGCGCATGCAAGACGTTGCTGCAGAGCGCTAACGAAGAACTCCTGTACGCGCCGCGACCAGTTAGCTGTGGAGAGAGAGGGGCCCGCAGCTAAGACGTGAGCAGTGTACAGAGGGCAGGGGTTACATCGATGAGTGACGTAGCCGATTGAAAAGCCTGCGCTCCGCATCCGTAAGCCACAAACGGAACGGGATTGCGCGTGTGCGGCTTCTGGGTGGGCACCTCAAGGTTGCCGTGGTCACTGCAGAGCAAGAGCAGGTCGCGCTGGGGGGAAAACGACTCAAGAATGCCGCCAACCAGCGCATCCAGACGGCTTAGAATGGTTGCTGGACTCAGGGTCGACCGCCCGTGCCCGGCTTTGTCGGTTTCGTAGTATTCGTACAGCGTAAGCCGGTGCTGCTGCATGAGCGTATACAGCTGGCGCCCTGCTTGCGCAGGCGAGAGCTGCGGGATGGCAATATTGAGCTTCTCAAGCCAGGCCGATCCGACAATATCGGCCGAAAGGGCATGCCCTGCACGCAGGTCGCTCGTCGAACGCAGGCGTACGTTGGCCTGTTTACTGCACAGCGTAGTGACGGTCCACCGGTCGCGTGCAGCGCGGCGCTCAAAGAATACAGGCGGGTAGGCATTGGCAAAGGCGCAGTCGTCCGGTGCAAGGTGTGGCTGCACGCGCTGAAAGAGGCTATGCGAAGCCAGAACAGGCTTCGACGAGGAGTGAGGAAACGGCCCAAAGTGGCGCCCGGCTCGTTTTGCGCAGTTGATTCCGCTAAATAGCGACGCCTGTCCGGTCCCGCTCTGCGGCAGCCCATCTACATGAAGGGTCGCATCGAGCCCGCGAAAGAGATGGTTGGCGCGATCAACCGGCGGCGTATCGCACGTCCAGGACGCATTCTGGGCCAGACGTGCCCAGTGGGGGCCTACATTCACCAACGGGTTAGACGGTTCATCCGGGCCCAGACCGATGCCATCGACAAACAAGAAGAGAACGCGTTCGGGAGACCGCAGATTGGGCATGGTTGAGGGGCGTGGTTGGCAAGTGTGGGCACAGTTAAACGGCATAGTGAAACGACATACGTTTTCAATATGCGTAACCTGTAGGCAAGATGCAGCGGCCTATGCAACAGAAAGCGTTTGATGCAAGGGTGTTACGAGCCGCTGCTTGCTGCAACAAAGCTATAGAGCGGTTCGGCGCGTACTCCGGTTGCAGTCCCTTCAACTTCAAAAGCACAGTGCATAAAGCATAGACCATACTATGGAACGCTGGTACCACCGTATTTTGCCTGGACCGTTGACGCGCATGCTGGGTGCTGGAGAGGAGAGCGCTTCAGGCCGTGCACATGATGTGGCGCTGGTATTGGGGGGAGGCGGAGCGCGGGCGGCGTATCAGGCAGGCGTGCTTCACTACATGGCCGAGGCGTTTCCGTCATTTCGGTTTTCCATTTTGACGGGCGTGTCGGCCGGGGCGATCAACACGACGCATCTGGCCAACCATGTCGGCACGTTTCCACAGGCGACCCAGAGTCTCCTGCGAAACTGGAAGCGCCTCTCGGCAGACCGGGTGTTCGATGTAAACACGGTTCCTGCTGTGATGCGCCAGTTCTTGACCGATCGGAGATCAGCGGCACGCACTACACACGGCGCCCCGCAGCGCGGCGTGCTCGACCCGAGTCCGCTACGCACGTTTCTGAGTCGGGAGATGGCCACGCGCAACAACAGGCTGCAGGGCATTGCACACAATGTGCGTGCAGGGTGGCTGAAGGGCGCGGCGGTTGTAACAACAAGCTATACGACCGGCCAGACCGTAACGTGGGTGCAAGGATGTGACTTCGATGAGTGGGAGCGCCCAGACCGGGTGGGGCGCCAGGCGCAGCTTACAGTCGATCATATTATGGCATCGACGGCGTTGCCGTTGGTCTTTCCGCCGGTGCGTATCGGCGACGCCTGGTACGGCGACGGAGGCGTGCGCCTGATGGCCCCGCTGGCACCGGCTGTGCATCTTGGGGCTACACGTATTATGGTAATTGCGAATCGGTACAAGCCGAGTCAGCAAGAAGCTGCCCAGCCATCGGTGCAGGGCCATCCGCCCCTTGCACAGATCATGGGGGTGCTCGTAAACGCCGTGTTTACGGATGCGCTGGAGCAAGATGCCGAGAACCTGCGCCGGATCAATCGTCTCGTGGCTGGCAAGGCCGCCCGAAACGGACAGGCAGAGGGGGGCAAAGAGCGAGTCATCGACCTGCTCCAAATTCGTCCGTCGGTGAACCTGAGCGCATTTGCCCACGAATACGTTGATGCGCTGCCGGCGACCATCCGGTATCTGGCAGGGGGCATGGGAACAGGCGAACTGCGCAATGCAGATTGGATGAGCGTGTTGCTCTTTGCACGAGGGTACATAGAACGCGTCTTAGAGATCGGATATCACGATGCGCGTCGCAAGCATGACCAGATCGCGTCTTTTATTTCGCCTTGAGTAAGGCGCTTTGAGGAAAGGCATCTTCGGAGAACGCGTTTTGGGACAGGAAAAGGTGAGACGGTCTCCCCATTACGTTACATGCCAATCAGGGGTAGAAAAAACCATGTCGCCGCAGGCGGCTTGGAAGGGAGATGGACCAACACCTTCCCACACAAGCAGCCCTTGGCGACATGG